>DATFXD010000021.1:0-15252 GCA_035258605.1 Hyphomicrobiaceae bacterium | reverse complement strand
CGCCTCGATGCCGAGCCCGGCGACATCGAATGCCTGGGTGAGCTCTATCGCGCCGGGGCGCAGGATCGCGGCCTCAGCTTCGAGGAGGTGGTGGCCGAGGCGCTGAAGGATGGCGGCACCATCACCGTTACCGGCACCTATTCCACCTTGCCGCAATCGCACGGTGGCAAGAAGTACCGCGGCGCCGCGATCGGCGGCACCATGGGCTACAGCTATTCGGCGCAGGTGGTCGAGGTCAGCGTCGATGCCGACACTGGCCAGGTCACGGTCGACAAGGTCTGGGTGGCGCACGACTGCGGCAAGGCGCTCAACCGGCTGAGCGTCGAGGGCCAGGTGCAGGGCTCGGTGTGGATGGGGATGGGGCAGGCCATGAGCGAGGAGACCGGCTACTACGATGGCCTGTTGCTCACCGCCAACATGCTCGACTACCGCGTGCCGACCATTCAGGATTCGCCGCCGATCGAGGTCGGCATCGTCGAGAGCAACGATCCCCACGGACCGTTTGGCGCCAAGGAGGCCGGCGAGGGGTCGCTGGCGGCCTTCCTGCCGGCGCTCACCAATGCCATCGCCGACGCCACCGGTTTGCGCCTCAACGACCTGCCGGTGACGCCCGATCGGCTGTACGCCGCGCTCGGCAGGCGCGCGCGACCGGCGGGCGGCAACGGCAGGCACCGCAACGGAGCCGCCTGATGGAGGCGCTGCCCGAGTTTCAGCTCATCACGCCGGCGACGCTGGCCGAGGTGTGTTCGGCGCGGCGCGCGCATCCTCAATCTCGACTGCTTGGTGGCGGTACCGACCTGATCGTCAATATCAGGCGCGGCATCCTGGCACCGGCTGTGGTGATCGATGTCAACGGCGTCGCCGAGCTGCACCGGATCCGCGCCGACGCGCACCGCCTCGAGCTCGGCGCCGCGGTCACGCTCGATCAGATCGCCCAGCACCCCGGCATCCTCGCCCACTATCCGGTGCTGGCCGAGGCCGCACAATCGGTGGCCGGGCCGACGCAACGCAAGATGGGCACCGTTGGCGGCAACCTGTGTCTCGACACGCGTTGCATTTTCTACAATCAAAGCCAGTGGTGGCGAGCCGCCAACCATCACTGCCTCAAGACCAGCGGCGAGATCTGCCACGTAGCGCCGAAAAGCCGCGGCGTGTGCTTTGCCACCTTCAGCGGCGATCTGGCTCCGGCGCTGGCGGTACTCGACGCCGAGGTTGAGTTGATGGCCAGCGATGGCGGCGTGCGCAGCTTGCCGCTACACGAGCTCTATATCGGCCACGCACGCCACGACCGCGCCGCCACCGGCGACGGTAAACACTATTTGGCGCTCAGGCCCGGTGAGATGGTGGTCGCGGTCAGCGCCCGGCATCAGGCTGGCCTGCGCTCGGGCTACGACAAGCTGCGGGTCCGGCGCTCGATCGAATATCCCGTTGCCGGCGTCGCCGTCGCCTTGCGCCGCGACCTTGACCAGCTCACCGATCTCAAGGTGGCGATCACCGGCACCAATCCGCGGCCGGTACTGCTCGAGGGAACCCAGGACCTCGTCGGCGGCCGGCTCGACCAAGCGGTTCTAACGGGTCTCGACGGCATCGTGCGTGACCAGATCATGTCGATGAAGACGACCTTCACGCCCGGACACTACCGCCGGCGCATGGCCGGCGTCCTGGCGCGGCGACTGCTGCTGCGGCTGTTCGGCGCCGCCTGAGCCGACCCGCGCGCAAGCTATCCGCGCTAGGTCGCGCCCACCGGCGCGGTCAGGGCGCCGCCGGGATGGCGAGATCGGCCGCCAGCCAGCGTCTGAGGAAACGGTCGAGCCAGGTGTGCACGTTGGGTGCGTAGCTGACGTGACCATCGATGTGCTGCTGCCTGGGGCGGGCGCCCTTCAGCTCGAGGCGTTGGGGATTGTGGCCCGCCCAGCGGTGCACCTGGGCGTAGGTGATTTCCGGATGGAACTGGACCGCCACCGCGGCCGGCCCGTAACTGAAGGCCTGGTTGGGAAACGCGCCCTCAGAGGTGGCGATGAGACGCGCGCCGGCGGGCAGCGCAAAGCCTTCGCGATGCCATTCATAGACGTAATCGGGAAAGGCGCCGAGCGCCCGGCCGGGCTCGGTGGTGATCAGGGGATAGTAGCCGATCTCGACCTCGGCCTGGGGGTGGAAGCCAACTTGACCGCCAAGCGTATTGGTCAACAGCTGGGCGCCGAGGCAGATGCCGAGCAACGGCCTTGCTTCCCGCAACGGCACATTGATCCAATCGATCTCGGTACGTACGAAGTCGTCCTTGTCATTGGCGCTCATCGGCCCGCCGAAGATGACGCACCCGCAATGCTCGGAGAGCGTGGTGGGCAGCCGATCGCCGAACCGCGGCTTGCGAATGTCGAGCGGGTAGCCATTGCGCACGAACCACTGGCCGACGTGGCCGGGATTGGAGTTTTCCTGGTGCAGGATGAGCAACACCGGCGGCTTGCCGGCCGGCGCGCACGGCGCCGTGGCGGGGATTTGACCGACCGCGCGCTGCTGTGAACGGATCGGCGAATTAGCGTCGAGCATCGTGGGCGTCTCATCCTCGTGGGTGGAGCAACCATGCGACAATGGGCACCAGCAGTCTATGCGGCATGACACGCATGCCGAGCGCCAACGGCGGGCCCAACAGCCCGGGCACGGTGACGCGCCAGCCAAGCACAAAGCCGAGATAGCCGGCCCGCGCCACGGCATCGGCCGACGCCGGTGGCACCAGCGCACGATAGAACGCACGCTCGGCGCCCATGCGGGCGTGAAAGCGGGTCGCCACCGGCCCCGGCGCCAGCGCACACACGCGCACGCCTTCGCCGGCGGTCTCCGCCGCCACCGCTTCCGACAGCGACAGCACGTAAGCCTTGCTGGCGTAATAGGCTGCCTGCTGCGGACCGGGCGTGTAGCTGCCGAGTGAGGCCAGATTGAGAATGCCGCCGCGCCCGCGCACGCGCATGCCCGGCAGAAAATGCCGGCTGAGCACGGTCAGCGCCCGCACGTTGAGCTCGACCAGTCTGATCAGGGTCTCCGGCGACTGATCGGCGAATGGTCCGGCAGCACCGATGCCGGCGCTGTTGATGAGGATGTCGGCGTAGCCGCCGCAGGCCTGGAGCGCCGCCTCGATGGCGGCGACGGCGTCGGCGGCGGTAATGTCGACGGCAGCGGTTGCCACCTCGACCTGGCTCGCGGCGCGGATGGCGTTGGCGGCCGCCTCGAGCGGATCGGGGCGGCGCGCCAGCAACAACAGGTTGTTGCCGGCGGCGGCAAAGCGCCGAGCGAGAGCAAGGCCGATGCCGTCCGAGCCGCCGGTGACGACGGTGAACGGCTTGAGCCCGGCGTAGGCGGCAAGCGCCTCGGCGTCGGGGCGCCAGCGGCGGCGCCGCCAGCCTTGCGCGAGCTCTGCCAACGCGCCCATGGCGGCGAGCCGCCTCACCTTAGCCGGCGAGCGCCGTCACCGGCATCGGCTTGCGCCGTTCGGGGCCGGTGACGCGGCGGAACCTGGAATCGAATTCGGCGCGAATATGCCGGGCCAGTTCGACGGCGATTTCGCTCTGGCGCGCCGGCCGCAGGTACATGTTGATCAGGAAGCGCGGCAGTCGCGGCAGGCGCGGGTCGTCGACCAGGCGGAGGTAGTCGGGGATGGTGCGGCGCAGAAACGGTCCGACCGCAACATCGGCGTCGAGCGAGGCTTTGAGCGCGTCCATCCCGCTCTCGCACACCGGCCGCCAATCCCGCTTGCCGTCGCGCAACGCCTTGAGCACCGAGGGCCGGAACTCGCAGGTCTCGCGCCCGAGCGAGATCGGCAATGGATCACGCCGGTGGGCGACGCCGTTGATGGCGCCGGCCCACACCAGGTCGTCCTCGAGCAGGGTTTCGCCATGCGCGCGGCAGGTCTGCTCGGTGGTCAAGGTCAGATCGATCTCGGCGCGGCGCAGAGCCTCGAGCAGCTGCGGCGTGGTGCTGCATTTGAGCGAAACCCGCACCCGCGGCCAGGCCTTGTCGAAGCGCTTGAGGATCGGTGGAATGAAGACGCCGACGATGTCGGTCGGCACGCCCAAGGTGACCTCACCCTCGTAGGCCGGCGCGCTCATGGCGCCCCACACCTCGTCGTTGTGCTTGATCAACCGATGCGCGTGCACGATCAGGCGCTCGCCGTCCGGGCGCAAGGTCAAACGCTTGTGATGACGCTCGAACAGTTCGGTCGCAAACAGCTCTTCCAGCCGCTTCAGTTGCTGGCTGACGGCGGCCTGCGTCAGGTTGAGTTCGGCGGCCGCCTCCGTCACGCTGCCGGTCTCGACCACGGCCACGAACGCCCGCAATAGGGCGATGTCGATGTCTCGGCGCATGGCTCACCTCCTTGCGGCAACGGCGCTTTGTGCGGCAACGGGCTTTATAAAGGACCTTGATGCAAGACATAAATAACATTCGATTTATTTATGCAAGCCCAAAGCCTAGGTTGAGCTTCAGCACCGCCTGGGCGGTGACCCAAGATGGAGCAAGAACCATGGGCCACACCACACTTCCGCTATCGGTTTCTTGTGGTGCCGCAGCAACCGGTTTTGTCGGCTGGATCAAACGGGCATGCCATGCGCTCGAGCTGGCGATGACGGTGCGCAAAGAGCGCCGCTCGCTGATGGAGCTCAGCGACGCCGGTCTCAAAGATCTTGGTCTTAGCCGATCCGATATCGAGGGCGAGGCCACCCGCTCGTTCTGGGACGTGCCCGTCGATCGCCTGCGCTAGTTTCACGTGCCCGGGCGCCACCTCGGCGCCCGCTGACCTTCGCCTTTGATACACACAACCTGGCGCAAGATGTGCACGACCTCGACCAGATCCGTCTGCGCCGCCATCACCGCGTCGATATCCTTGTAGGCCATCGGCGTCTCGTCGATCACACCGGCGTCCTTGCGGCATTCGATGCCGGCGGTGGCCTCAGCATGATCGGCTAAGCTGAACCGCCGCCTGGCCTCGCCGCGCGACACGCGCCGGCCGGCGCCGTGGGCGCAGGAGGTAAAGCTCAGCGCGTTGCCCTTGCCGCGGACGATGTAGGACTTGGCCCCCATCGAACCTGGAATGATGCCGAGCTCGCCGGCCGCCGCGCGCACCGCACCCTTGCGCGTCACCCACACGGTGGCCGCGAAATGCCGTTCGCGCTCGAGGTAGTTGTGATGGCAGTTGATGGCCCGCTGCTCGCTAGTGAACGGCGGCAGCTCGGCGCGCATGGCGCTGAGCACGGCGGCCATCATCAGCTCGCGGTTGTGGCGCGCGAACTCCTGCGCCAGGCGACGGCGGCGACATAGTCGGCAAACAGTGGTTCGCTATCCTCCAGCCAGGCAAAGTCCCGGTCCGGCAGCGGCCGCGTCAAGGAGCGTCGATTGAGCGCTTCGCGCGCCTTGGCGATGAAGTAGCTGCCGATGCGGTTGCCAATACCGCGCGAGCCCGAATGCAGCATGGCCCAAACCCGGTGCCGCTCATCGAGGCAGATTTCGATGAAGTGATTGCCGCCGCCGAGCGAACCCAGGTGTGTCAGACTGTGGGCATCGCGGATCGCCGGATGCTTGTCTTCGAGCGCGCGCAAACCATCACCGAGCCCGCTGCGCGCGAACAGCTTGACCACCGCATTGGGTGCACCGTTCTTCCAGCCGCCCTTGAGGCCAACGCCGCCGTGTGGCACCGCGGCCTCGATCCTGAGCCGCAAGCGGTTGAGACTGTCGGGCAGATCGGCGGCGGTCAGTGTCGTCATCTGGGCCATCATGCCGCAGCCGATGTCGACGCCGACGGCCGCGGGCACGATGGCACACCGAACCGACGGTGGCGCCGTTGCCGACGTGCACATCGGGCATCACCGCCACGTGCTGATGAATGAACGGCAGCGAAGCGATGTTGAACAGCTGACGCCGCGCCGCGTCCTCGACCGGCACGCCGTCGACCCACGCCTTGATCGGCGCGTAGCCGGTTTCGATTGCCTGTGGGCCTGCCATGACCGGCAGTTGTGGGGTTCCGGGCCGCTGCCGGCAAGTGTCAAATATCGGCGCGGCGCGCCAGCTTGGCGCCCGGCCGTGCCGCCAGCGCCACTCCGGCAAGGATCAGGATGAAGCCGACGACGTGGAAGGGGTAGAGCCGTTCACCGAGCAGGCTGGTGGCCAACACGGCGGCAAACAGCGGGATGGTGTGCAGGAAGGCGCCGGCGCGCGGCGCCCCGACCAGTTCGACGCCGCGATTCCAGGCGATGTAGGCGACGAGCGAGGTGATGAGCGATGCATAAATGATGGCAAAGATGGTGAGCGGCTCGGCCAGCAGCCTTTGCCCGATAGCGAATTCGAAGGCGGCAAACGGCAGCACGAACACGGCTGAGAGCACCGCGAACACGAACAGGAAGCTCATGGCGTGCACATTGGGCCGCAGTCGGAGGCAGGCGCAGTAGATCGCCCAGAAGCTCATGTTGACGATGATCAGCAGGTCGCCGAAGTTGAAACTGAGGCCGAGCAGGCGTTGCGGCTCGAGCTGCGATACGATTGCCAGCACGCCCAGCAGCGAAATGCCAACCCCGATCAGCTGCACGACGGCGAGCCGATCGCCGAACAAGAGCCAGCTCGCGGCGACGATAAACACCGGCGAAATCGATCCCACCACGCCCATGTTGAGGGCGGTGGTATATTTGAGGGTGACGTACTGCATGGTGCCGAAGATGGCGCCGCCGACCAGGGCCAGAAACACCATCACGCCAAATTTGGCTCTGAGCTGCGGCCAGTCCCTGATCACATGCCGGCCCTGCAGCAAGCCAATCAGCGCCGCCACCAGGATCCAGCGCACCAGCGACAGGCTGGCTGCCGGCACATAGCCACCAATGGCGCGCGCCACGATATGATTACCGGCCCAGGCCGCGGCCGCCACCGGCAACAGGATGTAGGCCGCTGTCGGTGAGCGCAGAAAGGCCATCGGACGTTGGCAACTCAACTGGGAACATGGGGGGCGCGACGGCCGCCGGCGACGACCCTCATTGGCACCCTGCGCGCGACCCCGCAAGCCCCGCAGCTATGCGGCAAGCTCGTGGCAGACGGGCCGTCTCAGCGGCCCTTCCAGCTGGGCTTGCGCTTTTCGGCGAACGCCTTGGGACCCTCGATCGTGTCCTCGCTGTTGGCCATCGCCAGATAGGCCGGGTAGTGGGCGTTGCGCATGGCGAGCTCGATGGCGGGTGAGGCAAGCGAGCGCGCAACCACTTGCTTGGTGGCACGGATGCTCATCGGTGAGCACTCGAGAATCTGCTCGGCCCAGCGGCGGGCTTGCGGCATCAGTTCGGCGTGCGGCACCACGGCGGTGACGAACCCCAGCTCATAGCCTTCGGCAGCCGAAACCTGGCGGCCGGTGAGCAGCATCCCCATCGCTTTCTTGAGCGGGATCTGGCGCGACAGGCGCTGCATACCGCCGGCGCCGGCGGCCAGGCCGACGCGCGGCTCGGGCAAGGCGAACTTGGCATGCTCGGAGGCGATGATGAGGTCGGCGGCGAGCGCGATCTCGAAGCCGCCGCCCATGGCAACGCCGTTGACCGCGGCGATCACCGGCTTGTCGAGATCGTGCCGGTTGGTGAGACCGCCGAAGCCCTTGGCCGGCGAGTGTGGTCTGGCGCCGGTCCGGGCCCGCAGGTCGGCGTGATACTTGAGGTCGTTGCCGGCCGAAAACGCCCGGTCGCCGGCGCCGGTGATAATCGCCACCCACAGCTCGGGATCGGCCGCGAAGGCATCGAAGGCGTCGGACAGCTCCTGGCTCGCCATCGGGTGGAGGGCGTTCATGACCTCGGGGCGATTGATGGTGATGATTGAAAGGTGCCCGTCGATGGCAACCGTGCTGTACTGGCCCATACCCCCTCCTTATGGCTTAGCGCCGCTGGGGCGGCAGCTTAGCGCGCTGCCGGCGCTGCGGGAACGGCTTCAAGCCGGCCGGGATCATCCGGCATCGCTCCGCCCGCACCTGTCCGACGCTAACGCGTCGTTGTGGGGCGCCGCCGGGGCTATTGCCTGCCGGGCGCGTTGCCGCGCCACGCCCGGGTCTTCCCCACTTGGGGATCGGCGCCGGCATGCCTATGTCGGGGAGGTGTGGGCCGCCCGCGAAGCGACCGGCACGCGCTCAGCGGTGGCAACCGCCCAAGCGCTGGCGTTCACGAAAGTTCGAAACTGCGGGATCTAGGCTGCGGGATTGCGATCGGTCATGAACAACATTGCTACCGCGCTTGGGCTGCCGGCCGAAACCCGCATCGTCAGCCTGCACGTCGACGACGTTGGCATGTGCCATGGCGCCAACGCGGCGTTTCTCGAGCTCTACCGTGCCGGCGCCATCGATACCGGCTCGGTGATGGTGCCGTGTCCGTGGTTCCCGGAAATCGCCGAAGCGGCGCGCAAGGATCGCTCGCTGGACCTCGGCGTGCATCTCACCCTCACCTCGGAGTGGGAGGGCTATCGCTGGCGCGCGATCTCGACCATGAGCCCCGCATCCGGCCTGGTCGACGACGACGGTTATCTGCCCAGCAATTGCCTGCGGCTGCGGGCTCGGCTGGTGCCGGAAGCGGCCGAGGTGGAGATGCGCGCGCAAATCGAGCGGGCGCTGGCAAGCGGCATCGACATGACCCACCTCGACACGCACATGGGCGCGGCGCTGGTGCCGGAACTCTACGCCATCCTGCTCCGGCTCGGTCGCGAGTACCGGGTGCCGGTCTTGCTGCCGCACAACCTTCAAAGCTATCTCGACGTGCTCAAGCTGGGTGCCGTCGACCCCGCACCTTACGCTACTGCGGTGACGACGCTGGCGGCCGCCGGCGCGCCGATCGTCGATCAGTTCCGCATGACACCGGGCGTTCCCAGCACGGAGGCAAGCGCGGCCTACCACCGGCTGCTCACCGAGCTGCCGCCGGGGTTCACGTTCTTTGCGCTACACTGCAATACGCCCGGTGACATCGAAACGATCGTGCCGGCCCGCGCCCACTGGCGCACCGACGAATACCGCCTGTTCGCCGGCGGCGAGCCGCGACGGTGGCTGGCCGAGGCCGGCATCGAGCGCGTCGGCTATCGCCGCCTGCGCCAGATCTATCGCGGCGCGCTCGCGGCCTGAGCGTCGCTTGCCTCTATTCGCCCGCCCGTCAGCCACCGCCCGGCGCCAGCCGCGCCGCGGCAATGGCGGCCTTCAGCTGATCGATGCCGTCGCGCACTGCCGCCTGCAGCGCCCAAACGTCGCCCTGCCAGGCGAGGAAATCGAAACCGCGCGCCGCGCAATCAAGCCCAGAGCCAAGATCCGTCACCAGCCGGCCGAGCCGCTTGTCGTGCCTCTTCGCCGCCGCCGTGATGCGATCGATGGCGGCGGTAAATTTTGGATGCTTGAACTCGCCGGGAATGCCCAGCGCGCACGACAGGTCGAAGTGGCCGACCCACAGGCAGTCGACACCCGGCACGGCGGCAATCTCCTCGGCGTGCTCGGCACCGGCCGCGGTTTCGATCTGAACGAACAGGCAGTTGCGCCGGTTGAGGCGCGCCAGCTTGTCGGGCACCGGACCAGCCGTGTAGTTGTCGTGTGCCAGGCCGACCCCGACGCCGCGATGGCCATCGGGATGGTACTTGACGTGGGCTACCAGCTCCTTGGCCTCGCGCGCGTCGTTGACGAGCGGCACCATAATGCCTTCGGCACCCATATCGGCATAGCGCGCCAGATGGTCGTAGGACTGGGATGGCACGCGGAAGATGGCCGGCAGCTGCGCCGCCTCGAAATAGCGCACCGCGGCCTTCACGACGTCGGTCGAGAAGCCGGAATGCTCGGTATCAAACAGCACGAACTCACAGCCGGCACCCTTGAGGATATGGCCGATGCCTGGCGTCGCGAACTCGACGACGAAGTGACCGAACTTGAAGGCCTGGTCGGAACAAAGGCTCCGCAAGGTGCGCGCCGTCATTGGCTTTCCCTTTTCGCCGTTCACTGATCGAACCGGAACCAGCATCGAGACGGGGCTCAAAACTAGAGGCTCGATGCCGGCTTGCCCAGCGGCAACGCCCGGCGCCGGGTGGGCCTCAGGCGGCCGGCGCCGCCTTGGGCAGCCGGGCCAGCATGCACAACGGCAGCCAGGCGGCCGCCGCCACGGTGTAGATCAGCCAGGCATTGGTGTAGCCGATCATGATCGACTGGCGGGCGATCTCGCTCGACAGCTTGGCCAGCCCCGATGCGGTGTCCACGCTCCAGCCACCCATCACCCACGGCAGTTCCAGCGCGCGATTATAGGGCGAGATCAATTCAACCATGCGCGCATAGTTGGTCGACTGCGCGCGCACGATCTCGGCCACCGCCACCGAAATGAAAAGGCTGGAGCCGAAGTTGCGCAACAAATGGAACATCGACATCGCCTCGGCGCGGTATTGCGGCGACAAGGTCCAGAAGGTGATGACGGTGAGCGGCACCCACGACACGCCGATCGACAGGCCCTGCAGCATGTTGCACAACAGCAAGGTGGTGATGTCGACGTTGAGATCGAAGCTCATCAACCACAGCCCGGTAATCATCTGCAACAAGGCCCCGATCGACAGGCTGAGGCGTGGATCGAGGCGGCCCATGGGCATGGCCACCAGAAAACCGACCGCGGAGCCAAAGCCGCGCCAGCCGATGATCTCGCCGATGGCGGATTCGGGGTAGCCGGCGTGCTGTTGCAACAGCGGCGGCAGCAGCACGATGATGGCGAAATTGAGCATGCCGAACAGCGTCACCAGCCCAAGACCCAGCGCATAGTTGCGGTCGGCAAGCAGACGCAAGCGAACGAACGGGCGCTCGCTGGTCAGGCTGTGCACACAGAAGAAGTAGAGCATCAGGCCGGCAGCGACGGTGGCGATCACGATCTCGTTGCTGTCGAACCAGTCGAGGCGCTGGCCGCGCGAGAACACGAGCTGTGCCAGCGCAATCCCGGCCGACAGGCTGATGAAACCCGGCCAATCGAGGCGCGCGCCCTGCTGCTGCCGGCCCTTGGGCAGCGCCAGCCAGCAGCCGATGATGGCGGCGGCGGCCACCGGCAGGATCATCCAGAAGCCCCAGCGCCAACCGAAGCTCTCGGCGATCTGGCCGGCAAACATCGGTCCCAGAGACGGTCCCACCATGTTGGCCATGCCGTAGACAGAGACCACGGTGCTGTGCTGGCGGCGCGGAAAGCTGTCGAACAGCACGGTTTGTCCCAGCGGCACCAGCGGCGCGCCGGCCGCGCCTTGCGCAATACGCCAGAAGATCAGCTGCTCGAGCGAGTTGGCGGCGCCGCACATCAATGTGGACAGGCTGAACAGCGACGCGCTCCACAGCATGACGCGGCGTTGACCGAACCGGTCGGAGAGCCAGCCGGTGGCCGGGGTGGCCACCGCGGTGGCCACGATATTGAACGTCATCACCCAGGAGATTTCGTCCTGCGTGGCCGACAGCGACCCTTGCAGCTGCGGCAGCAAGGCAGAGGAGATCAGCACCGAGCCGGAATAGATGGTGTTGCTCAGCATCACCGTCAGCAGGATCAACCCGCGCTGCGCCAGGGTCAGCCGATAAACCGCATCCTCGCTCATCCGGTTTGAGGTCCGCGCGCGCGCGCCCCGCATCTTGACAACGGCGATGGCTGATATAGTAACCTTGGTTACTAATTTGTGCTAGCCTCGAACTAAAGAATTGCAGATGACGTCGGACGATCAGCATTTCATCGGCTACACGATCACCGATGTGGGACGGCTGCTGCGCACGGTATTCGAGCGGCGGGTGCGCGCCTTCGGGCTGACGCGGGCGCAATGGTTGATCATTGCGCGTCTGCACCGGCGACCCGGGCTCAGCCAAAGCGAGATTGCCGACCTGATCGAAATCGAGAAGGCGCCCGCCGGGCGGCTGATCGAGCGTATGGAGGCCAAGGGCTGGCTGTTGCGCCGCAGCGACGCCAAGGACCGGCGCGTCAATCGCCTCTACCTGACCAGCAAGGCGAACCGCTTGCACGCGGCGATCTGGCCGCTGGCGGAGGCCACCGTCGATGCGGCGTTGGCGGATCTGTCGGGTGCCGAACGTCGCCGGCTGACCGATCTGATGGCGCGGGTGAAGATCACGCTGCAGGCGCTGCTCGAGCACGATCCGGTCTGCGCCGGCAGCCGTGACAGCGACGCCAAGAGAGCGGAGGCACGCGCGCTGTGAGCCCTCTGTTGCCGCGCCGCCTGCTGCGGCCCGCGCTGTTGGGCGGGGTGCCGGTGGCCGTGATTCTGGCCGCGCTCGCCTTGTGGCTGAGCGGCGGGCGCTATGTCAGTACCGAGAACGCCTACGTCAAGGCCGATATCGCCCAGATCTCCGCCGAGGTCAGCGGCCGGTTGCTCGAGGTGCACGTCGAAGATCACGCCGAGGTCAAGGCCGGCGATCTGCTGCTGACGCTCGATGCCGAACCATTCCGGGTCGCGCTCAATCGGGCCGAAGCCGAACTCGATGCCATGCGGGAGCAGGTGCGCACCTTGACCGCCTCCTGGCACGAGGCCCAGAGCGAGCTCAGGGAGGCGGAAAGCAAGGTTGCTTACTGGAACACCCAGCTCGGCCGGCAAAAGACCCTGACCGAGCGCGGGATCGTGTCCTCGAGCAAGTTCGAGGAGGTCGAGAGCAATGCCACGGCGGCCGAGGATCGGGCGACGGTGATGCGGCGCCGGCTGGAACGGGTGGCGGCGCAGCTCGGCGGCAATCCTGATCGCCCCGAGGCCGAGCATCCCATGGTCCGGCAAAAGCAGGCCGAGCGCGAACGGTTGGCGCTCGATCTGGCGCACACTGAGATCCGCGCGCCGCTGGCCGGCACGGCGGTCAACGTGCGCCTGCAGCGGGGCGAGCAGATCAAGGCGGCGACGCCGCTGTTTGCGCTGGTGGCGGCAACCCGGCCGTGGGTGGAGGCCAACTTCAAGGAGACGGAACTCACCCACGTGCGCAAGGGGCAGGCGGCGCAAGTGCAGCTCGACATCTATCCCGACGTGGTGTGGCAGGCGGAGATCGAAAGCATCAGCCCGGCCACCGGCGCCGAATTCGCCGTGCTGCCGCCGCAGAACGCCTCGGGCAATTGGGTCAAGGTGGTGCAGCGGCTGCCGGTGCGGCTGAGGCTGTTGGCGCAGCCCGGCGAGCCGCCGCTGCGCGCCGGCATGACCGCCACCGTGCGCGTCGATACCGAGCGCCAGAGCCGGCTCAGCCGCCTGCTCGGCGGCTGGTCGGCGTTCGCCACCAGCCGCCCATAGCTCAGCCGATCAATTGCGGCTGAAGCCTTCGAGCTCGGCCACCGCCCAATCCAAGGTCTTGGCCATCGGCTCGCCCTTCATCAACCGCACCACCATCTTGGAGGGCAGTGCCTGGGTGTAGATCTGCTGCGCCACGGCGGGCGGCGCTGGTGCGAATGGCACGATCGCCACCTGATCGCCCTTGTTGGGGTAGTGCGACAGCGTGCCTTTGGGCGGCACTTGCTCGTCCCAGGTCTTGAAGTCGTTGAATTTGACGAACGGCGGCAGATCGTACCCCTGCCCGCCGTCGACCAGCTTGGCCGCCGCCTCGCGCGTCGATACGTGCGCCAATAGGGCCTTGGCCGCCGACTTGTTCTTGGAAAAGTTCCAGATGCCCTGGAAGCGCGGCAGCACCGACACGAAACGGCCCTTGGCGCCCCTCGGCATGGCATGCGTCCACAGTTTTTCGGCCACCTGCGGCGCATCGCGCTTGGCCACCGCCCAGGCGCTGGGCGGATTGAAGATCAGCGCGCCCTTGCCGGACACCAGCCATTTGTTGTTGGAGGCATTGTCCCAGGCGCTGACGTCGGGAGGCAGGAATTGCGACAGGCGCTGCAGGTAGTCGAGCGCCTCGCGCATGGCGTCGGATTTTACGGTGATCTCGCCCTTGGCGTCGACGAGCTCGGCGCCGAACGCGCGCAAAAAGGCGCCGAGCCAATCGACGCTGTCGGTGGTCACGCCCAGCGGCAAGCCGAACGCGTAGCCCGCCTTGTGGCACTTGTCGGCGGCCTCGAGAAACGCCTGCCAGGTCCATTGTTCGGCCGCCTTGGTCGGTTCGGCGCCGCCCGGGAACATCGCTAATAGGTCGACGCCGCCGTGCTCGCGCATCAGGTCGATGCGGCTGCAGGCGGTCAAGCACAAGGTGCCGCGAATGCCGGGCACCACCACCCACTTACCGTGCGGCTTGGCGAGATATTCGATCGCCGGGCTGACCGGCCCGTTGCGGCCGAGCACCTCCTGCATGACGTCCTCGACCGGCTCCAGTTGCGCCGCGTAGTGGGGTGGCTCCCAGGCGGAAAAGTCCATGATGTCGTGGCCGGACTTTGCCAGCGCCTCCGCCGCGATGGTGAGATAGAGCTTGTTGCCCTGGGTCGAGAGGTAATCGATCTGCAGATTGACCTTCTCCTTGTCGGCCCAGGCCTGGCAAATCTCCGTCATCGCCGTATTGCCACCGGGCACCCAATGATCCCAAAGCGCCAGGCTGAGGCTGCCGGCAGCGCCAGCTGTGTGTACGAACGGCGCGGCAACCAACGATGCCGATGCGGCGGCGGTTGCACCCACGAACTGCCGGCGGGACATGCTGCGCTTGGCCATTCACTTTTCTCCAACAACTGCTGCCAACAACGGCTGATCGCGGCGCGGGAGGCGGCCATCGGCCGGCTCCGCGCCCTCTTGTTCGCGGCGCATGCTAGTCGAGACGCGGACGCCGGGCTAGGGCTGGTGGCGCCGGGACATGAGCCGGCCGGCGCTGGCCTGCTAGTCGCTGGCGCGCAAGAGGGCACCGCCGTCGACGGGCAGCGCCACGCCGGTGATGAAATTGGCCTCCTCGGAGGCTAAGAACAACGCCGCGTAGGCGACGTCCCAGGCGGTCCCCATCTTGTGCCGCAGCGGCACCTTGGCGTCGCGCGCGGCGACAATCTCCGCCCGCGGCTTGCCCCATTGCCGGGCCCGGGTATCGACCGCCATCGGGGTATCCATCAGGCCGGGCAAGATGACGTTGGCCCGGACGCCGAACTCGGCGTTCTGGCGGGCGATCTGCTCGGTATAGGCGATCATGCCCGCCTTGGTCGTCCTGTAGGCCACGGTCGGATAGGTGGTCGACAACGCCGCCACCGATGAGATGGCGATGATGGCGCCGGCGCGCTGGCGGCGCATGATGGGGAGGGCGTGCTTTACCGCCATCACGTAGCCGCGCAAGTTGATGGCCGAGACGGTGTCGAACGCCTCCTCGGTGATTTCGAGCGG
>DATFXD010000020.1:0-4541 GCA_035258605.1 Hyphomicrobiaceae bacterium | reverse complement strand
ATAGACCGCGAACTCGGCGCGGGTGTCGGCGATTGAGAACCAGCGGTGCTGATCGGCCCTGAACTGGCGCCAGTTCTCCAGAATTTTCTTGAACTGATCGCTCTTGGCGGCCTCCTCATCGAGCACCGTCTCGAGCGCACCGCGCAATGCCTTGATGATGTCCGGTGGCAGCACGGAGAGCTGTGCACCGCCGGCAACCACGCGGGCAATGGCCTTGGCGTTCTTGGCATCGTAGGAGGCCAGCATTTCAACCAGCGCGTACCAGCAGGCGTACTTGAGGATCGCCTGATAGGCGGGGGGCAGCGCGCTATAGAGCGGTTTTTGAATGAACAGCTGGTTGGTGGCCTCGAGTTCCATCACGCCGGGCGTGTAGTAGTACTTGGCCACCTTGTGGAAGCCGAGCTTCTCGTCGTCGTAGGGGCCGACCCATTCGCAGGCATCGATGGTGCCCTTCTCGAGCGCGGGATAAATGTCACCGCCGGCGATCTGCTGCGGCACCGCTCCGAGCTTGGCCATCACCCGGCCGCCGAAACCGGCCGTGCGCATCTTGAGACCCTGGAAATCGGCGGTCGTTTTCAGTTCCTTGCGGAACCAACCGAACATCTGCCCGCCGGTGTTGCCGGCTGGCAAGGCGACGACGTTGAAGCCGTCGTAGACCTCGTCCATCAGCTTGCGGCCGTCGCCAAACAGCAGCCAGGCATTGTGCTGGCGCGGCGTCAGCCCGAACGGCAGCGAGCCATCGAAGATCAGCGCCGGGTTTTTGCCGATGTAATAGCCGGTGTAGCTGTGACCGCATTCCACGGTACCGTTCGATACGGCATCGAGCACCTGTAGCCCGGGCACGATCTCGCCGGCGGCGAAGGTCTGGATCGTGAATTTACCGTCCGTCATCTCGCCGACGATGCGGGCGATGGTCGCCGCCGCGCCAAACAGCGTATCGAGACTCTTGGGAAAACTCGACGTCAGCCGCCACTTGATGATCTCGTTGGTTTGCTGCGCCAGCGCCGGGGCGGCGGCCGCGATCGCCGCACCGGCGGCCGCGAGCCCCGTGAAATTCCGGCGGGAGAGAGAGTTCGGCATCGAGGTTTCCTTCCCAAGGTTTCAGGTATGGCGCCAACATAGCATGCGGTAGACGGACGGTCGCAACCGCTGCCCGGCAGGCTGGCACCCGGTACCGGGTGCGGTCGCCGGGCTCTGGACCATCGCCGTCGCGGCGGCGGCTCAGGGCCATTTCACCACCGGCGGGAGCGAGGACAGGATCGATTCGACGTTGCCGCCGGTTTTCAGCCCAAACACGGTGCCGCGGTCATAGAGCAGATTGAACTCGACGTAGCGGCCGCGCCGCACGAGCTGTTCCTCGCGCTCGTGCGCGCTCCAGGGCGTCGCAAAATTGCGGCGCACCAACTCCGGGTAGACCCGCAGGAAGGCGCGACCGACGTCCTGCGTGAAGGCAAAGGCGCCGGCCCAGCCACCGTCGGCGTCGGTCGGCGTCAAGTAGTCGAAAAAGATGCCGCCAATCCCGCGCATCTCCTGCCGATGCGGCAGATGGAAGTAGCTGTCGCACCAGGCCTTGTAGCGGTCGTAATCGGCCAGCGCATGCGCCGCGCACGCCGCGCGCATGGCGGCATGGAACGCCGCCGTGTCGGGGTCCGTCTGCGAGCGCCGCACCGCCAGCACCGGCGTCAGGTCGGCACCGCCGCCGAACCACCATTTGCTGGTGACGACAAAGCGCGTGTTGATGTGGGCGGCCGGCACGTGCGGGTTGTGCGGATGCGCGATCAGCGACAGGCCCGAGGCCCAGAACCGTGGATCCTCCTCGGCGCCGGGGATCTGCCGGCGAAACTCGGGGGCGAACTCGCCAAACACCGTCGAGGTGTGAATACCAGCCTTTTCGAACACGCGGCCCCGGATCAGCGACATCAGGCCGCCGCCACCAGGCGCGCCGCTATGGTCTGTGCGCTGCCAGGGCGTCTCATCGAGGCGGCCCGGGGCCTGATCGGCCAAGGGCGCGCCGGCGGGAAGCTCCTGCTCGAGCGCGACAAAAGCCTGGGCGAGGTCGCCGCGCAGCGCCTCAAACCAGCGCTGGGCGCGGCTCTTGTGTTCCTGAAGCGAACTGGCGGGAGCTGTCATGATGGCGTCGAGCTTGGTGCGGCGGGGCGAATGGTCTGGTGCACTGGGTGCCCCTGTGTTATGAGCTGCCGCGCTCGAGGCTGCAACATCTCGCGGGGAGCCGCCATGCCGGACCTCATTGCACCAGACCGCCGCTGACGCGCATTAGCGCGTGCGGGTGGCGAGGATGCCGAGCCCGTGCCGTTGCGCCTGCTAGGCGTGACCTCCTTGCCGCCGTTGTCGTTTTTTGACCCCGGACTTGGTCTTACGTCTCTGTCTCGATCGCCCTGGTCCTGGCGCTGCGCCGGGGCCGTGGGGTCGCTAGGTACGCCAAATGTTCCAGTGGTTTGAATCGCGCATCGAGGCCTTCCCGGACGAGCCCCCGGCCCGCCCGCCGCCGACCTTGCTCGCCTACTATCTGCATTTCATCAAGCCGGTATGGCCCGCCTTCGCCGTGCTGCTGGTGGCGGGCTTTCTTGGCGCGCTGATCGAAGTGGCGCTGATGGCCTTCATCGGCAAGCTCGTCGATCTGATGAAGGCCGCCGCCTCGCCCGGCGACTTCCTCAGCCAGCACGGCCCGACCTTGACCTGGATGGCGTTCGTCGCAGTGGTGGCGCGACCGGTGGTTTCCACCGTACACGACCTGATCAAGAACCAGATCATTTCGGCTCCGGTCACCAACCGCGTGCGCTGGCTGACACATCGCTACGTGCTGCGGCAGAGCCTCGGCTTTTTCCAGAACGACTTCGCCGGCCGGGTCGCCAACAAGATCATGCAGGGAGCACCGGCGCTGCGCGAATCCGTGGTGCAGGTGATCGATGCCATTTGGTATGCCGCCGTGCAGTGGATGGGCGCCGCCGTCATCTTTGCGGCGGCGGACTGGCGCTTGCTGGCACCGCTGCTGATCTGGCTCGGCACCTACCTGGTGGCGCTGAAAATTTTCGTGCCACTGATCAAGGAGCGTTCGACCGCGGCGGCGGAGGCGCGCTCGATGCTGGTTGGGCGGATCGTCGACAGCTACACCAACATTCTCACCGTCAAGCTGTTCGCCCACGCCGATCGCGAGGATGCCTACGCTCGTGGCGCCCTCAAGGAGCAAATGGATAAGTGGCAGGCCTCGCTGCGCGTGCAGACCGCCATGGAGCTGGTGCTCTACGCGCTTAACGGCATGTTGATCGCGGCAGCCACCGGCGTTGCCATTTGGCTGTGGAGCCAAAACCTTGTCAGCATCGGCGCCATCGCCGTCGTTACCGGGCTGGTGATGCGCATCGTCGCCATGTCGGGCTGGATCCTGTGGGTGGTGGCCGGCATTTTCGAGAACATGGGCGTGGTGCAGGAGGGCATGGAAACCATCAGCCTGCCCAATCTGGTGGTCGATCGGCGCGACAGTACGGACTTGCTGGTGCACGCCGGCGAGATCCGCTTTGAGAACGTGAGCTTCCACTACGGACAGCAGCTCGGCCTCGCCCGGACGGGCGGCGTGATCGACGACCTGTCGCTGACCATCGCACCGGGCGAGAAGGTTGGCCTGGTCGGCCGCTCTGGCGCCGGCAAGTCGACATTGGTCAATCTGCTGTTGCGCTTCTATGACCTAGAATCCGGCCGCATCCTGATTGATCGTCAGGATATCGCCCGGGTGACCCAGGATAGCCTGCGCGCCGCCATCGGCATGGTGACGCAGGACACCTCGTTGCTGCACCGCTCGGTGCGCGACAACATTCTCTACGGCCGGCCGGATGCTCCTGAGGCGGCGGTGGTGGCGGCGGCGCGCAAGGCCCAAGCCGACGACTTTATCGCGCGCCTGGAAGACATGAAGGGTCGCCGCGGCTATGCCGCGCACGTCGGCGAGCGCGGCGTCAAGCTTTCCGGCGGCCAGCGCCAGCGCGTCGCCATTGCCCGGGTGCTGCTCAAGAATGCGCCGATCCTGGTGCTCGACGAGGCCACCAGCGCCCTCGATTCCGAGGTCGAAGCCGCCATCCAGGAACAGCTCTACAACCTGATGGCCGGCAAGACCGTGATTGCGATCGCCCACCGCCTGTCGACCATTGCCGCCATGGATCGGCTGGTGGTGATGGACCAAGGCCGCATCGTCGAGGCCGGCAGCCACGGTGAACTGTTGGGCCTGGGCGGGCTTTATGCGGCGCTGTGGGCGCGCCAGTCGGGCGGCTTCCTGGCCCGCGAGGCCGCCGAATAGGCCGGCGCTCGCGACCCGCCAGCCTTAGCCCGCCCGGGCGAAGGCGCCGGTCTGGCGCAACGCCTCCCCTAGGGCCATCGCCGCCGCCACCGCGACATTGAGCGAGCGGCGCCCGGCCCGCATCGGAATGACGAGGCGGGCGTCGGCGCCGGCATGAACCGCCGCCGGCACGCCGGCGGACTCGCGGCCTAACAACAGGGTATCTTCGGCGCGGAAGGAAAAATCGACGTAGGCCAGG
>DATFXD010000019.1:0-8929 GCA_035258605.1 Hyphomicrobiaceae bacterium | reverse complement strand
CTGATCGCCGAGCTCAGGGCGCGCCTGGGGCTCAGCTATCTGTTGATCTCGCATGACCTCTCGGTGGTGGAGCGCATGTGCGAGCGCATCGCCATCATGTATCTGGGGCGCATCGTCGAGACCGGGCCGACGCGCGCCATCTTTGCAAGCCCGCGCCACCCCTATACCCAGGCCCTGCTCGCCGCCGCGCCGCGGCTGGCGCGGGTAGTGCGACCGACCGGCCTCATCCTCGCCGGCGAGCCGCCGAGCCCGCGCGCACTGCCGTCGGGCTGCGCCTTCCGCACCCGCTGTCCCAACGCCGCCCCGGCCTGCGCCGCAACCCTGCCGCCGCTGGAGGCGGCAAGCCACCAGCACTGGGTCGCCTGCCTTAAGTGGCGGGAGATCCCGGAACGCCCGCGTCCCCCTCTCGTCACCGGAGCAGAGAGCGCATGAAGGCCGCCTACTACACCGATTATGGTGCCGCCCGCGACGTGCTTAAGGTCGGCGAGCTCCCCGACCCCGAACCGGGCCCCGGCGAGGTGCGCGTGCGCATCCGCTATTCCGGCGTCAACCCCTCCGACTGCAACCGGCGCCGCGGCACCCGCGACCGTCCGGGCTATCCCCTGATTATCCCCCATAGCGACGGCGCCGGCGAAATCGACCGGGTCGGCGCCGGGGTTGATCACGCCCGGCTCGGCGAACGGGTGTGGACCTGGAACGCGCAGCGGGGGCGCGCCTTCGGCACCGCCGCCGAGTTGGTGTGCCTCGCCGCCGCCCAGGCGGTGCCGATGCCGGCCGGCGTGCCACTCGAACTTGGCGCCGGCTTCGGCGTTCCCGCCATGACCGCCTATTTCTCGTTGTTCGCCGACGGGCCGCTGGCGGGCCGCGACGTGCTGGTGACCGGCGCGGCCGGGGCGGTTGGCCTCTACGCGGCGCAATTTCCACGCCTCGCCGGTGCCCGCAGCCTGATCGCCACGGTGTCGAGCGCGGAAAAGGCGGCGATCGCCAGCGCCGCCGGCGTGCCGGTCATCGTCAACTATCGCACCGAGGATGTGGCGAAACGGGTCGGCGCGGCAACCGAGGGCCGCGGCGTCGATCGCATCTCCGAGGTCGACTTCGGCGGCAATCTTCCCACCAGCTTGAGGGTCATGCGCGAGGGTGCCGTGATCGGCGCCTACGCCTCGCGCGGCGCCGAGCGCCCGACCTTGCCGTTCTATCCCTTGCTGTTTGCCAATATCGTGGTGCGCTTCATCCAGTGCTCGCTGATCGTGGGCGAGCTCAGGCAGGCGGCGATTGGCGACCTTGCCCGCTGGGCCGGCGATGGCCGGCTGGTGCATCCGACCCCGACCATCCTGCCCTTGGCCGAGATCGCCGCCGCGCACGAGGCCGTCGAGCGTGGCCAGGTGGTGGGCAAGATGCTGCTCAGGCTGTGACGGTTCCCAGCAAATCTGGGCCCAAAAAATCTGGCCCGAGCGGGGTGAGGCGCACGCCGCGGCGCAGCCGCCGGTAGGGGTAGTGGGCGGGATCGGCCAAGTAGCCGCCCGGCGCCAGCACCACGATCACCTTCTCGGCGATCGGCTCGAACTCGGCGCGGAAATGGCAGGTGCTCTTGAGACTGAGGATTTTCTGCTGTGCGGGCTCGACGCCCAGATGCCGGAACGGCGCCTGATCCAAGGCCTGCATGCGCTTGCTCGTCACCACCACGCCGATGCCGCCGACGGTTAACAGCGCCATCGGTCCAAGGTCGATATCGCGGCCGCCGGAGACTTTGCCGGTGGTGCGCATCTTGCCCGAGCCCAGGCGGGTGACGCGGAAGCTGGCCTCGAACGGCGTCACCCCCGCCGGTCCCGAGCGGCCGCCGAGCGCCAAGCTGAGGCTGGCGCCCTCGCCGGCCTGGTGCGCCGCCGCGGCGGCGGCGCCATCGCAGAGAAAGCCGACCATCGCCGCCTCGGCGCCGAGCGCCACCAGGGTCTTGAGCACCCCCGTGGTATCGGCGGTGGCGCCGCAGCCCGGATTGTCCTGCGTGTCACAGAGGACCACCGGCTTGCTGGCGGTTGCCGCCAGCGCCATGGCGTCGCGTACGCCCGCCTCCGGCGACAGCATCGGTACGGCAAAGTTCGGTTCGCTCAGTGCGATGTCGCGGCAGAGCGCGTCGGCCGCCGCGTCGGCGGCGGCCTGGCTCCAGGCGTGCGCGATCACGGCCGGACCGCACCAGTAGAGATCGGAGGGCGGAAAGCCCGCAAGATACGAGAGATTGACGAGGTCGCCGTCGGCCACCACCGAGCGGGCGATCAGGCCCTGCGACGGCTCCACCATGGTGCACTGGTCGTTGAGCGGAATGAGGAAGGGGGGCTTGCGCAGCGCGCGGCCGGGCGGGCGGCCGCGCGCGATCAGCAACGATAGCGCGCGGGCCGCCCATTGCCCGGTCTCGAAGCGGTCGACGTGGGGATAGGTGCGGTAGCCGACCAGGCTGTCGGTCATCGCCACCATCGTCGGCGTGACGTTGGCGTGGTAGTCGAGGCTGATGGCGATCGGCACCTCGGGTCCGACCACGGCGCGCACCCGGCGCAACAGTTCGCCCTCGCCGTCCTCGAAGGGCTGGCTCACCATGGCGCCGTGGAGGTCGAGATAGACGGCATCGACCGGGAGTGCGGCGCTCAGGCGCCCGATCAGCTCGCCGGCGATGCGCTCGTAGGCCTCGGCCGTGACCGGCCCGCCGGCGCCGCCGCTGGTCCACAGCAGAGGCAGGATGGTGTGGCGGGCGCGCATATCATTGAGAAACCCCGACAGCGCAAAGCTGGTCTCGCCAAGCCAGCGCAACACCTCCTCACCGCGCACCAGCGGCGGGCGGTCGCGGTGGCTGGCGAAGGTGGCAAAGTCGGTCGTGTCGGCGACGAACGAGTTGGTTTCATGCTGAAAGCCGGCAACGGCAATGCGCGCCATCCACGTGTCCCCTGATCCAAGTCGCGAGCCGGCGAACCACCTCGCTAATGTTTGGCCCCAGCCTTCGCCAGCGAGGCCGATCGCCTATCTTACGCCCGATAGTCACGAGCCGGTGGTCATCAGGTCGCCCATCAGCGGGGCTCGAGGTGCGGCCGCTGCGCTAGGGCGCCGGCCCGCGATCGGGCAACAGCCGGGCACGGGCGCGTTCCAAGGTGCGGCGACCGCGTTTAAAGGCCGCCAGCACCGGCGCCACGGTGGCGACGGCCTCGGCCGGGGTTTTGGCATCGATCACGACCAGATCGGCCGGGTTGCCCACCGTGAGCCCATAGTCCTTGAGGTTCATCAGCGCCGCCGAACGGTGGCTGATCATGCCGAACAGTTCGGTCAGCCGCGCGCGATCGCCAACCTGCAGCACATTGGCGTGGAGGTTGGCCATGCGGATCAGGGAACCGTCGCCAAACGGCGTGAACGGGTTCAGCACGTTGTTGCTGGAAAGCGAGCAATTGCAGCCCTCGGCCACGAACAAATTGGCGTCGGCGACGCAGCGCGGCACATTGTGGTCGAGGTGCCGGGCCAAAACGAACAGGTCGGTTGCCGGCAGCACGGTGACGGCGACGCCGACATCGGCGAGCCGCCGGGCGATGGTCTTCTGCGCGGCCGGCGGCAGGCCCGCGATCTTGGTGGCATGGCCGATGGCGACGCGGCCGCCGAGGCCGCCGCGTTCGGTGAGTTCGGCGACCAGATGCGTGTCGAGGCTGGCCGGATCGTGGCCGGAATCGATGTGCATATCGATGTCGACATCGAAGCGCCGCGCCAGTTCGAAGATCCGCTCAATCTGGCCGCCATGGTCGACGTCGTAGTTGGGGGCGGCGCCGATCACCTTGGCGCCCATCTCCAGGGCTTTGACGAGATTGGCCTCGGCCGCCGGCGCCGTCGTCATTCCCTCCTGCGGAAAGGCGCAAATCTCAAGGTCGACGGCCCAGGCGTACTCCTTGGCCAGCACCTGCAGCGCCTCCACGCCCTTGACCCCCACCGGGGCGTCGATCTCGGCGTGGGTGCGGATCCGCGTCGCCCCATGCTTGAGGCAGCTTTCAAGCGTCGCCTTGGCTCGCGCGTAGATGTCCTCGACCGTGAAGCTCGGCTTCACGGCTTGCACCCGCTGCATATGGTCGGGACGATTGCGCTCCGGCTCCGGCGCGCAGCGCTCGATGATGCGCGACTTGTCCAAGTGGATGTGGGTTTCGATCAGCCCGGCGCAGCAGAGGCAGCCCTCGGCATCGAAGCTCGGCGCGTCGGCGGCAAGCGCCGGGGCGATGGCCGCGATCCGGCCGCCGGCAAAGCCGATATCGACCACATCCGGCCCATTGCCGGGCTCGGCCAGGCGGGCATTGCGAATGACGAGGTCGAGCATGGATCGCAAACCTCCCCTGATGGCGCGCGGGTGTCGTGGCCGGTGGGCGGGCAACACTAGGGGCGCGATCGGGTGAGAGGCAAGCCCCGCCGCGGCGGGCCATTCCGTTTGCCGCCGACCGCGCCTACCATGGGGGGAAGGGTCGGTGGCGTGGAAGGGGTCGGCGTGAGGAGAATTGAGCTAGTGCTGCGCCGAAATCTGCCGGCCGGCGTTCGCCACCTGTTGCGCCTCGGCCGGCATCTGGTGGTGCGCGGCGCCACGTCGCCGCCGATTCCCGCCGCCCTGATGCAGGATTGTCGCGTCGCCGCCTCGCGCTATGACCTCATCAAGCTGTTGCCGGCGGGTGGGCGCATCGTCGAGGTCGGCTCCTTCAAGGGCGCGTTCGCGCGCTCAATCTTGAACAGCTGTCGGCCATCGGAGCTGCACCTCATCGACCTCGACTTTGCCCTGCTCGACGCCACTCTCAGGGATGATCCGCGCGTGCGGCGGCACCGGGGCCGCTCGCACGAGGTGCTGGCGGGCTTTCCCGACGAGCATTTCGATTGGGTCTATATCGACGCCGACCATTCCTTTCTTGGCACGCATCGCGATGCCGAGGCCGCGGCCTCGAAGGTCAAGCCGGGCGGCTATCTGGTGTTCAATGACTTTGCCCACATCGACCCCTATCTCGGCGCCTACGGCGTGCATCGCGCCGTGGTCGCGTTCGCGATCGCGCACAACTGGCCGTTTCGCTGGTGGGCCTACGAGGGCAATGGTCTCTACGACGTGGCCCTTGAGCGGCCGTTGCCGGCTCGGCCCGCGGCTCCCGCGGCTTGAGCCGCAACCGGCCGCCGCGTCCGTCACCCTTTTGAGAATTGGTTTGTCGTCGCCGGGCGGCGAGGTGTAGCGTTCGCGGCGGTGGAACCCGGGCGCCACGTCTCGGGGCGATGCACGGCAGAAGCGTTGAGGGGTGCACCGCCCGCACGCGCGAGCCAAGGAGGAAATGCGCGATGCCGGTCGGAGCTCGCCTGCGGTCTATCCTCCTCGCGGCGCTGGTCGCCGTTGTGCTGCCGGCGGTGGCGGCGGCCCAGGGCCTGATCGCCAACCTGCCGCGCAACGAGACCCTGATCCTCGAAAATCCCGAAGGCACCATCAAGAATGCCGGCTGGTTCAACATCTGGGCCATCAATGCCGGCAGCCAGTCGAATGGCCTGCAGCAGGCGGCGCTGGATACGCTCTGGTACATCGATCCCAATCGCGGCCTCGATGGCGTGTGGCAGAACTCGCTCGCCGCCGAGAAGCCGATCTACAACGCCGACTTCACGGAAATGACCGTCAAGTTGCGCCCCGGCATCTATTGGAGCGACGGCGTCGAGTTCACCTCGGCCGACGTCGCCTACACCGTTGCCACCCAGATTAAGCACAAAAACATGCGTTGGAGCGCCGCGCTCGGCCTCAACGTCGACAGCATCGAGACCCCCGATTCCACCACCGTGCGCTTCAAGCTGAAGAAGCCCAATTCCCGCTTCCACGCGCTGTTCACCGTGCGCTGGAACGCCATTTGGATCATGCCCAAGCACGTGTTCGAAAAGGTCGAGGACCCCGTCAAGTTCGATTTCAACAAGCCGGTGTCGCTCGGCGCCTACGTGCTTCACAACTGGGATCCCGACGGTCGCTGGTACATCTGGCGACGGCGCGAGGACTGGCAGCGCACGACGCTCGGCAGCTACGGCAAGCCGGGCCCGACCTATCTCGCCTACGTCGATCCTGGCCCGCCCGACAAGCGCGTGATCGCCCAGATGAACCACGAGCTCGACGTCATCCACGACGTGGCGCCGGAGGGCATGTTCACGCTCGCCAAGCAGTCCAAGAGCTCGGTCGCCTGGTTCAAGGGCTTTCCCTATGCCCATCCCGATCCGACCTTGCCGGCGCTGATCTTCAATGCCCAAAACGAGCTGTTCAAGAGCCGCGATGTACGCTGGGCGCTGGCCCTGCTGATCGACATCAAGGCGGTGTCGATGGCCTCCTACCGCGGTGCGGCGACCATCTCGGCGATTGGCGTGCCGCCGACCGGACGCCACCCTGAGGCCTATCATGAGCCGTTGCAGGACTGGCTGCAAGACTTCGAGCTCGACACCGGCAAGCGCAAGATCAAGCCTTACGATCGCGGTATCGGCCAGCAGATCGCCGACATGCTGCGGCCCTCGATGGGCGATCAAATCCCAAGCGACCCCAAGGCGATCGCCGCCGCCTTCGGCGCGGGCTGGTGGAAGACCGATCCGCAGGCGGCGGCCGAGCTGATGGAGAAGGCGGGTTTTAAAAAGGTCGGCGCCAGCTGGCACACCCCCGACGGCAAGCCGTTCACGGTTCGGGTGGTGGTCGAGGGCGAAGCCCGGCCGGTGATGACACGCGCCGGTTCCATGATCGTCGAGCAATGGCGCCGCGCCGGTATCGATGCCAAGGTCGACGTCGCCCAGGGGACCTTGGTCACCCGGCGCGCGGCCGGCGATTTCGACGCGCTGATCAGTTGGAGCGTCGAGACCTGGGGCGGCCACCAGGACCTGTCGTTCTTTTTGGACAGCTGGCATTCGCAATTCGTGGCGCCGCCCGGCACGCCGCAGCCGCCGCGCAACTGGCAGCGCTGGTCGCACCCCGATCTCGACAAGCTGATCGAGGCGATCCGCAACATCGGTTTCGATGATCCGAAGGGGCTCGAGCTCGGCCGCGAGTACGTCAAAATCGCCGTGCGCGAGATGCCCACCATTCCGCTGATGGCCTACAATGTGTTCACGGTGATGGATACCACCTATTGGACCGGCTATCCGACCGCGGCCGACCCCTATACCGATCCGGTGCCGAACTGGGCCAACTCGCGCGCCATGTTCGTCAGATTGAAGCCGAAGGGCTAAAGCATCGAGGCCATGACCGCCGATGCCTTCCTATGCCACGTACCTGGCGCAGCGGTTCGGCCAGTTCCTGCTGGTGGTGTTCATCGGCATCAATCTCACCTACATCATCACCCACGCCACGCCGATCGATCCGGTTGAGCAGTCGATCGCCGCCGTCACCTCGTTCGGCAACACCTCGCCCGAGGCGATCGCGGCCATGCGCCAGTCGCTGCGCGAGCTCTATGGCCTCAACGGTGCGCCGCACGAGCAGTACCTGGCGTTCTGGCGGCGCATTGTCACCGCCGACTTCGGGCCGTCGCTGTCGGCCTTCCCGACGCCGGTATCGAGCCTGATCGCCCGTGCGCTGCCATGGACCATCGGCCTGTTGGCGACGGCGACGGTGCTGACCTGGGCGCTCGGCAACCTGTTGGGCGGCCTCGCCGGTTACTACCAGGACAAGATCAGCCTCAAGGTGCTGGCGGTGATCGCCATGGCGCTGCACCCCGTGCCCTACTACATCGTCGCCTTCGTGCTGCTTGTCATGTTCGGCTATCTGTGGCCGCTGTTGCCGATTGCCGGCGGCTACGCCATCAACATCGAGCAGGGCTTCAATCTCGGCTTTGTGCTGAGCGTGCTGAGCCACGCGCTGCTGCCCGCCTTGTCGTTGATATTGGTCGGGCTCGGTGGCTGGTTTCTCGGCATGCGCGCGCTCACCGCCAACATCGTCGGCGAGGATTATGTGGTCTATGCCGAGCTCGCCGGCGTCGACCGGCGCCGCATTCTCGGCTCCTACATCATGCGCAACGCGCTGTTGCCGCAGGTCACCGGCCTTGCCCTGTCGCTCGGCGCCATCTTCAACGGCGCCATCATCACCGAGCAGGTGTTCGGCTATCCGGGGGTCGGCGCGCTGCTGGTGGCGGGGGTCTACGCCGGCGACTACGGCCTGGTGCTGGGCGTGGCGACGGTGTCGATCATCGGCGTGTCCGCCGCCGTGCTGATCATCGATCTCATTTATCCGCTGATCGATCCGCGCGTGAGGACGGTCTGAGCCGATGCTGGCAACCGTGCGCGACCTATTCAACTACAATCGGCAGTTCCGGCTCGGCGCCATTCTGGTGGCAGCCGTTGCCGGCATGGCGGCGCTGTCGCTGGCCTCGCCCTACCCGCCGCTCGATACCTTCGTGGTTGCTCCCGACCTGCCGCCGAGCCTGGCGCATCCGTTCGGCACCACCTCGCGCGGCCAGGACGTGTTCTGGCACTTAAGCTTTGCCATTCGCAACACCTTGTTGTTCGGCATCGTCGTGGCGCTGATGAGCCGCGTTCTGGCGCTCGCCATCGGGCTGATCGCCGGCTACAAGGGCGGCTGGCTCGACCGCCTGCTGATGGCGATCAACGACACCTTCATCGCCATCCCGCTGTTTCCGATCCTGGTGCTGGTCTATTTCGTGCTGCGCGAGGCCATGTCGTGGGCGGTGCTCGCCGGCATCATGGCGTTGTTGGGCTGGGCCTACGACGCCCGCCTGATTCGCGCCCTGGCGCTCAGCCTCAAGACCCGCGACTTCACGCACACCGGCATCTTTTCCGGCATGTCGACGCGCGAGCTGCTGGTGCGCGAGCACCTTCCCTACGTGCTGCCGATCGTGTTCGCCACCAGCATGAACAACATGAACTGGTCGATCGGTCTCGAGGTGACCTTGTCGGTATTGGGCTTCACCGACATCAACTCGCC
>DATFXD010000018.1:0-7445 GCA_035258605.1 Hyphomicrobiaceae bacterium | reverse complement strand
CCCTGATGGTGCCACCCTTGATGTGGCCCGCGACCGCCGCCGCGTCCGCCAAGGCCACCAGCACCTCGCCACCGACAACGGCGGTGACCATTTCGCCGCTGCTCTTGTAGGCAATGTGTTCGAGCGGTGCGCCGGTTTTGAGCTTGAAGAGTTCGGTGGCGAGCTGGAAGGCCGCCGAGGAGCTTGCGTAGTTGGCCGCGGCCGGCTTGGCCTTGCTGGTGGCCACCAACTCGGCAAGCGTGCGCAGCGGCGCGTCGGCTTTGACGCAAACGAGCAGCGGGAAGGAGGCGATCATCGCGATTGGCGCAAAGTCGCGCAAGGTGTCATAGGAGAGCTTGCTGTAGACGGCGGGGTTGATGGTCATGGCGCCGGTGGCGCCGACCAACAGCGTGTAGCCGTCCGGGGCGGCCCTGGCCACGAACTCGGTGGCAATGATGGCGCCCGCACCGGGCTTGTTCTCGACCACCGCCGCCTGGCCCAGGCGCTCGCCGAGCTTTTGCGCGATCAGGCGCGCCAAGATGTCATTGCCGCCGCCGGGGCCGAACCCGACCACGATCCGGATCGGCTTGCGCGGATAGTCCGCGGCGGCGTCGGCCTGCGCCGCCAGCGGTTGGCGTGTGGCGAGGCAAAGCGTGCTGGTGGCAAGGCCGGTCACGAGCTGGCGTCGTGTCGGCCGGCGATGCTGTTGCATGGCGCCCCCATTGATTGGCGGTCCTGGTGCCGCAAGCCTTAGCACCGACCGAGAACGGGACCCCTGTCAAGCGCACCGATCCGGTCCGAGGCAGCCAGCGCGTGGCCAACTGCGGCCGGTGCGGCCTTTAGCGCTTTCCCACCGGCAACTGATTGAAGGGCAGCTCCTTGTCGATGCGGACATCGGGCGGCAAGCCCAGCACGCGCTCGGCGATGATGTTGCGCATGATCTCGTCGGAGCCGCCGGCAATGCGCGAGGATGGCGAGGTCAGCAAGGTGAGCTGGAATGCTGCTGCTACCGGCGCCAGCTTTGGGTCGCAGATGACCCCGCCCTGCTCCATGAGATCCATGACAAAGGCGGCGATATTCTGCAGGTTGGAGGCGTTGACCAGCTTGCCGATCGATGACTCAGGCCCCGGCGTCTCGCCGCGCGACAGCGCGGTCATGGTGCGGAAGTTTGTGTACTTGAGGCCCCGGCTCGCCACGTACCAGTCGGCGAGCTTGTCGCGCACGGCCTCATTGGCGATGGCCGGCCCGTCGTCCAGCTCAAGCGTGCGCGCCAGTTCAAAGGCGTCCTCGACGCCGACGCCGGCGCGGCCGGAGATGGTGTAGCGCTCGTTCATCAAGGTGGTCAGCGCCACTTTCCAGCCCTCGCCCACGGCGCCCAGCCGCTGGCTGTCCGGCACGCGCACGTCCTTAAAGAACACCTCGTTGAAATGCGAGGCCCCCGAGATCTGCTTAATCGGCCGGATCTCGATGCCCGCCGAGCGCATGTCGAGGAAGAAATAGGTAAGGCCCTTGTGCTTCGGGGCGGAGAAATCGCTGCGCGTCACCAGCACGCCGAAGTCGCAATAGTGCGCACCCGAGGTCCAGATCTTCTGCCCGTTGATGACCCAGTCGGCCCCATCGGGCTCCGCGCGCGTGCGCAGGCCGGCGAGGTCGGAGCCGGCGGCGGGTTCGGAGAACAGCTGGCACCAGATCTCTTCCCCGCTGAGCGCCTTGCCGGCGAACCGATCGCGGTGGGCTTGCGTGCCCCAGGTGCAAATCGTCGGGATGCACATGCCAAGGCCGATATCGAACAGGCCGCGCGGCACGGCATATTTCGCTTCTTCCTGATCGTAGATCACCTGCTCGATCGGGCTGCCGCCGCGCCCGCCCCACTCGCGCGGCCAGGTGATGCCGGCATAGCCGGCAGCCGCCTTCTTGGCCTGCCAGGCCTTGGCGCGCTGGCGAAATTCTGGATCCGCGTTGCCGGCGCGATAAACCATGCCATCTCCAGGGTTTCTGGGCTTGGCATGGTTGGCGAGAAACGCGCGTGCCCCAGCCCGAAACTCGGCTTCCTCGGGGGTGTCTTCAAAGTCCATTTTTTCGTCTCCGCTCGCGCCGGTCGCAAGCCGATTTATGCTGAAGATTTTATGCCGGCTGGTTGGCATAGGTAACATTTAGGTAACATTTTTATGAGGGCGTGTCGTGTCATTCCCGGCAGCGCCGGTCGCACGGGCGCACCGCCGCTTGGCCACGCTGCGCGATGTACCTCGGCGCAAGCTGCGCTCGCCGTCTTCGCACCGCTGCGATGACGACCCCGACCGCACCGAAGACGCCGAACAAGCTGGAGGCGATCAGAACACCGGCCATAGCGTCCCCTTCTGCGAGGACGCATCATCCGTCAACGTGACGCCTCTCCGGGCTCCTCGTCCGCAATGAGCAGGCCCACTATCCCTCGCCATCTCGGGTGCTCACTGAGACGCGTCAGCCCGGTTACGATAGGGTAATTTTAGACCGTTGGTTTTCGACCAGATTCAGACCGGCGCTGACATCTTTCTTCTCTTCCGGATGATAGGAAGGATCGGGGTGCGTCCGACGCAGGGGGTTTGCTGCGTGGGACTCGGGGGTTTATTTGGCCAGCACCTCGTCGAGACCGGCGTTGCGTTAGAGAACTTCGAAAACTTGCCAGCAGGCGGAGGACGTGCTCATCGACCTCGAGTACGGGCAAGCACTCGGGCCGGGTCTAAGGCCGCCGCAGCGAGCGGCAATTTTCGACCAGACATAGCCGATACCGCTAGGCAGGCTAATTCTAGGATCACAGCAGCCTAGGATTTCCCAAGGCGCTTTCGCTCCTCCGCCATGCGGACCGCCACGACAAGGCTCATCCAGATCCGAAGGATGAGCCCGAGGATCATTGCAAGCGCTAAGGAGCCGGCGCCGAAGGCAAGGACCGTGATCAACGCTGGGGCGCTTCCTTCGCTACCCGCCCTCCGGGCATCGTGGTTGATTGATGGCCACACGATGAAACCCTGAGGGAGGAAATCCATCGAACTGCGAAGGCACGCTTTAGCGTTCACCAAATGACTGGGAGGAGGGCCATGCATCAGCGTAAGCGTTGGAGTCCAGGGCGAGCCTTCGCTTGGGGTATTCCGTTCGGAGTTATCGCCGTCATTCCAACTATTCGGGAACTCCTTGCCTTGCCTCAGGGCCATCCGGCAGAAGCCCAAATGCTCGGTGGGGTTTTTGGCGAATTCCTAAGTCCAAGTATTCTTTTTGGTTAGTGGCCATCATCCGCAATTGGGCTGTCGGAGCCTCCAAGAAGTGATCGCGCTGGAATTCCGGAGCCGAGCTAGAACTGAGCGGCTGATCGGTCGGCAAACCACGTAACAAACATCTGTGCTCTGACGATCTTTGGCCGATCAAATTACTTCAACATGACGTGAAAGCCGCTATCGCATCATCAAACCATAGCATGCGCAATCTTTGCTTCCGCAGTGTCCTCAGCAGAGTGCGGGAGTAAGAAAACATGCGGTACAAAAGACAATGGTTAATGACGTCACTCGCGTTTGGCGGTGTGTTCGTTTCGGCGGGCATTGCTGCTGCCCAACCAAAGGAAGCGGGCGAGTGTGGTCCACTTAAGTATTGGAACGACGGTCGCTGTACCGACGCGCGGGACAGACCGGGACAAAAGACTTGGGCAGAGGAACTGCTCGCCAACGCAGGTAAATGGCACCCATGACCTGATCCAGCTCGTTCGGCATCCCTGTAACGAGTTCATAAGATGCCCCGAGTTCCGGGCAAAGGATCGGCCGCGAGGGCACCTCGCCATCGCGGCCCTCACCGGCCCCGGCCCCCAAACAGACGGCGCGAAGGCCTCGACGGTCTCCACCTTGCAGCCAATCCGGGGCGTAGGGTCTCCGATCGCGGCCTGTGGCCTGCCAATCGTGTCCGCAATACGCACACGCGCGCGAGGCGATCGAATTCGCCTGTGGCGACAACCGCCAGATCGTTGCCCCTGGTGTTGAACAGGGTCGGCTCAGTGATCCAGGTGTACGATTGCGCTTCACGATCGCCGGAGGCAACGCTGCCTAGATCGCAGCCATGGTTCAAGCCCGTGCCACGAGCTTACGCACACCCAAAGCGGCGAAGGCCCAGACCAGCGCAGCAGGAAAGCCAACGATCAGCATAAGCGGCCGAAAGGTCCGCGTGTGCTGCTGGTCGAAAAACAATAACAATTCCTGCGCGACGGCGGCCGTCACGCAAACGGCGATGATGCCGATCCACGTGCGGCCCTAGAACCAGGCCCCTAGCGCGGCGACCAGAAAGATAGGGTCGAGCAGCTTGATCAAAAACAAAAACATCACGGCAAGTGCTGCCATCGCGAAGTGCGAGAGTTCACCGGCGCCGCCACCAGCGCGAGCGATCGATGTCGGGGCGAGCCTGGGCAACCATCTAGGTGGCCACATCTGTCGGGTTGAACTCAGGCACGCGACGCAGAAGCAACCTACGGTTCGCCGTTTGCCCGAGACGCCAGGCAATTGCAAGGCGAAATCAAGTTGCCTGCCGGCGTCGACATCGGCGGTGATGACATCGCCATCACGCAGCCAGCTTCAGGCTTGACCTCCGCACCAGCGCCCCGATGTGCCGCCCCAACTTTTCGACAGCCTCGCGCTTCTCGGGCCCGTAACTCCATCGTTGATGAATGCCGGCAACACCGTTCTTGCTGCCGCTGGTGTGGTTCAGTAACGCCTCAGTGACCGGCAAATCGTGGACGCGCCAGCCCGAGATCACCACCTCATGGCCGGCGTCGGCCTCGCATAGTCCCGCATGAACCCGTCGAGACGAAGCTTTGAGCAGGACCACGACGTGTATGGACCCTCGCCGGTAATCGTAAAAACAAACGGGCAATCGCCGACGCGCGGCAGTGCGTCTCCTCGCGGGTGCGCTTCTCGGCCTGATCATGTGTCAGTCAATCGGCCAACACGGTCGAGAATGCGTGGGTGCGCTTGACCACTGCCGGCACGGCCGCCGGATCCCGCCCCTGCTTCAGGGCCTCTCGAGCGGCCCGCCAGGCATCGCGGGCTTCGGCCAACTTGACATCCGGATAGGTCCCGAGGCCCAGGCGTTTTTGCTTGCCGCCGACGCGATGGAAATAGATCCAAGAACGCGTGCCGCCGTAACTGAGCCTCAACGCGAGGCCGGGATACCCGCGATCAAAGAGGTCTACCTGGCCGGCCGCCGGCACCTTCACGCGCTCGACGAACTGGGCGGTGAGGTGCTTGTGCGGCATCGGAGGATCCACCTTCTCTGCGAGTGATAGGTGGACCCTCAAATAGGTAACGGTAGGTAACAGTCAACACCGCGCGCACCGCTCATCGCGCTACACAATGCGACGCCGTCTAACGCTAAAATCATTGGGTTTTCGGTAACTTATCCACGAAAATTACGACGCTTCGCAACTATGCGCGCCGCATTCCAGCGTGATCGTAGATCACCTGCTCGATCGGGCTGCCTCCGCTTCAGAACGGCGCGTTCGCCGTTTCGAGCTGCGAAATCAGGCGCTGCTTCCAGAGCCTGGTGCTGCCGAGCGCCAGCGACAACAGCTTGGCGCGGCGATAGTGAAGGTGGCAATCGGCGTCCCAGGTGTAGCCCATGCCGCCGTGCACTTGGATGTTTTCCTTGGCCGCCAGGAAGTGGGCGGCGTTGGCGGAAATCCGCGCCGCCGCCGCCGCCAGCGGCAGCTCGGCGGCATCGCGGCTCAGCGCCCAGGCCCCATAGTAGGCATTCGAACGCGCCAGCTCGGTTGCCACATAGACATCGGCCAGCTTGTGCTTGATCGCCTGAAAGGAACCGATCGGCCGGCCGAACGCGTAACGCTCGAGCGCAAAGTCGCGCGCCATGTCGAGGGCGCGTTGGGCCCCACCCACCTGCTCGAAGGCAAACAGCACCGCCGCCCGGTCCTCGATCCGGCGCAGCAGGCTGGCACCGTTGCCGGGCTCGCCCAGCGGCTCGGCGGCGGCCCCGGAAAAGCCAATCCGGGCATGCGCGCGGGTGGGATCGATGGTTTCGATCGGCGCGCGCTCGATGCCGCTTGCACCAAGCTCGACCAGCGCCAACGTCAGGCCGCGTTCGGCTTGCGCCACCACCACGGCGACGTCGGCCTCCGCGCCGTCGGCGACCGGCAGCTTGTGTCCGCTGACGGTGCCGTTGCGATAAGTGGTGCGCAGCTTGCCGGGATCGGCCTTGCCCGGGCCTTCCGCCAGCGCCAGCGTGCCGATCGCTTCGCCGCTGGCGAGCCTTGGCAGCCACGTCGTCTTCTGCGCGTCGCTGCCGGCGATCATGATGGCCTCTGCCGCCAGATAGACCGTGGAGGAAAACGGCACCGGCGCCAGGGCTGAACCCAGTTCCTCCGCCAGCACGCACAGACCGAGGTGGCCGAGGCCGGCGCCGCCGTAGGCTTCCGGGATCGCGGCACCGGTCCAGCCCATGCCGGCGAGCTCCCGCCACAGCTCAACGTCGTAGGCTGCCACCCCGTCAAGGATGCGCCGCACGCTCGCCGGTGGGCAGCGCCGGCGCAGGAATTTCTGGGCCTCCGCCCGCAGGGACTTGAGGTCGTCGCTGAAATCGAAGTTCATGAGCCGCCGTTCCCTGCTGGCGCGCCGCCTACACCGACGCCAGGCCCTTGGCCTCGCGCAGCGAGCCGCCGCTCTCGGCCAGCTGCTGCAGCAGCGCCGACGGCCGCCAGCGGGCGCCGTAGCGCTGGTGCCAGATCGCCACCTGATTATAGACCTCGCGCGCGCCGATGCCGTCGGCCCAATACATGAGCCCGCCCCGGTAGCGCGGGAAGCCAAAGCCGTTGAGCCACATCACGTCGATGTCGCTGGCGCGCAGCGCCTTGCCCTCTTCCAGAATTCTGCAGGCTTCATTGACCGAGGAAAACAGCAGCCGCCGCAGGATTTCTTCATCCGAGAACTGGCGCTGCGGCATACCCAGCTCGCCAACTACGCTGGCGATCACGGCATCGACCTCGGGATCGACGATCGGGGTGCGGTCGTTGTTGCGATAGCGATACCAGCCGGCGCCGGTCTTCTGGCCGAGCCGGCCCATCTCGACCAGGCGGTCGGTGATCGGCAACGAGCGATAGCTGGGGTCGGCGGCGGCGCGGCGCTTGCGCGTCGCGTAGCTGATGTCGAGCCCGGACATGTCGTTGACCGCGAACGGACCCACGGGATAGCCGAACTCGACCATGACCCGGTCGACCTGTTCGGGCCGCGCACCCTCCTCGACCATCAGCCCCTGCTCCAGGTTGAAGGGAATGCGCGTGCGATTGGCGACAAAGCCGTCGCAATTGCCGGCGTAGGCGCTGATCTTGCCGATGGCGCGGCCGAGCTGCATCGCCGCCGCCAAGGTCACGGGCGAGGTTTGGGCGCCATTCACCACCTCGAAGGTCTTCATCACATTGGCGGGAACGAAAAAGTGGGTTCCCGCGA
>DATFXD010000017.1:0-8338 GCA_035258605.1 Hyphomicrobiaceae bacterium | reverse complement strand
GCAGCGGCGGCACCACCTGGGTGGTCTCCGGCAGCGCCTCGCAGTTCTATATCCGCGACGACAGCTTCCGCACCTTGCGCGATCCATCGCTGCCGCCGAACCCCAACGACGATAAGGACGATCATCTGACGCATCAGAACTCGCTGCTTTCCAGCTTCGACCTGATCGCCGCCTGGAACAACGATCAATTCAAATCCAAGATCCGCTTTTCCGGGACCGAGGAGCACAAGTTCGACGACAACAGCGAAATCTACAGCGTCGCAGCGCTGTTTTTCGAGACAACCATCAAGCAATGGGATCTGATGACCCGCCTCGGTCGTCAAACCCGCAATACCGGTGGCGTGGTGGGGCGCTTCGACGGTGGGGTGGTGAGTTGGCAGGCGAACCCCAGCATGCGGTTCAATGTGGTGGGTGGCTCACCGGTTGAGCGGCGCGCCGATGAGCCGTTCAAGAACGACCGCTTTTTCTACGGCGCCAGCGTCGATTTCGGGCGCTTCTGGGGCAACCTGGAAGCCACCGTGTTCGCCATCGAACAGCGTGACCGCTCGCTGCTCGATCGGCAGGGCGTGGGCGGTGAACTGCGCTATATCGATCCCGTCAAGTCCGCCTTCGCTTTGGTCGACTACGACGTCCATTTCCAGGAGCTCAACGCCGCCATGCTCAGCGGCTCGTGGACCTTGCCGGATAAGTCCACCATCAGCGGCGGATTTGACTACCGCAAGTCACCGTATCTGACGGCATGGAACGCGCTGCAGGGCCAGCCGTTGCTCACGCTCTACGATATGCTGAAGCTGCACACCAAGGAGGAGATCGATCAGCTGGCGATCGATCGCACGCCGACCTTCAAGTCGGCGACCGCCGGTTATGCCTTCCCAATCAACAGCAACTTCCAGGTGAACCTGGATGCGACCGCGTCCAGCCTTTCTGGCACCATTGCATCTGGCGGCGTCGATGCCATGATGCCCACTGGTACTGAGTACTACTACTCGGCGCAGCTTACCGGCTCAAACCTGCTGGCGGACGGCGATATGTACATCGCCGGGGTTCGCGTCGCTGACCTTGCCGCCTCCAACCTCTACGTGCTCGATCTCAGCGCGCGCTTTCCCATCACCCAAGACCTGCGCGTCAACCCGCGGCTGCGGCTCGGCTATCAGGTTGGCGACAACTCTGACCTGCGCGAGTTCACCGTCCTGCCATCCATCCTGTTCAATTACTATTGGACCAGGGATCTGAGCCTGGAGCTTGAAGTGGGTGCCAAGTGGACCGAGCGGCAGCAGGCGGGCGCGACACAGAATGAGACCGATCTCTTCTTCACGGCCGGCTTCCGCTACGACTTCTATGCCGACGGCCAGAAGCCCTGCGCCTTTGTTCCGACCTGCCGCTGAACCGGGATCGACTAGAGGGTCGCGCCGGTCCCAAGAATGACGGTTGCCTGCGAGGACAAGACGCCGCCATTGCCGTGCGCGATGGCGACCTCGCAATCCGCAACTTGACGGGCACCGCATTCGCCGCGTAGCTGCCGCACCGCCTCGATCAGCAAGAACAGGCCATACATGCCGGGATGGCAGTAGGACAAACCGCCGCCGTTGGTGTTGACCGGCAGCGCCCCGTTCGGTGCGATGCGCCCATCGCTGACGAAGCTACCCCCCTCACCCTTTTTGCAGAAGCCGAGATCCTCGAGGAACAGGACGGTATTGATGGTGAAGGCGTCATAAAGCGCCAGCACGTCGACGTCGGCGGGGCCGAGTTTCGCCATCTGGTAGGCCGCCCGTCCCGAAGTTAGCGCACCGGTCGTCGTCAGATCGGGCATGTTGGAAATGGTGGCGTGCGTGACGGACTGGCCACACCCGAGCACATAGGCCGGCGGCTTGTTGAGCGTGCGCGCCCGCGCCGCCGAGGTGAGGATGACCGCGCCGCCACCATCGGTCACGAGACAACAATCGCGCACCGTAAACGGATAGCTGACCATGCGCGCCGACAGCACGCCCTCGATGGTCAACGGCTTCTTTTCCCAGGCAGCCGGATTGAGCAGCGCCCAGTCACGGGCGGCAACGGCAACGGCGGCCAGCTGTTCGCGCGTGGTGCCAAACTCATGCATGTGTCGCGCTGCTGCCAGGGCATAGGCGGTGGCGGGCAGGAACGGCTTGAACGGGGACTCATAGGGATTGATTTCGCGCTGCGAAGCCTGCTTGCGGCCGACCGTGCGCTGGGTGCTGCCGTAGGCGATCACCGCCACCTCGCACAGCCCCGCGGCCATGGCCGCCATGGCGTGCGCAACGTGATACTCGAACGATGAGCCACCGACGATGGTGGAGCCGAGCACCGGCGGATCGATGCCGAGATACTCGGCAAAGGCCAAGGCCGACAGCCGCGCCTGCGCGGTGGCGCAGAACACTGCGTCAATATCCTTGAGGCTCAAACCGCAGTCGTCGAGGGCACGCATGGTGCCCTGCGCCATCAGATCGATCACCGACATGCCGTCGGCGACCTGCCCGAGATCGGACTCGGCAACGCCGACAATCGCCGCACTGGCGCGCTTGAGACCTTCCATGGCTCAGACCTCCACCGGAACGAAAACCGGTTGCGGCGGCTCGTCGGCGCCGGGCCGATGCACGCGAAAAGCAACACGCATGCCGATTCTGACCTGTTCCGGGGCAACGCCCTCGACCCGGCTCATGAGCCGGAAACCCTCGTCACAATCGATCAGGGCGACGTTGTAGGGCTGACCCTGCTGCGGATGCACCACGGTGGTTGAATAGACGGTGCCGCGCCCCTTGCTCACGCGCCACTCTAAGCTATCGCTGCCGGTGAAGGGGCAGACCAGGCGTGGGTAGAACACCGCCCGGCCGGATTGCGGACTGTACTGGTAGGCGAGCTGATCCTGCTCGAGATAGGCAAGATAGCTGGCAAGTGGCGAGGTCTTAAGTGCGGGCATGGCTCCCTTCCCTGGCATGTCCGATGCGGGGCTGCTAGCCTTTATGCCCTTGGCTCTGACCGGCGGCAACCGGGGCTTTGCTCGGATGCGCGCCAGGCTGGGGTGCCGTTGCGGAAGGGTGGGCGTGCTGATGCAGCCAGTGAGGCCAACATCGATGACCTTGTTGGGGTCGTCGCGCTCACCGTTCGTGCGCAAAGTCCTGGTTGCGGCCCACGAAACCGGGCTCGCCCCCCTGATCGAGCTGCGGCGGGTGATCGTTTCGGCCAACAAGCCCAATTCGGAGGTCATGGCCGCAAACCCCCTCAACAAGATCCCGACCCTGCTGCTGGCCGACGGCACCACGCTTTACGATTCACGGGTGATCTGCGAGTTCTTCGACAGCCACGCCCCCGCCTCTTGCCTCTATCCGTCGGAACTGCACAGGCGCTGGAACGTGTTGCGGCTGCAGGCGCTGGGGGATGGTCTGATGGAGGTCAGCATCTTGCGCTTGGGCGAGCACAATCGCCCCGCCGCAGCCCAGTCGGCGGCACACCTGTCGAGCTATAGCGCCAAGGTGGCGGCGGCGCTCGACCGACTGGAGCAGGAGTTCGACGACATTGCCGGCCCGCTCCAGGTCGGGCAGATCTCGATTGCCTGCGCCCTGGCCTATCTCGACTTCAGGTTTGCCGCCGATGGTTGGCGATCTGGGCGCGCGCGGCTTGGGCGCTGGTATGAGGAGTTCGCGCGGCGGCCGTCGATGCAGGCGACCCAATTTGTCGATGCCTACTAGCTAGTGGCTGCCAATCCTGTTGCAACTGAGAGGATCTCCCACATGAGCACAGCACCGCACCAGCAGATCCCGGGCGTCTATCATCACCGCGTCGGCGACATCATCGTCACCGCGCTCAGCGATGGTTTCCTTGACGGTTCGCTCGACGTGCTGCGCAACATTTCGCAGGAGGAGGCGCGCCAGATCCTCACCGACAACTTTCGCCCCGCCCGACGCACGGCCGTGAATGCATTCCTGGTCCATTCCGCCGGCCGCCTCGCCTTGATCGAAACCGGATCTGGCAACTATCTGTTGCCCACCGCCGGCAAATTGCTGGCCAACATCCGGGCCGCAGGTGTTGATCCGGCCGCAATCGAGGCGGTACTGCTCACGCATATGCATCCCGATCACTCGGCCGGACTGACCAATCGGGAGACTGGGCAAAAGAACTTTCCCAACGCCGAGCTGGTCGTGCACGAAAACGAGCCACGCCACTGGTTCGACGACGCCAAGATGGCCGTGGCCAGCGAGCGCGCCAAGAAGCTCTATTTCCAGTGCGCGCGCGAGCAGACCACGCCCTACAAGGACCGCACGCGCCTGTTCACGGCCGGGGAGATCTTCCCCGGTGTCAGCGCCATCCCGCGCCACGGACACACGCCCGGCCATACCACCTTTCTGATCAGCTCAGGCAAGGACCAGCTGTTGATCTGGGGCGACACGGTGCACGTGCCCGAGGTGCAGACGGCACGGCCCGAGGTGTGCATGGAATTTGACACCGATGCCGAGGCGGCTGCCGCATCGCGGCGCAAGGTGTTCGACATGGTCGCCACCGACCGCCTGCTGGTCACGGGTATGCACCTCAATTTTCCCGGATTTTCCCACTTGGTCCGGCGCGGCACGGGCTACCAGCTGATTCCGGCCGCGTGGGAGCAAGAGTTGTAGCATCATTTGATCTTGATGCCGGTCGCGGCGATCAGCCGACCCCAGCGTTCGATCTCGCTCCTCACATAGCTTGCGAACTCCGCGGAGGAGTTGCCGACCGCGATTGCACCCTGTTGTGCGAGCTTGTCTTTCACCTCCGCGGAACTGAGGGCCTCGGTGGCAGCGGCATGGATCTTGGCGATGACGGCGGCTGGCGTGGCAATCGGCGCAACCAGGCCATACCAGTTGTCGGCTTCGACCTGCGGCATGCCCAGCTCGGCGGTGGTGGCGACCGATGGCAGGCTGGGGATCCGGGTCTTGCTGCCGATCGCCAGCGCCCGCAATTTACCGGATTGGATGCTGCCGAGCAGCACCGGCACGTCGGCGAACATCACTTGCACATGCCCGCCGAGCAGATCGTTGACCGCCGGCGCGGCCCCGGTATAGGGCACATGGATGAGATCGATTTGCGCGGTAAGCTTGAGAAGCTCCATGGCCATGTGCGGCATGCCGCCGAGCCCGGTTGAGGCAAACGCCATCCGGCCCGGTTGCGATTTTGCCAAGCTGACAAGTTCGGCCAACGTCTTGGCCTCGACCTTGTCATTGACGACGAGGATTTCCGGCACCGATACGATCTGCGTGATCAGCGCCAGATCCTTGAGCGGGTGAAAGGGCATGGTCTCGCGCAGGTTGACATTCATCGCCAGACCGCTCGAGGGCGCGATGGCAATGGTGTAGCCGTCGGCATCCGCTTTGGCGACCGAGGCGATGCCAGTAAGACCGCCGGCGCCGGCGCGGTTTTCGATCACCATGCTCTGGCCAATCAGGCTCGCCATTTTGTCGGTCAAGATCCGGCCGATGGTATCGGCGGGCCCACCCGCCGGAAATGGCACCACGAACTTGATGGTACGGTTGGGGTAATCTTGCGCCGCCACCGGCCACGGCCACACCAAAACGCCAACGAGACAGGCCAATCGCATCCACGCGCGCATGAGCAAGATCCTCCACGGGCCTCAAGGTCGAGGGGTGAAGTATGGCACAAGGTACCAGCGGTCGTCTGGCTGCCGCCCGCTCATGAGAAGGCACGGGGTGTGTATTCAAAAGTGTGCGACGAACGTCGCTCGCACCCGCCCTGGAGCGCGCTCAAATCTCCAGCCCGGTAGAATGACGTTTGGTCACTGGCTGGACTGTCATGCTGAGGCCACCGAGGACGCACACCGGAGGCTTTGCGCGCCTCTGACCGATCATCTCGGCCGGTGATGACAATTGGCTTGCGCATCGAAAGGTGTTGGTGATGTCTCGTATGTCACGGCGGCCCGACTCCGATCGGTCATCGCCCGCCAACGTTGGTCTGGTGCGCCTTCAATTCCGGCCATGCTGGTGATCGGCTGCGGCATGGCCCTTGCCCTCAGCGACGCGCGTTAGGGCGGTGGCTCGCGACCTGGAAATAACAGTAGGGTGGCAGTAGTTTGGGCAGTGCACCTACGGGCGACAACCGGAAGTTACCAATGATCGAACCGAAAATACGCTTCGATGATGGCGCGGCCTATGAGCAGATGATGGGAATCTGGAGCCGGCGCGCTGGCGAGATCTTCCTCAATTGGTTGGAGCCACCCTCGGGTTTGCGATGGATCGACATCGGCTGCGGCAACGGCGCCTTCACTGAATTGTTGGTGGAGCGATGCGGCCCAGTGGAGGTCCAGGGCATTGATCCATCCGAAGCACAGCTCGCTTTTGCACGCACACGGCCGGCGGCGCGGCTGGCAGAGTTTCGGCAGGGCGATGCGATGGCGGTTCCGTTCCCCGCAAGCAGGTTCGACGCAGCCGTGATGGCGTTGGTCCTCGTTTTCGTTCCCGACCCGGCGCAAGGCATCGCGGAAATGGTTCGGGTCGTCGCCCCCGGCGGTATAGTCGCGACCTACATGTGGGACATGGTGGGCGGCGGATTTCCGCTTGATCCAATCCTGTTGGAGATGCGCGCGATGGGATTGGCGCCGCCGCGCCCCCCGCAGGTCGACGCGTCCCGAATGGACGCGCTGCGTGGGCTTTGGATCGATGCCGGTCTTGAGGGTGTCCAGACGCACGAGATTGCGGTGACTAGAACCTTCGCCGATTTCAGGGACTTCTGGATGACGAACTCAAAGTCGCCCGCGCTTGGTCCCACGCTCGCCGCCATGGCATCAAGCGACGTCGAGACACTTCAAAGCCGGCTGCGGCCCCGGCTCCCGATAGATTCGCATGGACGCATCACCTGTGGTGCACGCGCGCACGCGATAAAGGGGCGCCGGCCAAAGTAATTGATTGGCTTTCCGTCCCGTTCAGCCCCAATTCGATGAGCGCGCGCACGGACCGGACGAGTTCGCCCGGCCGCCGGCGATGTGAACGTGCAGCACCGCCAGCGAAAATATGTGGAAGCGCTCGCGCAGCGCACTCTGACGGCCAACATTGAAAAAGGCAGGCCGCTGAGGCGCTCTAGCTCGGCGCAAGCGACTGGAGAAGGCCAATGTTTGCCGCCAACGTTCTGTGAACCCGCGACCTCAGTTGCTTGCTCTGTGGACCGGGCTCGACGAAAGTGGGCTTGCGGCCGCTGGGCGATCCTGGCGCACCGTCAGGGGTAGGAGGCAGGCCCGAATGGATCAGGTCAAGTACGTCCAAAGCCATCCACCGCGGTGCATCGCCGGCTTCAACGCAACGCCCTTCGCGCTGCCCGGCGTAAAGTTCGACGGCCACGGTATGCAAATCAATGCGGTGTTCGCTCTGACCTGCACTTGCGGCTCGGGGCAACACTTCGTTCATGGCTTCAGTTGGATCAATCCGGATAACTTCGATAACCTGCCAGTGTTCCTGAGCCCGCTGTCTCTGGAGTGCATCGCGTGCGCGACCCAGACCGATCTCATCGATACCGATGCTCACGGCTACGACGCGGAGCTAAAGAGTATCCTCGCGACAGCCCGTGGGCGCGGCAACCCGGCGGTGTACGAATGCCCGAAGTGTGGGCAGCAGCCCTTGGAAGTGTTTGCCCGGTTCGAATATCCTGACGAACTGTTCGATGGCGATTTCCCGGAGTTTGCCGGGCGCGAGCAAGACTTGTTCAGTTGGTTCAGTCTTTTGGGAAAATGCCGCCGCTGTTCTCAGTTGCTGGCGGTAGCAGACTTTGAGTGCGCCTAGCCATCCGCGCAGCAACCGGTCGCGCCGATCGACGTAAGGGCAAAGGATCTTGAATTGGATGACGTCGTTTTCGCGGTTAAGCTCCGGGCTCGTCCGCGCAAGGCCGACGATCAGCCATGTCCGTGAGGGACTTCCCGCCAACCGACCGCTGGAGGAACCGGCTGTGGATTTCACCACACTCAAGATCCCTGGTGGGGCCGCGATTTGGCTCTTGAACGAACATCGGTCTCGCTATCCAGCTACCGGTCAATATCCTTTCCTGATCGGCGACGCCGAGGATCTAGCCCGGATTGCAGATGTGGCGAACTTCTACGACCAAGATCCGGTCGAGACGATCCGAATATCTCTCGACCTAAACCTGCTCGAATGGATGGCGGGTGAGCAAAAGTTCGCCGAGGAGGACCACGGTTTTTCTGCAGACAAGATGCTGGGTGATTGGCCGGGCGAAATCGCCAACAAGGGGTCGATCGGCCTCCACAAAGACGTGCTGAGCGGAAAGATCAAGCCGGAAGTCTATCTCGGCCTGGCGAAAATCGAAGAGCCTTGGCACCTACCCGCGATTCTCA
>DATFXD010000016.1:0-10623 GCA_035258605.1 Hyphomicrobiaceae bacterium | reverse complement strand
ACGGGATTGCGCGGCTCGCGGATGTCGTAGAGCCAAATATAGCGCAAGCCATCGGCGCAGTTGGCCGAGGTCGGCTCGTCGGCCAGCACCAGCAGATTGCGGTCCGGCAACGGCAGGGGCGAATGGGTGCCGCCACCGAATGGCGGATCGGTATTGCGCCAGGCCAGCAGCTGAGGCTTGGCCGGGTCGGCAACGTCGAGCACGGTCAGTCCGCCGTCGCGCCAGGCGGCATAAACGAGCGATCCCGCCAGCAGGCCGTGGTGCAGCGCGTAACGCTTGCCCTGGCGCCAAGTCGGCGTCTCGCCCCCGGCCCGCCACATGCCCGGAAGCCACCAGCGCCCCGCCAGCTCGGGTTTGGTCGGGTCCGACAGGTCGATGACCGCGAAGATGTGGTCGCTAAATTCGGCGAAATGAATGGAGGCGTAGGCGTACCGCCCGCCGGTGTACCAGATGCGGTGCGGGCCCAGACCTGCGACCGGCATGAAACCGATCTCGCGCGGTTGGCTGGGCCTGGCGATGTCGTAGACCCTGATCCCCGAGGTGAAGCGGCTTTGATCCGTCAGTTTGTCGGCCGGCGAACCGGCAAAATAGGCCTTGTCATCCTGGAATTCCTGCATGGTCCACACGCTGGGCGCGTTGACGGCCAGCAGCAGATCCTCGTGCGTCTGCAAGTGGATGGCGCGCGTGCCCGGCGGGCAGGCGATGAATTCGACGGGCTTTGGAGACTTGGCATCGCGCACATCGACGACGGTAATACCGTTGCTGAAGCCGTGGCCGATGTAGGCGAAGCCGCGGTGCACCATGATCTGGACGCCGTCGGCGCGGCCGCCGAGGTCCGAATGGCTGACGAACGTGATGTTGCGCGAGGCGACGGCGGTCATGGCTGCTTCTCCCTGGCGTGCTCAAGGCCCTCATTTACTATCGAATATGAAACGTTCTCGTCGGCTTTGCAGCAGCCTCGGCGTGCGGCCCATGGGAGCGCCGTGCCGGCCGGCAACCGCTACCTCGAAGCACGCTCGCGGGCGACGACCCGTTGCGCGGGCCCGAGGCAGCCGATCGCTGGAATGCAACGCGCGCGGACGAGTGTCCTGGCCCCAAGGGCGGCAGGGCGGGGACCGAAGCTGGGAGCGATGGTGGCGGGCGCGAGAATGGGACAAGCCGCGAGCCCACCTTGGCAAAACCGGCGCGGCGGGGCCGCGCCGGACGCCCCGGGCCGGGCGCGGTCGGGGCCGCCGAGGCGGTTTGCCATGCTGCCGCCACGCTGGCAGCCCTTTTCTTGCAGGGCGAACTTTTTGCATGGTTGCGGCCACGAACGCGCGCATGGCCGATCATGGCTTTTCCAGGTATCGCTTGACGGGTTCGCGGCCCGCAGCGGAGTAGAAGTATGCAGTTTGGTCTGTTTGGCGGGGCAAAGTCGGCTGGCGAGGGGGCCGCTGGAGATAGCATTGGGTACCGCAAGTATATTGACTACGTCCTCTGTGCCGAGGATCTCGGCTTTCACAGCGTGTTCGTGGTCGAGCATCACTTCACCGGTGTTGGACAGCTCTCCGCGTCGCTGAACTTTTTGAGCTACCTTGCCGCGCGAACCGAGCGCATGCGGCTCGGCACCGCCGTGGTAGTGCTGCCGTGGCACAATCCGGTGCTGCTGGCGGAGCAGGTAGCAACCCTCGATCTTCTCTCCAATGGCCGGTTGGATTTCGGCATCGGCAAGGGTTACCGGCCGCCCGAATTCGCCGGCTTTTCGATTCCCATTGAGGAAGCCACGGCACGCTTCGACGAAACCTTGGCTTTCTTGCGCCGCGCCTGGGCCAGCAGCGAAAGGTTCTCCCACCACGGGCGCTATTGGCATTTCGACGACATTGTCATCGAGCCGCGCACCGTCCAACAGCCGCATCCGCCGCTATGGATGGGGGCGGGCAGCTTGCCCTCGATCCAGCGCGCGGCCCAGGAGGGGTTCAATCTGCTGCTCGATCAGATCGCCCCCGTCGACCTCATCATCGAGCGCGTCGCCGCCTACCGCCAGCAGCTTGCGCAACAAGGTCGCAGCTATCGCCCGGGGCAGATCGCCGTGGCACGTGCGCTGCAGATCGTGCGTACGGCGGAGGAGCGCCAACAGGCCTATGACCTGCGGCTCAAGGTGCTGAAGGCGATTGGGGGATTGGCGCGCGGCCCCGGCTCCGAGCGCTACCAGAACATCGGGTCGCATGCCGACCCCAACCTCGCCAGCGAGGAATCGGCGCTCCTGGGAACGCCGGAAGAAATCGTCGGGCGCCTGAAGAAGCTGGAAGCCGGCGGCGTCGATTACGTGCTGCTGGTCGATCCGACGGGATCGATGGCCTCGCTCAAAACCTTTGCCAGCGAGGTGATGCCGCATTTCCAGGGCTAACGCGGCGCGGATGCCGTTGCCTTGCCCGCATGCGACCGGCACGAGGCGGCATCAGCCGGCACCCGCATCACCGTCGACGTTGGCGCCGGGACGCGCTAGGGCGTGACGGAAACACATGGCTAGCCACGCACGCTTCGAGCCTCGGCGTGCGCAACAGGAGAATGCGCGCATGGCGAACCGCCTTGACCCGGATCTTGAGAGGATCCTTGTTCTGTTGCCACTGCGCGATGCCGCCAACCTCACGCCACTACGAGCCCGCGGCGATCTTGTGGCGCTGGCGGAGTCGCGCAAGGATGTGCCGCTGCCGCAACCGGCCGGCGTCGCTGACCTTAAGATCCCGACGGCAGCGGGCGCGCTCGCGGCTCGCGTCTACCGTCCGGCGCGCATGCCAGCGGGCACGCTCATGTATTTCCATGGCGGTGGTTGGGTTGCGGGCGACCTCTTCACGCACGATCGCCTTGCCCGCACCCTTGCCATCGAGCTGGAGGCGGTGCTGGTCAGTGTCGACTATCGCCGCCCGCCGGAGGCGCCTTTTCCGTGTGCTTTCGACGACTGCTATGCGGCGACGCGCTGGGTTGGCGCCAACATCGGCGACTTTGGTGGCGACAACACCCGCTTCGGCGTGGGTGGCGACAGCGCCGGAGGCAATTTGGCGGCGGCTGTGGCGCTGGCCTGTCGGGATAGCGGCCCCGCGCTGGCGGCGCAGTTGCTGATCTACCCCGCAACCGACCTCGTCGGCGGCTACCGCTCGCTCGTCGAGAACGCCAACTATCCCTCGCGCACCGAAAACGCAGAGGGCTATTTTCTCACCCTCGACGCCATGCGCTTCTTTGCCGGCCAATATCTGCAAGATGTCAGCCATGCCCCCGATCCGCGCGCCTCGCCGATGCGGGCCGCCGACCTCAAGGGATTGCCGGCGGCCGTGATCACGACCGCCGAATTCGATCCATTGCGGGATGAGGGCGAGGCCTACGCCAAACGGCTCGAGCAGGCGGGTGTGCCGGTTGCCTATTTTCGCGAAGCCGGAATGATCCACGGCTACTTTGGCATGGGCGCCGCCTCACCGGCCGCGGATTTGGCGCGCCGGCGTGCCACCGCCGAATTCAAGAGGTTGTTGCTCGCCGGCGCGTGAGGCGCCGGTCGGTCCGGTGTGCGGCGTGGAATTTGGCCGAAGGCCCAATCCTTCCATCGGGGTGTGCCGCAAAGCTGCGATCGTGCCCTTCCAGCTGTTGCCCGGCGAACCCGAGGCGGGTCGTGGCAGGCGTGCTATCCAAGACAGGGCTCTACGTGTGCATCGTCGGCATGATGGCCGTCGGCAGCGGCGTCGGCAACCCGTTGCAGTTCACTCAGCTTGAAGCAGCGAGTGGTGACGGTGAGACCGTCGGCCCGGCGACAAATAACGCCATGCCGGCCTTGTCCAACGACGCGCCAGGCTGACCGAAGCGCCGAACCCTTTTCCCACACCTGGGTCCCACGCACGAGTATGTTTCGCATTATCGTGGTCCTTCCGCTGGAGGGCCCACCCGTCGAATATTCTAATATCCGGTCACGGTAACGCCTTAGTGACAAAAAGCTTTATTTTGCTCGGCTTTTGGTTAAGGGGAAACCCTGACGTTCCCAACAGACATTGACCGAATGCTGACTTTTTAAGCAAATTCGTGCTTAAATACTCCACACGCCCTATTGGCCGCGGCGACAAATACTCCGATCACGCCCCACGCCCGCCCTCCATTCTCATGCGAGGCGTAATTCTACAGCCGTGCCATGCCGAACGGCGCCGCAGCCGTTCAGCTGTCATGGGTGTGCTGGCGAGGCGTCGCCCAAGACATCAAGTGGCGCGACCAGCTGTCCGCCCGTTCCGGGCGCCACTCGGCATGGGACGTCACACGCACCCGATCGCGAACATCTTGGTCAGGATCTTCGCGGTCCCAACCCAAGATCTGACTGACTGGGAATTTGACCATTGGGCGTGAGCTTGTCGATCACACCGGGTAAATACCGAGACAGCTGGGACAGCAAATCGTCCTGTGGCGCCCCCGCTTCGCGGGAGAGGTCATTGACCTTGCTTGGTCCAAGCGCCTGCCGCAGCTCGTTGGGCGAGATTGGCTGGTTCTGGCCGGTGCCGATCCACGAATTGATCACGTCCTCCAGACCGTTTTGTCTGAACTGATTGATCAGCACATCGAGGCCACCTTGCGAGGTTTGCGGACCGGGTGGTGCGACCCCCGGCTGCGCCGCCGGCGCCGCGCGCGGAGCCAACAAGGCCGTCAAAGCGGCGGCGATTTGCGAAAATTGATCTTGGGACGGTTGACCTTGCGCCCCTTGACCCGGTGCCGGTTGACCCCTTGATCCCAGGGCCGCGCCGATTACCTCATCGAGCAATCCCATATCCAAGTCCTCTCGAAAACACGCCAACTCGCAGCCACCGAGCTGCCTCACGATTGTGCTCGGGAGCAGCCCGACTTAAATCGGCAGAAACCCTGAGTAGGGCCCATGTCGGCTGGTGCCGGACGCGTGTTTGCCGCGAGCCCCGTGGGCTGCGGCCGTGCCGCCTGATCCCGACGCGAGCTGGAGCATAAGGCTTGTGGCCACGCTCGCCCCACGACCCTGCATCAGGTTGAGGCCGCGACGGACAGGTCGCCCCAGCTGGTGACACGTTCGATCCGCACGGCAATGACGGGATGCTCGGCGATCCGCATGGCGGCCAGTTGCGGGTAGCGCGCGCGCAATAGCGCTTGCGCCTGATCGTGCTCCTGGCCCTCGTTGAGGATCTGGCCGCGACCGTGCAACATGACCCATCCGAGCCGCGCCCAATCCTCCTCGTAACGGTCGATTACAATCGCCACCGCGTCGTTCTCGGCAATGTTCCTTAAGCGCTTGAGTGCGCCCACCGGTCGGCGCTTTGGCTTCTCATCGATTGTGACGTAGAGCGTGGTCTTGGAGATGGCAAAGCACACCGGCACGACATGCGGAATGGCGGCCCGATCGGCCGTTGCCAGATGCGCGACCCGGCGGTCGGCCAAGAAGCGATACTCCTGATCGGACAGCATCTGAGCCTCACGAACGTGGCTGGCGTCCCCGTGCGGCGCTCAAAGCTCAGCTGCCCGCGGCCCCGACCTGCGCTGGCGGCGGTCAACCACCGCCAACATCATGCATGCTTTACCTTGGTGAGCCAGACGACGTCGGCAGTGAATGAATAGGCGAGCAGCGCCAGGCCGGCAAGGCAGAGACATCGTGCCACCTCCCCCGGTACGACCGGTGCCAAGCTCGCAATCAGCACGCCGCCTTGGATGACACAGATGATCTTTCTGCGCCGCCGCGGCAGCAGAGGTGCTGCCAGTATGGGCCACAGCCAGCCGGCGAAGACAAAGACGTAACGCATCAGCCCACCCGTCAGCACCCACACCCCGATCCGACCCGTGCCATAGACCAGCAGCGCCAACGCCAGCGCAAACAGGGAATCGACCTCCAAATCGAAATCCGCCCCGAAATCACTGGCCATACCGCTGCGGCGCGCAATCCAACCGTCGATGCCGTCAAGCAGCAGGGCGGCCGCCGCCGCCGCCACCAACAGCCATTCCAGCTCGGCCGCCGAGGCGCGCGAGCCCAGCACCGTTTCGCCGATGACGCCCCACAACAACGCCGTGACCGCGGCCCGGGTCAACGTCACGCAATTGGCAACCCCAAACCGCTGATGCGGCGCGTGCCGGCCGAGATCGAGAACGACGAAAGTCGCGACCAGACCGTAACAGCAAAACGCCACCACCGGTCCCCACCAGGTCATCGCCGCCAGCGATCGCATAAGGACGCTCGCGAGCAGAAGGCCGACGGCAACCGTCATCAATTGCATCCCAGCAACCATGAACAGCGGTCGCGTCGGCAGCGAAATCATGTCACCCCGTCGTCAGCTTGCGGAGCTCATCACCCTCGGCGTTGCGGCACCCCAACGCCGCCATCCCCCGCACCACTTTCCCGGTTCGGCAGCCGCCCACGCGCGCCGCATCTGCCGTCGCCTTGCCGGCGCGCCGCACGCTTGCCGTTGGGCCGCGACGAGGCGGCCAACCTCAACCCAAGTTAGTGCCGCCCCGCACTGCGGAAGCTCTTGGCTGCCTTGCCAGCGATCTCGAATGTCGCGGCCGCGTCCTTGGCGGTCATCGCCACCGTGGTCTCGATATCGGAAAGGCTACCCCCGGCGGCGGCGGCGAGAATTGCCGAAGCCGCGGCTTTTTCATCAGGAAACTCGCCGATCACCAACCAATCATGGCGCCCGAATGTCAAATACCAGGCGATCAGTTTGCCGCCGACGCTTTTGAACAAATCGCCGACGACGGCCTCACGATTTTCCGGTTTGGCCAGCATGCCCTTGACTGCGTCGTTGGTAAATTTTCCACGCGAGATGTAAATGGGCATGATTTCCTCCTGCAGAACCTCCGGTTTTTAACCGCAATAATCGTAACCCGACGCGGCCACTGGGTCAGATCAACTCTTCGCAACCGCAAGTCCACAATTCAAACAGCATTGACCTCAATCGGCGCCGAATAAAGGCGGCCGCCACGGCGCGATTGCAGGTGCGCGCGTTGGGGTGTGGCTTGGCGCGTTTGCTCGCGCGTCGGCCATGGCCGCGGGGTCGCTTGCCCGGTGCCGCGGCTTCGAGGTTGGCAAGAGACAACGTCTAAGGGTTGTAAGCACCGCCGGGCGGCGGCGCATGCGCGACAGCGGCACCCCATATCGGGGTTACACCCGATTTCTTTCGCCCCATGCCTCGCCCAGGATTTCGCTGGGTTTGTCCCTTTTCGTGGACTACCCTGTCGTGGTCACAGGCATGGACCATACGCGCGAGCCGTCCGCAATTGCCCCGATTACAGCCGAGCCGGGCTCGCTACCACATCCCCTGCGGGCGCAACGGCGACACGCCCAGTGCCCACGATCCCGCTCAGATGCCGGCCTGGTTCGCGACCACGCCCGGGCGCGGTGGCGAGGTGCCGTTGCGAACCGACGGCGATGGAGGTCTGCCCATGCACAAACCCATTCCGCCGGCAGCGCCGGTGCCGCGGCGCAGGCAGGAGCTGGCGGTGTTCCTGGTGTTAACCCTGGTGCTGGCGCCGGCGTTGGCGATTGCCAGCGTCGGTGGCTATGGCCTTGGGGTCTGGATCTATCAAATGATCGCCGGGCCGCCCGGCCCGCCGCCGAAGCCCCAGCGTCGGCCGGGGATCGTCCCCCAATGACTGGCTCATGAGGCGCACGATGCCAACCCGCCGCGATGTCATTTCTCGACCGTGGAGCCCTGCTCAGCCAACGCAACAGGCTCGGCGCCAGGTCGAAATCGTCAGCCTTATCGTCAGCTCGCGACCGCAGCATTTGGATAGCGTCGCCGAGGCCATCCTGGCGCTCGGTAACGCCGAGCTGCATGGTCGCGACCCAAAAGGCAAATTGATCGTCGTGCTCGAGGCAAACTCTGCGGGCGCCATCGGCGCCAAGGTCAACCAAATCTCTGACCTGCCGCACGTGCTGTCGGCAGTGATGGTGTTCCAGGCTACCGATGACGACGACGCCACGTCTTGAGGGCTCAATGACCAGTCACAACATGAGCCGGAGGCAGCTGCTGAAAGCCCAAGCCGCGATCAGCGCTGCCGCGGTCGCAGGACTGCCGACCACGGCCGGGGCTCAGCTCATCGCCGAGCGCAGCCGCAGCGAACTCACTTGGAACAAGGCGCCCTGTCGCTTCTGCGGCACCGGCTGCGGTGTTCTGGTTGCCACCAAGGATGGACGCGTGGTGGCCACGCATGGTGACGCCAAGGCGGAGGTCAATCGCGGGCTCAATTGCGTCAAAGGCTACTTTCTCTCCAAGATCATGTATGGCGAGGACCGCCTGACGCGGCCCCTGCTGCGCAAGCGCAACGGCACCTTCGACAAGGCTGGCGAGTTCACCGCCGTTTCCTGGGATGAAGCGTTTACGGTGATGGCGGAAAAATTCAAGGCCGCCCTGCGCCGTGGCGGTCCTGCGGCGGTGGGCATGTTCGGCTCGGGCCAATGGACGATCTGGGAAGGATATGCGGCCGCCAAGCTGATCAAGGCCGGCTTTCGTAGCAACAACCTCGATCCCAACGCCCGCCATTGCATGGCCTCCGCGGCTGCGGGATTTCTGCGAACCTTCGGCATCGATGAGCCGATGGGCTGTTACGACGATTTCGAGGCCGCCGACGCCTTCGTGCTGTGGGGCTCGAATATGGCGGAGATGCATCCAATCCTGTGGTCGCGCATCACCGACCGGCGACTGTCCTACCCACACGTCAAGGTGGCGGTGCTGTCCACCTTTGAGCACCGCTCATTCGAGCTAGCCGACATCCCGATGGTATTCAAGCCGCAGACCGATCTCTTCATCCTGAATGCCATTGCCAACCACATCATCAAGACCAATCGCGTCAACAAGGAGTTCGTGACCAAGCATACCTTGTGCAAGGAAGGTCAGACTAACATCGGCTATGGTCTGCGCGCCGAGCACCCACTGCAGCAGCAGGCGACCGGCAAGGACCGGGCCGGCAACGCCACCGACATTCCCTTCGAGCGGTACGCGGCGTTCGTTTCCGCCTACACATTGGAGCGAGCGGCTGACCAATCTGGCGTACCGCTCAATCGCCTCGAAGCCTTGGCCGAGCTCTACGCCGATCCCAAGACCAAAGTCATGAGCTTGTGGACCATGGGCTTCAATCAGCACACACGCGGGGTGTGGGCCAATAATCTCGTCTACAATCTGCATTTGCTGACCGGCAAGATTTGCGAGCCGGGCAACAGCCCGTTCTCACTCACCGGCCAACCATCGGCGTGCGGTACCGCCCGCGAGGTTGGGACGTTCGCGCACCGGCTGCCGGCGGATATGGTGGTGACTAATCCCGAGCATCGGGCGAAGACGGAGCAGATTTGGCAATTGCCTGCCGGCACCATTGCCGAAAAGCCGGGATTTGACGCCGTCCAGCAGAACCGAATGTTGCGGGACGGCAAGCTCAATGCCTATTGGGTGCAGGTCAACAACAACCTGCAGGCTGGGCCCAACATCAATCAGGAAGGCCTGCCGGGCTACCGCAATCCCGAAGCATTCGTCGTCGTCTCCGACGTCTACCCGACCATCACCGCCATGGGCGCCGATCTCGTGCTGCCTGCCGCGATGTGGGTCGAAAAAGAAGGCGCCTATGGCAATTCCGAGCGGCGAACGCACTTCTGGCACCAGCTGGTCGCGCCGCCCGGAGAAGCGCGGTCGGATCTGTGGCAGTTGCTGGAGTTCTCCAAGCGCTTCACCGTGGAAGAGGTTTGGCCGCAGGAGTTGATCGCCAGCAAGCCGGACTACCGCGGCAAGTCACTATTCGAGGTGCTGTTCAAAAACGGCCAAGTCGACAAGTATCCGCTGGCAGATATCGAACCCGGCTATGACAATGCCGAGGCAAACCATTTCGGCTTTTACGTACAGAAGGGTTTGTTTGAGGAGTACGCATCGTTCGGCCGCGGCCATGGTCACGATCTGGCGCCGTTCGACGCTTACCACCGCACCCGCGGCCTGCGCTGGCCGGTGGTCAATGGCCAGGAAACACGCTGGCGCTTCCGCGAGGGCACCGATCCCTACGTCGCGGCCGGCCGGGGCTGCGAGTTCTACGGCTTCCCCGATGGCAAGGCGCGCATCTTTGCGCTGCCCTACGAACCTCCGCCCGAAAGCCCCGACAGCGCCTATCCCTTGTGGCTCACGACCGGGCGCGTGCTCGAGCATTGGCATTCGGGGTCAATGACGCGGCGCGTTCCAGAGCTCTACCGCGCGGTGCCGAACGCACTCTGTTACATGCACCCCGACGATGCCAAAGACCTCCAACTGTGGCGTGGCGAGGAGGTCAAGGTGGTGTCGCGGCGAGGCTATATCCGTACTCGGGTCGAAACCAAGGGTCGTAACAAGCCGCCGCGCGGCGTCATCTTCGTTCCCTGGTTTGACGAGAGCCAGCTCATTAACAAGGTGACGCTCGATGCCACCGACCCGATCTCTCTGCAGACCGATTTCAAGAAGTGCGCGGTCAGGATCGAAAAGGTGTGAGGCATGCCGATCGCACGCACATTGGCGGTGCTGACCTTGGGCGGTCTGGCCGGGTTGGCGATTGCCATCATCGCCAGCGGCCCCAGTCGTCCCGATAGCCTACACTCCAACCTGCGCGGCAATGCGCCGTTGGGCGAGGAGGGACCGGCTCCTCGCCTGTTGCCGC
>DATFXD010000015.1:0-11742 GCA_035258605.1 Hyphomicrobiaceae bacterium | reverse complement strand
GGGAGGGGCGCCAGGGCTGGGCTTGAGCCCCGGGCGAAGGAGGAAACGCGCGTGGGTGCGGCTTGAGGCTGCGGCCGCCAGGGCCCACCTTGGTGAGATCGGCGCATTATGCCTGGAGGCGATAACCATGCTGAGCCTGATCGGCCAATACGATTCTCCCTTCGTGCGTCGGGTAGCGGTCTCGCTCACGCACCTTGAGGTTGCCTTTACACGGCAGCCCCTTTCCGTCTTCACCGACGCCGAGGCGCTGCGCCGCTATAGCCCGCTCGGCCGGGTGCCGGCGCTCCTGATCGAGGAAGGCGAGTGCCTGCTCGATAGCAGTGCCATTCTCGATTACCTCGACGAACGCGTCGGCGGCGGGCGTGCGCTGTTGCCGGCCGATGGGCCGGCGCGGCGCGACGCCCTCAAAACCGTCGTGCTCGCCACCGGCGTCTGCGACAAGGCAGTGGCAAACCTCTATGAGGGGCGGCGCGAGGCCAGCAAGATTGACCAGGGCTGGATGGCCCGCACCCGGGGACAACTCGAGGGCGCCCTTGCCGAGTTGGAGCGTCGTACGGCAGCCAAACCGCATCCCGAGCGGCTGATGCAACCCGACATCACGGTGGCGGTAATGCTGGGCTTTCTGCGGCTTTATCTGCCCGAGGTCGTGCCCGACGGCCGCTATCCGGCGCTCGAGGCGGCCGCAGCGGCGGCGGAGGCGCAGCCGGCGTTTGTGGCCTGCCGGCCGTCGCTGGCCGAGCTCGGCGGCTCCCCGGAGGCGGCCCGCGCGGCGCTTTTGCGCTTGCAGGGCGGCGCCTAAAGCCGCTAGCAGGGAAGCGAATTTTCCGTTTTTCTGCCAGTCACGTCAGTCCGGGGAGCGAACCCATGCGCGTCTATTACGATCGTGATGCCGACCTTAACCTCATTAAGGGCAAGAAGATCGCCGTCATCGGCTATGGCAGCCAGGGCCACGCGCATGCCCTCAACCTGCGCGACAGCGGCGTCAAGAACGTTGCCATCGCGCTGCGCAAGACCTCGGCCGGGGTCAAGAAGGCCGAGGCCGAGAAGCTCAAGGTCATGGAGGTGGCCGAGGCGGCGAAATGGGCCGACGTGATGATGATGCTGACCCCGGACGAGCTGCAGGCCGACATCTATCGCGACCACCTGCGCGACCATATGAAGGATGGGGCGGCGCTGATGTTTGCGCATGGCCTCAACGTGCACTTCAACCTGATCGAGCCGCGCGCCGACCTTGATATCGGCATGATCGCGCCCAAGGGCCCCGGCCATACCGTGCGCTCGGAGTACCTGCGCGGTGCCGGCGTGCCATGCCTGCTCGCCATCCACCAGGACAAGAGCGGCAACGCGCACGACCTGTTCTTATCCTATGGCGCCGCCATCGGCGGCGGCCGCGCCGGCATCATCGAGACCACCTTCAAGGAAGAGTGCGAGACCGATCTGTTCGGCGAGCAGGCGGTGCTTTGCGGTGGTTTGGTGGAGCTGATCCGCGCCGGCTACGAGACCCTGGTCGAGGCCGGTTATGCGCCGGAGATGGCCTACTTCGAGTGCCTGCACGAGGTGAAGCTGATCGTCGATCTCATTTACGAGGGCGGCATCGCCAACATGAATTATTCGATCTCCAACACCGCCGAGTTCGGCGAGTACGTGTCGGGACCGCGCGTCATTACCGACGCCACCAAGGCGGAAATGAAACGCATCCTGCGCGACATCCAATCCGGTCAGTTCACCTCGCTGTGGATGCAGGAGTTCCGCTCCGGGCTGCCGCGCTTCAAGGCCACCCGCCGCAACAACGATGCGCATCCGATCGAGGCGGTGGGCACCAAGCTGCGCGCCATGATGCCCTGGATCAAGGAACGGGCGCTGGTCGACAAGAGCAAGAACTAGCCGCCGCAACCCCACTGCCGCCGGGCCCCGCCGCGCCCGGACGCCGAGTTCGTGGCATCGATCTCGACGGCCGCGCCGGCCGGCGCGGCCGACAGCAGCGGCGCCGCGCCGCGGTCGGAAGCCGATGCCGGCTTTATCTCGGCGTCATTCCTGCTAGCTTTTGGGCATGCTCAGCCGTCGAGGAAAGCGCTGATGATCCCGTTCCGGCCGGAGGCGGCCTGCCCGCTCGAGGGCGTTGTGGTGCTCGACCTGTCGCGCCTGGTCGCCGGCAACATGATTTCCTTGCAGCTTGCCGATTTCGGCGCCGAGGTGATTAAGGTCGAGGAACCAGGCCGCGGCGATCCCTTGCGCGACTGGCGGGTCGAAGGCCACTCGCTGTTCTGGAAGGCCTACGCCCGCAACAAGCTGAGCCTGACCCTCAATCTGCGCACGCCGGCGGGCATGGAGCTGCTTTTTAAGCTCATCGAGCGCGCCCAGGTGCTGATCGAGAACTACCGCCCCGGCACCCTGGAGCGCATGGGCCTTGCCCCCGCCGTGTTGGCGGAGCGCAACCCGCGCCTCATCATCGTTCGCGTGTCCGGCTGGGGACAGACCGGGCCCTACGCCGACAAGCCCGGCTTCGGCACCCTGGTTGAGGGCCTGTCCGGCTTCGCCGCCAAGACCGGCTTTGCCGATCGCGAGCCGGTGCTGCCGCCGACGGCGCTGGCCGACATGATCGCCGGACTTTACGGCGCCTATGCCACCTTGATCGCCTTGCGCGAGATCGAGCGCAAGGGCGGTAAGGGACAGGTGATCGACCTGTCCTTGCTGGAAGCCATGCATTCGGTGGTCGGCGCCGATGCGGCGGCGTTCAAGGCGTTCGGCAAAATCCCCAGGCGGCAGGGGAGCCGCTCCAACATCACCAGCCCACGCAACGTCTACCGCACCCGCGACGGCCGTTGGCTGTCGATCTCGGGCTCGATGCAATCGATGGCCGAGCGCCTCTACGCCGCAGTCGGCGCGCCGGAGATGACCAAGGACCCCCGCTTTGCCAACAACAGCGCGCGGCTGGCCAACAACGATGCGGCCGAGCAGCCGATCCGCGAGTTTATTGCCGCCCGCGACCTTGCCGAGTGCCTGGCCATCTTTGCTAATGCCGAAGTCACCGCGGCTCCGGTCTATGACATCGATCAGTTCGTCGCCGATCGCCACGTCAAGGAGCGCCAGATCATCGTCGATGTCCCCGACCGCGAGATCGGCAAGCTCACCATGCACAATGTGGTGCCGCGGCTGGCGGCGACGCCGGGGGCGCTGCGCCGGCCGGCACCTGAATTGGGCGAACACACCGCCGAGATCCTGGCCGATGTTGGCGTTGACGCGGCCGAGCTTGCCCGCTTGCGCGCCGAGGGAGTGGTCTGATGCTGCCGATGCGTTCCGATCTGCCGAGTTGGCGTTCGCTGCTGTTTGTGCCGGTGACGCGCGAGAAATTCGTGGCCGGTGCCCACACGCGGGGCGCCGATGCCATCATCCTCGATCTCGAAGACAGCGTACCCGAGGCGGACAAGGCGCGCGGCCGCAGTTTGCTGGTCGGCGCCGCCGGCGCCGTCAGCAAGGGCGGCGCCGAGGTGCTGGTGCGCATTAATCGCCCGTGGCTGCACGCGGTTCGGGATATCGAGGCGGCGGTCTCCCCCGAGGTGACCGCTCTCATGTGCCCCAAGGTGGAAAGTCCCGAGCACCTCGGCGTCATTGCCGAGATGCTGACGGCGCTCGAGAGCCAGCGCGGCTTGCCCGTCGGGCACACCCGGCTGGTGGCGCTGATCGAAACGGCGAGCGCCTATTTTCGCGCCGAGGCGATCGCCAAGGCGACGCCGCGCCTGGTGGCGCTGTCGCTCGGGGCCGAAGACTTTGCCTGGGCGGTCGGCATGGAGCCGATCGGCGAAACCCTGGAGATGCCGAAGCAGACGGTGATCATCGCCGCCCGTGCCGCCGGCATCCTGCCGCTCGGGTTCATGGGTACCGTGGCCGACTTCAGTGATCCGACCAAGTTTCGCGCGGTCGTGCGCCGGTCCCGCCGCTTTGGCTTTGCCGGCGCCAGCGCCATTCACCCAAGCCAGGTGCCGATCCTGAACGAGGAGTATGGGGTCACCGCGGCGGAGGTCGAGCGGGCACAACGCATGATCGCGGTCTACGACGCGGCCATGGCTGAGGGTGTCGGCGCCATCACCTTCGAGGGCAGCATGCTCGACGTGCCGGTGGTGGAGCGGGCCAAGGCGCTGCTGGCCCGCGCCAAGCGCCAGCGGACCTGACCGGTGATGCGCGGTCAGGCGGCGCCGTCGTCGTGCAGACGCTTGATGTCGGCTGCGCCGAGGCTCAACAGTCGGCCGAGCAGTTCATCGGTGTGTTCGCCGAGCAGCGGCGGACGCCGCACCGTGACCGGCGAGGCCGAGAGCTTTACCGGGCAACCCACCGTCTGGTAGGTGCCCCGCGTCGGATGCTCGACGTCGACAATCATCTCGCGGGCCTTGAGATGCGGATCGGCCAGCACCTCGCCGGTATCCTGGCAGGCGCCGCAGGGAACCCCGGCCGCGGCTAGCCGCTGCATCACCTCGTGCTTGCTCAGCTGACGCGTCCAGCTCGCGACAATGGCATCGAGTTCGGCGCGGTTCTGCCAGCGCGCCTCGACGGTCTTGAAGCGTGCGTCCTCGGCCAGTTCGGGGCGCTGCAACACCGCCACCAGCGCCGGCCACATCTGCGGTTGCGCATAAATGAAGACGTAGTCGTTGGCGCCGCCGGGAGCGCACGGGTAGGTGGTGCCGGGGACGTTGCGGCCGAGCTGGTTGCCGGTGCGCGGCGGCGGATGACCGAAGCGCTGGTGATCGCGCAGACTGACGCGGCAGATGTTGACCACCGCGTCCTGCATCGACACCTCGACGTGCTGGCCGCGGCCGGTGCTATGGCGCTGCTGCAGCGCCGCCAGGATGCCGATCGCCATGTGCATACCGGTGCCGGAATCGCCGATCGAGGGCCAGATGTACGTGGGTGGGCCGTCGGCGCTGCCGGTGGTGCACATGGCCCCGCCCATGGCCTGGGCAATGGGTTCAAAGCTCTTGAACTCGCAGTAGGGGCCGTAGGTGCCGAAGCCCTTGATGGTGGCATAAATCAGCCGCGGGTTGCGGGCCGAGAGCTCCTGGTAGCCAAGGCCGAGGCGGTCGAGCGCGCCGGGGCCGAAGTTCTCCACCAGCACGTCGGATTGATCGATCAGCTGTTGAAACAGCGCCTTGCCGGCTTCGGTCTTGAGGTTGAGGGTCAGGCTCTGCTTGTTGGCGTTGAGCAGCAGGAAAAACAGGCTGTCGCTGTCGGGCCGATCGGCCATGTTGGTGCGGGCGACGTCGCCACCCTTGGGCTCCTCGAGCTTGATCACTTCGGCGCCGAGGAAGGCCAGCATCTGCGTACAGGCGGGGCCGGCCTGATTGTGGGTCATGTCGATGACACGGATGCCTGCCAGCGCCTGTTGCACGTTGCCCTCCCAAAGTTCAGTTGCCGAGCCTTGTCGCAGCATGAAAGCAGGCCTTGGCGCCGCTGCCAACGCCCGTTGCGCCGACCCCAGTGGCAGGCGCCATCGAGCGGGGCTCTCGCGCAGGCGCCGGCCGCAGCTGCCGTCACGCCATGCCAAGCCGCTTGGCGCCCTTGCGGAACAGGGCGGCGGCATCCGGATCAAGCTGGAAGCCGATCAGGAAATCGCTGAAGGAATAGGCCGGACGCGTGCGCCGGATGGTGGCAAGCAGCGCGCGTCCCGCCTCGTCGCGGTCGGCGAGCGCCTGACACAGCGCCGCAATCGCACGGATGTGCTCGTGGGCGTTCGGGCGGGTGGCGGCCCGGGCTCCCCAGTCGGCGGCTTCCTCGAAGCGCTGTAAGCGCACCAGCGCCATCGCCCGCGCGGCGAACATGGCGCACAGCATCGGGTCAAACGGGCTCAAGTGGCGCGACTGATCGGAGAAGCCGACGCCGGCCTCGGCGTCGCCACCCTGGGCATGCACGAACGCCAAGGCATAGTGCCCGAGCGCAAAATTTGGGCTGAGATCGATGGCGTGCTCCAATTCGACCACCGCTTCCGGCTGCCGCCCGTGCAGCCACAGCGCCCGCCCCATCGCCCAATGCGCCGCCGGATCGCGATCGTCGGCCATCAGGCTTTGCCCGGCCGCCCGGTAGGCCAGCTCGATTTGCGACGCGCGCTGCGCCCAGCCCTGGAAGGCGTTCTGGAAGTGGGTAAAGGAGAGGCCGGCATAGGCCCGCGAAAAGGTCGGGTCGAGGCGCACCGCGGTCTCGAAAAACTGGGTGGCGAGGTCGTTGTCGGCCTTGTTGAAGCGGTACATGTGCCACAGGCCGCGGTGATGCGCCTCCCAGGCATCGAGCGAATTGGGTGGTTTCAGGATGGCGCGATTGCGCTCGATGCTTTCGACTTCGGTGGCGATCGAGGCGACGATCCGGTTGCCGATTTCGTCGAGGACGCGAAAGGCGGCGTCGACTTTCTCGTCGAACACCTCGGTCCAGACAATGCGCGCGGTGCGGGTCTCGGCCAGCTCGACCGTCACCAACAGGTGATTGTCGCGCCGCTGCAGCGAGCCGCCGACGATGTAGTCGACGTTGAGGATGCGGCCGGCCTCTTCCGGGCCGACCCGGCGTTCGCTCAAGGCAAACACCGTGCCCTGCGCAATCACGAACAGGCTGCGCAGCTTGGCGAGACGGGTGATGATATCGTAGGCCAAGCCTCCGGCAGGGCCGCCCAGGGTAGGCCCGAGGCCGTCAGCGGCAAACGGCATCACCGCGATCGAGGCCCGGCGCGGCGCCACCAGCCCGGCCGTGGCGGGCGCCGGGCCCGGCGTGGCGGCGGGCATCACCACCGGTGCCGCCGCTACCGGCTCGCGCTGCGCCTTGGCCAGGCGCCACAACTCTTCGATCGGCGCCGAATCCAAGCCTTCGGCCTCGAATAGCCGGGCGGTGGCGGCCACATGCTCCTCGCCCTCGCGCAACAGGCCGCGGCGGGCGAAGGCGTTGAGCAGCAGTTCATGCACATGCCGATCGAACGGTGCCAGCTCGGCCAGTTTCTCCAAGGTGGCAAACACCTCATCGCCGCTGGTGGTCTTGGCGAGCTGCTCCAGCAGCGCGGTGTGGCAGCCACGAAATCGCCGCCGCTGGGCCGTCAGCCAACTGTTGAAGCCGGGATTGCGGTCGATTTCCAGGCCGTCGAGAAACTCGCCGGCGAACAGCTCCGACAGAGAGCGCAACCGCTCCGGCGGCAGTGAGGCAAGGCCGTGCTGGGTGGCGCGCGTGATCTCGGCGGCGTCGACGAAGCAGTCCGCCAGGTCGAGCTTGATGCTATCGCCGCGGCTGGCAAGCCGGGGACGATTGGGCTCGTCGATCAGGCCGCGCAGCTTGCTCAGGCACCAGCGCAGTTCGCCGCGCGGGTCGTTCGGCACATCCCACAGCAATTCGCAAAGCTGGGTGCGCGAGACCGGACGCGGGGCGAGTGACAGATAGGCGAGGAGCGCGCGCACCTTGCGCGAGGCCGGCAACGCCAGCTCGACGCCCTGGCGGCGGATGCCGAGCGGGCCCAACAGGCGTATGGCGACGGCTGCGGCCGCGTCCGACTGCTCAAGGGGATGTGTTTCCACGGACTTTTCCACGCCGTCACCCACGTCGGCCCCCATGCAAGGCCGCTACGGTCCAGCCCAACGCTCATGGGCCGCAAGTGACACCCAGGCAAGCGAAAACGGCAAGCAACCGCCAACCGGAGACCCATCATGGTTACAGCAGCCACCGCCATCGGTCAAAACCAGGCCCCGGCCGTCAACCTTAAGCAATTGAAGGCACGCCAGCAGGATGCCTGGTCAAGCGGCGATTATGCCGTGATCGGCACCACCCTGCAGATTGTGGGCGAACAGTTGTGCGAGGCGCTTGACCTGCGCGCAGGTCAGCGGGTGCTCGACGTCGCCGCCGGCAATGGCAATGCCACATTGGCGGCAGCGCGGCGATGGTGCGAGGTGGTGTCGACCGACTACGTGCCAACTCTGCTCGAGGGCGGCCGCCGCCGCGCCGCCGCCGAGGGGCTGTCGGTGACCTTCCAAGAGGCCGATGCCGAGGCGCTGCCGTTCGGGACGGCAAGCTTTGACGTCGTTCTCTCCAGTTTCGGGGTGATGTTCACACCCGATCAGGACGCCGCCGCTGCCGAACTGGTGCGGGTGGTGCGGGGCGGCGGCAAGATCGGGCTTGCCAACTGGACACCTCAAGGCTTCATCGGCCAGCTGTTCAAGACCTTGGCGAACTATCTGCCGCCGCCGGCCGGCACCAAGTCGCCGGCGCTATGGGGCACGCGGGCGCGGTTGGGCGAGATGTTTGCCAGCGCCGCCGCCACCATCACGGCCGAGCCGCGCCATTTCGTGTTTCGCTATCGATCGGCGGAACACTTCCTGGACGTGTTCAAGACCTACTATGGCCCGATGCGCAAGGCGTTTGCCGCGCTCGATGCGTCGGGGCAGCAGGCGCTCGGCCGCGACCTGTTGGCGCTGATGGCCGGCATGAACCGGGCCGGTGACGGCAGCCTGGTGCTGCCCAGCGAATATCTCGAGGTCGTGATCGCCAAGCGCTGATGTGCGTTGGCTGGTAAGGCGCGCCGGGGCGAGGGCACCGGCCGCCATCGCCTCCCATGGCGACTCAACCCTTGAGCGCCGGCGGATCCTGGCCCATGACGCGCTCGGCGAGGCTGTTGTCGACCACGCGCTCGTAGGCCATGGCGTTGGCAACGAGGCCGCCGGATAAAAGCCCGGCGCGCAGACGCTCGTAGCCCTGGCGGGGCAGGCGGGGATCGCGTCCCCAGATGCCAAGCGCGCGGTAGCGGTGAAGCGCCGTGGCCAGGCGCGCCGGCGGCACGTCGGGAAAATAGCCGGCGATGGCGGCAGCCAACGCCGCCGCATCTGCCCCGCTCACCCACTTTAAGGTGCGATAGAGCGCGCGCACCATGGCTTCGCACTCCTGCTGCCGCGCCGCCAGCAAGGCGCGGGGTGCATAGAGCGTGGTATAGGAGGTGGGTCCGCGGTCGGCGGCGGCCGACCAGATGTGCCCCGCCTGGTCCTCAAGCAAGGCCTCGACGAACGGCTGGAACGCCTGCACCACGTCGATGGCGCCCGCCCGCAGGGCGGCGCAGTTCTCCGCCATCGATCGATCGCTGACGCGCTGGAGCCGATCCGGATCGAGCTTGGCCCGGCGCAGATCCTCCTGCAGCATGAGCCACGGGGTTGGCACCTCGCTCACCGTCGCCAACCGCAGCTGAGCCAAATCCTTGAGCTCGAAATCGGGGTTTGCGGTAGCGCCGATCAGGAAAAACGGATCGCGGGTCACGACCTCGCAAAAGCATACGAGGTCGCAATCGGGATCCTCCTCGTAGGTCTTGAGGACGCGCATCGGCCCACCCCAGGCCACGTCGACGCTGCCGTCGGCAAAACCTCGCGCCGCGGCGGTCGGCGTCGGTGCCGTGACCAGGCTGACGTCGAGGCCCTCCTGCCGGTAGGCTCCGAGCGCGAGTGCCGCGTAGAACGGGGCATAAAAGGGCGCACGCAAGGTCTCCTGCAGCACAATGGCCATCGCGCGTCTCCTCGCTTTCTGAGCCCCCGGGGTGGCGGCAAGCCGGTGTTCGGCGGCCTAGACGTTTTCGCCGGCGCCCGTCAGCTCGGGCGCGTGCCTTTGATCTGTGTGCGGCGCATCACGCGACGGAAGGGTCCGGCATCGTGGATGGCGAGGTGCTTGCAGCAGCGATTGTCCCAGAACGCGATCGAGCCCACCTGCCAGCGGAAGCGACAGGTGAACTCCGGCCGATGGCCGTGCTCCAACAGATACTCGAGCAACGGGCGGCTTTCCGCCTCCGTCATGCCCTCGAAGCCTTGCGTATAGGACCGGTTGACGTAGAGCAGCTTGCGCCCGGTTTCGGGGTGCGTCACCACCACCGGGTGGGTACTCACGGTTTCGCGCCAGGCTTGATCCTCGCGCACCTTGGTTGAGCGCTGGGCGTTGCGATTGGCCTGAGGCCCGGCCACAGTGCGATCGGAATGCACCGCCTTGAGGCGACACAGCAGCCCTTTCATGCCCTCCGACAAGCCCTCGTAGGCCTGATACTGGTTGGCGAACAGGGTGTCGCCGCCGTAGGGCGGCACCTCCACCGCATAGAGGATGGCGCCCATTGGCGGCGCCGCCACCATGGTGGTATCCGTGTGCCAGTCCTCACCGACAATGTGTTTATCGCCGGGCTCACGCGTGATCACGATGATCTCGGGATCGGCCTGCATGCCCTGGTAATTGGGATGAATAAATAGTTCGCCGAAGCGGCGCGTGAAGGCCTTGTGACGCACGGCGTCGAGGTTTTGCTTGCGGAAGAAGATCACGCAATGCGCCAGCAGCGCCGCGCGGATGTCGGCGATGGTGGCCTCGTCCAGATCCTGGCTGACGTCGACATTGTGGATCTCGGCGCCGATGCTGCCGGCAATGGGCTCAATCTCGATTTGGCTGTTGCGCATCGCTGCCTCCGGGCGGCGGCAGCATCGGCTTAAATGCCCATTGGCTCCGCGTTCACGTGAGGCTAGGGCGGAAGCCGGCCCCCGGCAATAGCCGGCGGACCCGGGGTCGCGCGGCTGCCGAAATAGCCTGACATGAGGCCTACGCGTCCTAGGCGGCGGCGGGGCGAGGCGGCACAATTCGCCCCGACGATTCTGTCCTCTCGATCAACTGGAGGTCTTCATGCAACGAGGCTTGATGGCACTGGCCGCGGCGCTGGCCGTGGGCTTGGCAGGTGTTGCCTACACCGCCGCTCCGGCGCTAGCGCAGCAATCGACCGTCAAAACCGCCGCCGCCACTCCCAAGGCGGGCAAGGGCGAAAAGGTCTGTCGCGTCAAGCTCAAGTACAGCGGCGAGCTCAAGACCTGGGTGTGCAAGACGGAGGAGCCGTGTTGCGTCTGGCACGAGATCAACTACGTGAAGTGCGGCAGCACCATCACCGGCTGTCTTTGACCGACCGGCACCGGCACCGAGGGGCGCCGGCTGCGCCCCTCTTTTGCCGCCGGTGGCGATTGCCGGCTTGCCTTAGAATTTCAGGTTGAGCCCGAAGCGCACGGTATCCAAGGTCGGTTGCGCGGTGGTGGTGATGCCGCCGACCAGGCCGGTAGCCTCATCGAAGCTATAGTGGAGGTATTCGACACGGGCGCTCAAGTTCTGCGTCAGCATGTGCTCGACGCCGCCGCCGGCGACCCATCCGAAATGCGTGTTGGAGAAGCCGCTGACGCCAGGTGCCGTATAGTCGACATCCGCCCAGGCGGCGCCGCCGGTGCCGTAGAGCCAGGTGCGATTGCCGTTAAAGGCGATACCGGCGCGGCCACGCGCCGATCCAACCCAATTGAACTGGTGGCCGCAGCAGGCGTTGCTGCCGTCGACCCAGGCGCCCGACATATCCGCCTCGACGCCGAACACGAACTGGCCCGACTGCAGGTTGTAGCCGATCTGGCCGCCGGCGAGCACGCCGTTGCCATCGTGGCTGCCCGGGCCAATGCTGTCATGCCAATCGACATCCGACCAGCCGTAGCCAACGTTGGCGCCGATATAGAGCCCGGTCCACGAAAATGCCCGCTCGTAGACGACCGGTGCTGCATCCTTGAGGCTGCCGCGCCGCGGCGGCAGGCCACCGAGATCAGCGGCGACGGCGGTATGGGCGAGGCCGGCACTGGCAATGGCGGCCAGCACGACAGTGTGCAGTTTTTTCAATGGTAACCCCCTGGTTTTTGTGTCCTGCGTGCAAGAACAACGATGGAGCAGTTGCGGTTCCGTTGGGCGGCGATCACC
>DATFXD010000014.1:0-11518 GCA_035258605.1 Hyphomicrobiaceae bacterium | reverse complement strand
GGCACCTTCATTTCAAGCACCATGATCGTGATGATGATGGCGAGCACGCCGTCGCTGAATGCCTCGAGCCGTCCTTTGGTCATCGGTCTTGTTCCCATGCTTCTCGATGACGGCGAGCCCCCGGTTGGCACGGGGCCAGCTCTTCATCATCCATCGCTGCGCGCGGGTGCAACCTCAGGTCCGGCGCGCAACTGTTTCGAATCCTGAGCCCACCGCGCCCACGCAAAAGTGAGCTCTTCTGCGCCTGTGCGCCCGCGCGCTACCCGCGCTGCCCTGTCAGCCGAGCAATCGCGGCCAAGTGCACGGCCATGGTCGTGGCGATTGCCCGACCACTGTCGCTGGCGGCCAGCGGTCGAGACCGTTCACCGGGTCGCCCTGGCAGGTGTCGTCGATGGCGATGCCGTCAATCATCGCCCCGGTGCGCCGGCCGCATTCGGCGGGCAGCGGCACATTGCCGGTGCCGAACTCGTCGATCGCCATCTCCAGCTGCGGCCGCTTGTTGGTGCTCTTTGCCGCCGGCCTTCTCGCCGAACCTGACATCGACCGGTTCGCCGCGACACCGCTGGTCCGACGATCGAGGTACTGATGCGCCGAGCCGAGCTTCGCACCGTCCATTTTGCGCATATCCTATCCACTCAAGATTATTGATCGCCAGAACATGCGGGTTTTGCGGGTTTTCCGCAACGGATGCGCGGTTAGGATGCGTGCGACCCACACGTCCGTCGTCAATGCCGCGAGGATCCGAGGTTAGCCGGAGTTGGGACTGAGAACTGCCCGGCCGATGTGCGGCAAGGAAAGAGCCCCCCTCACGTCGCCGTCGCCACCGCGACGTCCAAGATGGGCGCGCGCGCAGACGCTGGATGCCTTGCGCGCGTGAGTGACGTGAACCGGGTCGTGCACGCTCTAAAAACACGCTGCCTCTAAAGGCACGCTGTCTGCTCCTCGGGCTTGGCGAGCTTGATCGGCCTCAGCCATCAGAAGGTGGTTGCCTCGACGCCAAGGCCGCGACCAGATGGTCGGCGGCCAATCCTCAGGCAAAGGGCAAAACCGCGCCGGCACATCCAATGGCGTCACGGCGCAGATCGCGCCATCGGCTACCGGATTGCTGCTGAGCGGGCTGAATGATCTGTTGCAGTGCGTGCGCGCCGCGCCTCATTGCTGGAGGCGGGGCGGTCGATCACGCCAAGGTGTCATGGCACGGGCGAGCTCCGGGTCCGGGGGGAGGAGGGACCCGGAGGCCGTATCAGCTCTGCGCCAACCCACCCGAGGTCTCCTCGGGCGCCAGCGATCCGTCCTTGCCGGTGTCGGTGATCGAATCGCGCGAAAGTCGTGAGAAGCGCGCGCCCTCGCGGTCACGCCGCGGCTGCGATTTTGCAGCGAGCTTTGTATCAACCTCGGCCGGGTCGCGGCTCACGCTCGCCGTCGAACCGGTCTCGCTGGCAGCAGCTGGCGGGCCCTCGCTTGCCACCGCCACCGCCGGCAACGGGCCCGAGGTGCGCCGAATCTGACCCTCGAAGGAGGCGCCATCGTCGATGCCAAGCGATTTCTCGAAAAAGATCTCACTCTCGACGCATGCCGTATCAAGAAGCCTCACGCGGTTGGCGCGGATCACACCCTTCACCCTGCCGCGCACGACGACTTCCGCCGCCACAACGTCGCCATCGATCGTTGCGTCCTTTCCGACGATAAGCTGCATGCAACGAATGTGGCCTTGGACCTTGCCATCAACCTGAATGTCGCCCTCACTCTCGAGATCGCCCTTCATGGTCAGCCAGGCATCGATCACTGAACGGGCTGGGGTCCCGGCTCTCTCCCGCAATTCCGCAACGCTCAGATTCAAAGCCACAGGACCGCTTGCCGGCCGCGACTCGCTTTGGCGCGAGTAGTCCTTTTCCGCATCATTGCCTAGCATGTTGAACAGCATCGGGGCCTCCACGGCAGGGCTTAGTGAGTGACTGCCGCTTTAGGTGAGAAGTCTTGGCGGATTGTTAAATGCCCCGGCTTGCGAGCGGGAGGATGAGGGTCGCTCCATGACAGCCTTAACAACTCGGTGCGCCGTGTCCGCTATTGACACGCGCAGCGGTCGATAGGGAGGCGTTGGACATGCCGCAGACCATATGCAAGCCGTCGTCAGTGCCCAGGATGCCGTTTGTGCCGGTAAGCGCGCGAGGCGACATCAAGGCCAGGCGCGCGCCGCCAGCTGGCCGCAGCTGGCACCGCCTGTTGGTGATTTTTCGATGTCACCGCACGAGCCGCGCCATGGCGCGGCCACCGTGCTAGCCTGCCCTCGCACCACTGCCCTTCGGGTCCACGCCATGCATGCAGAAATTGCCGGAGCGGGGTTTGCGGGGCTCGCCGCGGCCATCGCGCTCAACCATCGGGGTTGGAGCGTGCGCGTGCACGAGAAGCAGGCAGAGCTGCGCGCCTTCGGTGCGGGCATTTTTATTTGGGAGAATGGCCAGCGTGTTCTGCAGGCCATCGGCGCCTATCCAGACGTGGCGCGCGGCGCGCATCAGGCGCCAGGCTATGAAACGCGGCGCAACGGTGTCTGCGTCAGCTTCGAGAACATCAACGGCAGCAACCCGTTCCTGCTGATGACCATGACGCGCCAGCATCTCTACGCTGGCATCTTGGCTGCGGCCGCGCGTGCGGGCATAGAGATCGTAACGCGCTCGGAGGCGATCGCGGCGCGACCCGAAGGGGTGCTGGAGCTTAAAGGCGGGCGCAGCCTCAAGGCAGATCTGGTCATTGCAGCGGATGGCGTGCGCTCATTGGTACGCGACTCGCTTGGGGTGGCCTGCGCGCGCAAAAAATACCAGGATGGGATCGTGCGCGTGCTGGTCGAGCGCGGCGACTTCGTCGGCGGAGCCTGGGACCATGTGATCGATTTTTGGGCGTTCGAACCCCGCACGCTGCGCATCCTCTATGCGCCCTGCGAGGACGGTCGCCTGTATATGGCGATGATGTCGCCGCGCGACGATGCGGAAGGGTCGAGGCTGCCCATTGATGCCAGGGTGTGGGGCGCGACCTTTCCCATGCTTGCCCCGGCGATCGCAACCGTCGGGTCGCGCGGCCGCTACGATGTGTACGAGACGACGCGGCTCGACGCCTGGTCCGTGGGTCGCATCGCCATTATCGGCGACGCCGCCCACGCCATGCCGCCGACCCTGGCGCAGGGCGCCTGTCTTGCCATGATGAATGCCCTCAGCCTGGCCGAGGCGGTGTCCACGGACGCCGACATCATCGCCAGCCTCAAACGCTGGGAAGCGACCGAGCGGGCCTTGACCGACCACACGCAAGCGCGATCGGCGGAGCTTGCACGCACCCGCGCGCTTGGTAGCGGCATGCAATGGGACGATATCGGGCTGCGCGCCGCACGCCATGTTCCAACCGGCACGCGAGGAGAAGATTTCGATCGGGCGCGGACCACTGAGGCACGCGACGCGCGGCGAACGCGGGGGGAAGCGTGAGGCCGCCGACTGCGGGCTGGCCGCGCCGGAGGCAAGCCTCCGTGCTGGCGATGGCTGACTTCAGTCGACGCGGCGCGATTTGCGACACCGGTGGCAGTTCAAAAGTATCAGCGGCTGCCGGCGCTCCACCACCACCGGCAAGCCTCATGGTCGGCGCGATTGCGCGTGGCAAACGAGGGTGGCGAGCCGCCGGCGACAGTGCTGGCGACCGCTTATAGTCAAAAACCCCAAGCCCGTCGGAGCGCTCCCTAGTCCGCGCGGCTTGGCACACGACAAAAGAACATGGGCGGTGGCTGGCCTCGAGGCTATGCTGCTCGCGAGCCTCGGGGCCGCTGCCGGCCTCGCCAGCATCGCATCGCCAGCGCACTGGACAGGAGCGCCCCTATGTTAGAGCCGGATTTTCAGAGCATTGCCAGCAACGGGATCCGGCTGCGTGTCGCGCTCTCCGGCAAGGGCCCGCTGGTGATCCTCGTCCATGGCTGGCCGGAGAGCTGGTACTCCTGGCGCCATCAGATCTCGGCACTGGCCGCGGCCGGCTATCGGGTGGCGGCGCCGGACGTGCGCGGCTACGGCGGCAGCGACAAACCAGCGGCGCTCGAAGCCTATGCCATCAAGGAGATGTGCGCCGACGTTGCCGGCCTCGTAACCGCGCTGGGCGAAACGCGCGCCATCCTGATCGGCCACGATTGGGGCGCCCCGATCGTCTGGAATACCGCGCTGTTCTATCCAGAGCGCGTGCGCGCGGTGGTGGGGCTCAGTGTGCCGCACACCGGCCGCGGACCGGCGCCGCGCATCCAACTGTTCCGAAAAATCTACAAGGACCGCTTTTTTTATCAGATCTACTTCCAAACCCCGGGCGTCGCCGAGGCGGAGCTGGAAGCGGACGTGCGCACCAGCCTGCGCAAGGTCTACTATTGGGTCTCCGGCGAGGCGATAAGGGCGGGGATCAGGCCGCACCAACCGGCCGGGGGGCGGCTCCTCGACGGTCTCCTCGATCCCGACCCATTCCCGGCTTGGCTGACGCCCGCCGACCTCGACTACTACGTCGGTGAGTTTCAGGGCAGCGGGTTTCGCGGCCCGCTCAACCGCTATCGCACCTCGGAGCTCGACTTCGCCCAACAGGCGGCGGTGGCCGAGCAACGCCTCGAGCAGCCGGCGGCGTTTATTGCCGGCTCGCTCGACCCGGTGCTGCGGTTCATTCCGGGCGTCGACCTGATCGACACGATGCGCGGGCGCATGGGAGATCTGCGGCTCGTTCGGCTGATCGAGGGCGCCGGCCATTGGGTGCAGCAGGAGCGCCCGGCCGAGGTCAACGCCGCGCTCACCGAATTCCTCGACCGCCTCTAAGCTCACAGCAACAGGGTGCTGATGCCCAGCCCGGCGTTGCCGTCTTAACAGCGTGCCTGCGGCGGCGCACCTGAGGTGGCCGCCGAGGTCGCCCGCCACAACAGCGCCGTGCCGCGCGCTCGGCGCTCAGGCAAAAGTGGGCCGGTTCCTGTCGGTCATCGCCCAGGCACGCGCGCGATGCTCAAGGCCCCCCGCACCTGCCGGCACTAACTGGCCTTGTTGACCGCTGCGCGGTGCTTGTTCTTGGGCACGAAGCCCGACCGCTCTGCTTGGCGCGGTTCCCGTACCCACACCTCGCGGTTCGGGTGCAGACCGCCGCCGCGGGTGGCCGGCACAGCGGTATGTCGGGCGCGGTGCAGAAGCCGGGTATTGGCCTCACCACAATTGGGGTGGGTGCCGCCGTTGGCGGCGACCGCCTGATCCCAGGCGGCCTTGCGTGCCTTCAAGATGCCAGCATCGGCCAGCGCCGTGCAGTTGAGCGCATTGGCGTTCAGATCGACCACGATCTCATCGCCGTTCTCGATCAATGCGATTGGGCCGCCGAGGGCCGCTTCCGGACCGACGTGGCCGATGACGAGACCGACCGACCCGCCGGAAAAGCGCGCGTCGGTCATCAGCCCGACCACAATCCCGCGCTCGCGGCAGAGCGCGGTGATCCGCGAGGTCGGATCGAGCATTTCCGGCATTCCCGGCGCGCCGCTCGGACCCTCGTAGCGGACAATGATCATGTCATGGTGCAGGAATTGCTCGGGCGTCCGGTCCAGAGCATCGATCAAGCTCTGCTCGCCCTCGAATACGCGGGCTCTGCCACGGAACACATTGTTCTCAAGGCCGGCCTCGACGCCGGCAAGTTTAAGGATGGCCGAGAAGTCGGGTGACAGATTGCCACCGAGCACACGCAGACCACCGGTCGGCTTATAGGGCTTCTCAACCGGATAGATCACCCTGCCGTCGGCACGCTTGGCAGCGAGGCGCTCGATTTGGCGGCCAAGGCTTTCGCCGGTGCAGGTCAGCACGTCGCCATTGATGAGCCCGGCCTCCAGCAGCTCGCGCACGATCACCTGCACGCCGCCGACTTTGTCGATGTCGACCATCGAGTACTTGCCGTACGGCCGGGCGTCGGTGAGCACGGGCACGATCTCTTGCGACAGGTGATTGAACTCGGCCGGCGTCATAATATCCTTCCAGAACTCGGCATAGCCCGCCGCACGCGCGATCTCCGGGGCATGCAGCGCCACATTGGTAGAGCCGCCGACGGCCATCGCGACAATGACCGCGTTGCGAATGGCATCGCGTCCGACGATATCGCGCGGTTTCAGATCCTTCTCGATCAAGACCGCAAGGTGATCGACCAGCTCGGTGGGAAATTCTCGAAGCCGGCGTGGATCGTCGGAGGATGGGGCCACCATATGCAACGGCTGCATGCCGACAACGCCGATGAAGGTCTGCATGGTGTTGTATGTGAACATACCGCCGCAACTGCCGTAGCCGGGGCAGGCGTGGCAGGCGATGCGCTCGCGGTACTCTGGGTCAGGGTGGCCCGCGACCTGGTAGGCGCTGACGATGTCCAGCACCTCGCCCGACTTCGGATCGATGCCGGGATGGATCGAGCCATCCGACATCATGATCGCCGGACGATTATGTTCGAGCAACGCCGCAAGCGTGCCGACCGGCGGCTTGTCGCAGGCAACGACGGCGATGGTACCGGCAAGTCCGGTCGCACTCAGGTGCTCGCAAAGCGCATCGTTGGTCAACTCGCGCCCGATCATCGAGTAGCGCATCTCGCGCGTTCCATTGCGGATGCCATCGGAGATGGCGACCGTGTACTCGGGCTGCACCAGGCGCAGCTTGAGCTGGTGTGACGCGGTACCAACACGCTGTTTGAGGGCTTCATGGATTGCCTCAACCTTGGCCATGACGCCGACGTAGCATTGGCTGTCGCCCTTGGTACCCACCACGCCCACGGACGGCTCATGAATAAGCGTCGGGTCGGTACCGAGTTGGCGGGCGATGCCAATGCTCTGGGCGGAGCGTCCCGGATGGCGGTCGATACGGACAATATTGGATTTCGTCACAGCGGGCTCCTTGCAACGGCGCACGTTCTGCCGGCGGTCGGCGTTAGCTCAAACAAGATGGCAATCGACGGGGCTTTATGCCCGTGAACGGCCGCAGCACGCAAGGGTGGCTCGCATCGCCCCCGCGCGAGGCCGGCGGGAGCCCGCAAGGTCGGTTGCGCCGCGCGTGCATTGTGCCCTGCGCCGCGGCGGCCGGACGAGCATGCCGATTTTGATCGACCAGCATGGCGCCGGCCGCTAGCGTCTGCGTAGTCCGCCGCTTGCCGGCGACACGCGCTGGCGCGCTCGTGCGTATCGACGCTGGTGGCGAAGAGGAACCCATGTGGCCCAATCCCCGCATCCCCTTTCAGATGTCCTCGCAGCGTGCCCGACTGGAGCCGTTCCGCGGCAAGCCGCTGATGGTCAATACCGTCGTTAATATCGAATACTGGCCGTTCGATCAGAAGATGCCGCGCGGCATCCTGCCGCCACCGCACGGCGCCCAAGTGGAGCCGCCGGACCTGCCAAACTACTGCTGGGTCGAGTACGGGATGCGCTGCGGCATGCCGCGGCTGTTTGCTGCTTTGGCCCAGCGCCAGATCAAGGCGTCGGCCTTCATCAATGCCCAATGCGCCGACGTTTATCCGGCGCTGGCCAACGCCGTGGTTGATGCGGGATGGGAGCTCGTTGGCCACGGCTGGTTCCAGCGCTCGCTCAAGCAAGTGGCCGATGAGGAGGCGGAAATTCGACGCTGTCTGACCCGGTTACAGCAGCTGTCGGGCCACAAGGTCCGCGGCTGGTTCGGGGCCGGCGGCGGCGAGAGCAACGACACCCCCGACATTCTGAAGCGGTGCGGCCTCGAGTTCGTGCATGATTGGCTGGTCGATGATTTGCCGTGCTGGATGCGGACCACGGCCGGCCCGCTGCTTTGCCTGCCCTACACTTGGGAGCTCAATGACGTTCCGATCTGGGTGGTCCAGGGACAATCCAGCGATGAGCTCTTAAAGCGGCTCGAAGCCACTTTGGCAGTCCTTGAGCGCGAGCTCGAAAAGCAACCGCGGGTGCTCACACTCGCCCTGCATCCGCACATTGTGGGCGTTCCACACCGCGCCTACTACTTGGAGAAAGCACTCGACCTGCTGGCGCGCCGCAACGATACCGTGTTCATGACCTCGAGCCAGATCGCCGATTGGTTCCTGGCCGCCGACCAGGACGGGCGCCAGCAACTTGAGACGGCACAAGGCGCTGCCGACCCAAGCGGGCAAGGCTCAAATCAGCCCAAGTAGGAACTGAGCACGACCGGATTGTCGATCAGGTCGGCGGCCGGACCGGAAAAGGCAATGGCTCCGTTTCTGAGAACGTGCGCCTGGCCGGCCACGGCGGCCGCCACGCCAATGTTCTGTTCCACCAGCAGGATGGTCATGCCGCGCCGGTTGAGGGCGAGAATGGTGTCGACCATCTCGGCCACGACCATCGGCGCCAGTCCCGCCGAGGGCTCGTCCAGCAACAAACAGCGCGGACGCGCCATCAAGGCGCGCGCGATGGCCAGCATCTGCTGTTCGCCGCCGCTCAATTGACCGGCAAGCTGATGCCGGCGCGGCACCAGCTTCGGGAACAAGGCAAGGATCGAGTCGAGATCGGACTTGATCGCCGCCCGGTCTCGGCGCGTTGCCGCGCCGAGTTCAAGGTTGTCGATCACGGTCATGCTCGGCCACACCTCGCGGCCCTGCGGCACCTGGACGATACCGCTGCGAACCATGCGGTCGGCGGACCAGCCGGTGCATTCGCGGTCCTCGAAGCGCACCGAGCCGGACAGCGGGCGGATCATGCCAGCAAGCGTATTCAGCAACGTGGTCTTGCCGGAGCCGTTACCGCCAAGCAAACACACGATTGATGCCGTCGGCACCGCAAAGGTGACGTCGTGCAGCACCTCGGTGATGCCGTAAGCGACCCTAAGATGCCTGATATCGAGCACTGAGCTCCCTTCCGAGGTAGGCCTCGATCACGGCGGGATCATTGCGCACGGCCGCCGGTGGCCCATCGGCGATGGCGCTGCCCGAGCTCAGCACGGTCACCTGGTCACAGACACCCATCACCAGCCGGATGACGTGCTCGATAAGGATCAGGGTCACGCCCTTCTGATCGCGAATTTTGCGCAGCAGCGCGTCGAGTTCCGAGAGCCGGTTTGCGCTCAAACCCACGGCCGGTTCGTCGAGCAGCACCACGCTCGGGTCGCTGATCAAGGTGCGCGCGATCTCAATGACGCGTTGCTGGCCAAACGATAGCGCGGTCGCCGGCCGCTCGGCCAAATCCGCCATGCCGACAAAGCTCAGCGCGTTGCGCGCCGCCGCCTCCATCGCCCGCTCCTCGCTGCGCCGCCGCCGGCCATTGCAACCGGCCGAGATCAGCCCGGTGCGGGTTCGCCGATGTAGGCCCAGCATCATGTTCTCGAGCACGGTCATGCCACGGAACAGCTGCGAGGTCTGAAAGGTGCGGCCCAATCCCAGGCGGGCAATGGCGCTCGGCTTGCGGCCGACGATCGACACGCCGTTGAGGCGCACATCGCCCCGTTGCGGGCGATTGAGGCCGCAGATGACGTTGAGGAGCGTGGTCTTGCCAGCGCCGTTGGGGCCGATCAGGCCGCGAATCTCCCCGGCCTTGACCTCCAGATTGAGGCCATCGAGGACCTTGAGGCCGCCGAAGGCCAGGTGCACGTCACGTATCGAGAGTAGCGCCGTGCTCATGGCTCGGCGCCTCCGGCGGCGGCCTCGAGCGCCCGCGGCGCGGCGGCTGGCGGCGCTCGTTGCGGCAATCGAAGTGGTTCCTCCCAGCCGCGCACGTGGCGCTTCAGAACCGAGACCAAGCCGCCGCGCATGAACAGCACAAAGCCGACCAGCAGGGCCCCGAACACGATTTCCTGCAGGCCCTTAAAGGCGCGCAGCGCTTCGAGCACAATGATCATCAAGCCGGCGCCCAGCACCGAACCGGTGATCGAGCCGAGCCCACCCACCACGATCATCGATTTCTGCAGCACCATCTGGAACAGATCGAAGCCCTCCGGCGCCACGAAATTGAGCATTGCCGAATAAAGGCCGCCGGCAATACCGGCATAAAAGCCGCTGATGCCGAAGGCCAGCGCCTTGGTGCGCAACAGATCCACGCCCAGGCTTTGCGCCGCCACCTCGCCATCGCGCACGGCAACGAAGGCGCGCCCGACCCGCGAGGCCACCAGATTTTGCGCGAACTGGAACAACACCACCAGCAAGGCAAGGCTCAGGTAGTAAAGGCCGAGCGGCTTGCCGATCGGCAATGGCGCGAACGATAGCGGCGGCGTCTTGAAGCCGCCGGCACCGAAAGTGACGCTTTCCCAGTGCAAGAACACCCATTGCGTGGCCTGCGCAAAGGCCAACGTCGACAGCGCCAAATAGAGGCCGCTCAGCCGCAGCGCCGGCAATGAAATCGCCAGGCCGACCGCCGCCGCCACCAGCGCGCCGGCGGGGAATGCCAGCCAGAACGAGCAACCGAGCCGCACCTGTAGAAGTCCGGTAGCGTAGGCACCGATGCCGAACATCGCTGCGTTGGCGAAGGCCAGCTGTCCGGCGTAGCCAACCAGGATATTGAGCCCGATCGCCAGCAGCACATAGACCAGCATCAGATTGGCGATGAACAGCTGGTAGACATTGGCAACAGCCGGCAGCACGCTGGCGGCCGCGAACAGCGCCAACAGCACGTTGCGGCGACCGAACGGTGCCACCACTAGACCCTCCGCGTCCGCGAGCCGAACAGCCCGCTCGGCCGCAAAGTCAAGACGACCATGATGACGACAAAGGGCGAGAGCTCCATGACGCTGGAATGGATATAACCGCCGGCCATCGACTCGGCGATGCCAACGATCAACCCGCCAAGCACCGCCCCCGGCAGGCTGTTGAGCCCGCCAAGCACGGCGGCGGCAAATCCCTTGAGAAAAAAGGCAAAGCCGATATCGGGGTAGAGCAGGGTCAGCGGTGCGGTCAGCACGGCGGCGGCCGCGGCAATGGCAGCGCCGATGCCGAACGCCAAGGTGTAGATGCGATCGGTGCGAATCCCGACCAAGGCCGCGGCCCTGGCGTTGTCGGCGGTGGCCTGCATCATTTTGCCGGTCCGCGTCAGACGGAAGAAGAGGGTGAACACCACCAGAATTGCCGCCGTGCCGGCCAGCACCGCCAGTTGTTGCGGGATCACCATGACGTTGCCGAGCATGATCGGATCCGACGACGTGATCGGGGGAAAGGCCAGATAATCGGCCTTGCCGCCCCAGATTAGGCGGGCGAGCCCCTTGAGGACGAAGGCCGTGCCGACGGTGGCCAGCACCAGGCTCACCACGTCGGTCTTGTCCAGCGGTCGGTAGGCGATGCGATCGGTGAGGCAGCCGAGCATGAAGCCGAAGGCGACGGCCAGCGCAAAGGTGAGAAAGTAGTCGATGCCGAGCTGGACGTGCAGCATCCAGGCGATGAAGCCGGCAAACATGAAGAACTCGCCCTGGGCGAAATTGATGACGCCGGTGGCCTTGTTGACCACCACGAAACCCAGGGCGACCAGGCCATAGAGCGCCCCGGTCGTGACACCGCTCATCAGCAAGTAGCTGAACAGCATTTCAGTCCATCACCC
>DATFXD010000013.1:0-5372 GCA_035258605.1 Hyphomicrobiaceae bacterium | reverse complement strand
ACGATGTCGTCGCGCGCCGCCTCCATCATGTGAGCGGCGATGCGGCGGCCCTTGGCGATCAGTTTGTCGGCCGCCATGACGATCGCCGAGCCCGCAAGCTGCGCCGAGCGCGAGCCGAAGGTGCCGACCCCCATCGTCACCAGATCGCTGTCGCCATAGCGGTAGCGGATCAGCTCCGCATCGATGCCGAGCTTTTCGGACAGTACCTGCTTAAAGGTCGTGCCGTGACCCTGGCCATGATCCATACTGCCGGTCATCAGCACGACGGCACCCGCAGGGTCGAAACGGATTTCCGCGTGCTCATAGTCGCGCCCGCCGCTCGCCGCGACCGCAGTCGCGACGCCGACGCCGTAGAGCATGCCGCGCCCTTGCGCTGCACGCTGCCGCTCGACCGCGGCACCGTAACCAGCAAGCGCCAGGCAATCGTCGAGGTTCTTGGTGAAATCTCCGCTGTCGTAAATCTGCTGCATCGGCGTCTTATAGGGCATCGACGCGGCCGGAATCGTGTTGCGCCGGCGCAATTCGGTCGGATCGAGGTCAAGGTCGCGCGCTGCCTGCTCGATCACCGACTCGGTGACAAAGATCGGCTCAGGCCGCCCACCGCCGCGATAAGGCGCGATCGCCATCGTGTTCGTCAGCACCGCCGTCACTTCGACATGCACCGCCGGGATCGCGTAGGTGTTGACGAGACAGCCGAGCGCTACGGTCAGCGGGATCGTTGGCCGGTCGGTCGAGTAATAGGCGCCGATCGAGGCGGCCCAGCGCGCTCGCAGCGCCAGGAACTTCCCGTCATTATCGAGCGCCAGCTCAGTATCAACGACACTGCCGCGGCTTTGCTCGTCGCTGAGCAATCCCTCGGAGCGCTCCGCGATCCAGCGCACCGGACGCCCGGTAACCTCGGCAGCCCACAATGAGAGCGCGTATTCGGGATAGGTGCCGCCCTTCATCCCGAAGCCGCCTCCCATGTTGTCGCAGACGATGCGGAACTTGTGATGGGGCAGCTTGAAGATCTGCTCGGCGAGCATCGAGCGCGGTCCATGCACCGACTGCACCGTGCAACGGATCGTGTAGCGGTCGTCGTCGGGATCGTACTGGGCGAGGCAGCCGCGCGGCTCCATGCTGTTGGCCGTGATTCGGTTGATCACAGTTTTGCGCCGGACAATGCGCACCGCCCGAGCGAAGGCTTCTTCGACCGCCGGCTTATCCCCGGCCTCGTGGAAGAACGCCTCATTGCCCGGGTTGTCGGGCCACACCGCGGGCGCGTCCGAGGCCAGCCCTGCCTCGGCCGTTGTCACGGCTGGCAGGATCTCGTATTCGATCGCCAGCATCTCGGCGGCATCTTTTGCCTGGTCGAGCGTTTCTGCGACGATAAACACCACCGGATCGCCCACATACCGGACAAACTCCTGCGCCAGGATTGGCTGCGGGCAAACGAAAGCCGGCCCCCCGCCCCGCCGTCGGCGGGGCACCAGCGGGCGCAAGGTGCCGAGCCCGCGTTCCCTCAGTTCGTCACCGGTCAGGACCGCGAGCACACCAGGCGCCGCCCGCGCCGCCATGGCATCGAGTGCCGCGATGCGGGCATGCGCATGCGGCGATCGCACGACATAGCCGCGCGCCTCGCCCGGCAGCCTCACATCGTCGACATAGCGGCCCTTCCCTCGCAGAAGGCGGAAATCCTCCTCCCTCCGCACCGGCATCCCGATTGATTGCACGCCCATTGTCCCGCCTCCGTGCGTTTGCCCCGACGCGGAATTATCGCCCGGAGCTCCGCGGGTGACCAGATTTGAAGGGGAGACGCCTGGGCTAGCGCCGCCCGCCGGCCATGCCGCCCCCGCGCATGCCCGCGAACCCATGACCGAAGCCATGCCCGAACCCTCGACCAAAGCCGTGCCCAAACCCACGACCAAGGCCGTGGTGGAAATGGTTGAAGCGCTGCACGACGACAATCGACGGTGCGAAACCGAGGAACCAGGGCGACCCACCCCAACCCCACTCGTCCCAACCCCAGTAAGGAGAGAGGTCGGAATACGGATAGGAAAAGGCTTCGGGATAGGAATAGCCAGAGGAATACGGGGAATATGTCGGCGCGGGGACCTCATAGACCTGCGACGGCAATCCGGGTGTGGTCTGGGTGATCCGCCAGCTGCCGTCGGCCTGCTGGCAGGCCTCGATAACCGCTTGTTGCGGCTGCCCTCCGACCGTCACCGGGACCGTGTAGCTGCTGCAGGAAGGCTGTGTAGCGGGCGGTTGCGTGCTGGCGGGCTGAGTTGTCGAGGGCGGGGTGTCGGGCAACGGCTGACACGCCCCACATGCCACGGCCACTGCAGTTGTCAGGGTCGAGATTCGGCGCATCTCCGCCTCCTCGCCATGGTACTCAAGCTCGCTGCGTCGGATCCTCAGCGAGCCTGACGACGAGCTTTCCGAAATTGCGGCCTTGCAACAGCCCGATGAACGCTTCGGGCGCCCGGTCGAGGCCGTCGACAATGTCTTCGCGATATTTGAGCTCGCCGCTCTGCAACAGCGGTGCCGCGATCGCCCGGTATTCGGCGAAGCGCTGCCATCGGTCGCTGACGATGAACCCCTGGATCTTGAGCCGCTTGCGCACCGCCGACATCAGATTGGGGCCGGGCCGGGGCTCGACATCGTTGTATTCGGCCACCATGCCGCACATGACCATGCGCGCGAAATCGTTGAGCCGCGGGAACACCGCCTGCTGCACCGCCCCGCCGACATTCTCCCAATAAACGTCGATCCCGCTCGGGCAGGCACGGTCGAGAGCGGCTCCGAGATCAGCCGAACGGTGGTCGATGCAAGTATTGAAGCCGAGCTCGGCCTCGACCCAGCGGCACTTGTCGGCGCCGCCGGCAATGCCGACGACCCGTGCGCCGGCGCGTCGGGCGAGCTGGCCGACGACCGCGCCGACCGCTCCCGAGGCGGCAGAGACCACCACGGTCTCGTCGCGCTGTGGCTTACCGATCTCGTCGAACCCGACAAAGGCGGTGAATCCCGGCATGCCGAGCACGCCCAGCGCGGTCGAGAGCGGGGCCTCGACAGGATCGAGCCTGAGCAGAGCAGAAGCAGGCACCGCGCTATAAAGCTGCCAGCCAAACCCGCCGAGGACGTAGTCGCCTTCGCGAAAGTTCGGATCGCGCGAATGCGCCACCTTGCCGACGACCCGGCCCTCCATGACAGCGCCAACCTCGACCGGCCGGGCATAGGAGCGCTGGCCACTGATACGCCCGCGCATATACGGGTCGAGCGACAAAAAGATTCCACGTACCAGTACCTCGCCCTCGCGGGGCTCGGGCAGTGGTGCTTCGGCGATCTCGAAATCGGCCGGGGTCGGTACCCCAGCAGGCCGCTGTCTTAGCAAGACCTGTCGGTTCCTATTTTCCATCGGCGGTCACTCCGTGGTCGATCCCAAAAAAGTAAGCATCGTGGCCGAACTCGCATCTCGTGACACCTCCGAGACAAGAAGCTCTTGCGCAGGCGGCGGTTCAACATGTTCGACGCTTGCGCGATCCTCAAATTCCCTGACCGGCTTAGGCGCCAGCCACGGCATTCCGTCGCAGGGATGCCCGCCGATCGCGCCGCCTAACACCCGGGACTGCATTTGGCCGGTCCTGGTAAAGGGAATGTATATGTCAGCGAAGAGAAGCGTGGTTGGCGCACTTCTTAGTCTGAGTCTCGCCGGCGCCGTTCTGTCCACGGCGATCCCTGCCATCGCGCAGGACAGCGGCACGGCGACGGGGCAGCAGGGGGCTACCGGCCAACAGGGGCAGCAGCCTCACAAGCATTCGCACCATCATCATGTGCACCAAGGGAACAGTAACGGGGCGCAACCAAACCCACAATAGGTCTGCTAGTGCTCAGATGCATTCAGACAGTACAGGAACGCGGTCGAGCTTAGCGAGGATCGCGTCGGCGGATTGGGTCCAGACGAACGGTTTTGGGTTAGCATTGTGCTCGGCGAGATAGGCGTTGATCGCGCTCTGGAGGTCGACGATCGAGCAGAAGACGCCGCGACGGATGCGCTGGCGGGTCATTTTGGAGAAGAAGTTCTCGACCGCATTGAGCCAGGAGGCCGAGGTCGGGGTGAAGTGGAAGGTCCAACGTGGATGACGCGACAGCCAAGCCCGCACCCTGGGATGCTTGTGCGTGGCGTAGTTGTCGAGCACCGCATGGATCAGCTTGCCAGCCGGGACTTGGCGCTCGACGGTATTGAGGAAGCGGATGAATTCGCTGTGTCGGTGGCGCTGCATGCAGCGGCCGATCACCACTCCATCGAGCACGCTGAGCGCGGCAAACAGCGTGGTGGTGCCATGGCGTTTATAGTCATGTGTCATGGTCTGACAGCGCCCAGGTTTGATCGGCAAACCCGGCTGAGTGCGGTCCAGTGCCTGGATCTGGCTCTTTTCATCGAGCGAGAGCACCACGGCATGGGCCGGGGGATCGACATAGAGGCCGACGATGTCGGCAAGCTTGGCGGCAAAGCTCGGATCGCGCGAGTGTTTGAAGGTACGGATGCGGTGTGGCTGCAGTTGGTAGGCTTGCCAAATGCGTTGCACCGAGCGCAGCGAAATGCCGGTCGCCTTAGCCATCGCACGGCCGGTCCAATGGGTCGCCTGGTTCGGCGGCGTGGTGCAGGTCAGCGCCACCACCCGTGCCGTGGTCCGCGCCGCGATCGGCGTTTTGCCGGGCTTGCGGCTCTTGTCGCGCAACAGCCCGTCGACCCCGGCCTCGGCATAGCGCTGCTGCCAGCGCCACACCGTCGGGCGGCTAACCCCGACGCGTGCCGCGACCCGCTGGGCCGGTTCCGATCCGACCGAGGCGAGAACGATGCGCGCCCGTTCTACATGCTTTCGCGGTCGGTTGCGGTCACCCACAATCGCTTGCAACCGTTCCCGGTCGGCAGCGCTGACAATCACACATACTGTCTGAGCCATGGGCCCAGCATGACACATTCGACAGCTCTTGTGAATCTACTGAATGCGTCGGTGCACTAGGTCCGGCCAGGGCTTGAACTCACCACTCCCACTTAACCAAAGCACCGTCTGCCACAGGTATGGATGGCCCATGCTTTGGTAATGTACGGGCGCGGGGATGGCAATGGTGGGGGTACCGGCTTCGTAGGGAAAGCGAACGATGACTTTTGTCGCACTAGTACCGAAATCGAGACCTATATTGACAAAAAGTTCCTCGCCAGCGTTAGCCATATCCGTCGCTAACCCGGTGGCAAGCAATCCTTCCAAGTTCCCGCGCATGTCGGATGGAATTGCAACCGGAGCAGGTTCACGTATGGCAGCCTCCGGGGGCAGATCCCAAAACTCGAACGTCGCTTGGGTTGGCCGCGCCCGGGGGACCAGCGATTG
>DATFXD010000012.1:0-23610 GCA_035258605.1 Hyphomicrobiaceae bacterium | reverse complement strand
GCCAGGTTCTCCCACACCGTCATGGTGTCGTACACCACCGGGAATTGGAACACCTGGGCGATATGGCGGCGGTCGGTTGGCCGGTCGGTGAGATCGATGCCGTCGAACAGGACTTTGCCTTCGGTTGGGCGCACCAGCCCGGAGATGATGTTGAGCAAGGTGGTCTTGCCGCAGCCGGACGGTCCGAGCAGGGCGTAGGCACCGCCGTCCAGCCATTCGAGGTCGAGCCGCTTCAGCGCCCAGTCTTCGGGACCGCGCGGCCGGGCCAGGTAGCTGTGCTCAATGTTGTGCAGGCTGATCGTGGCCATGGCCTCACACGCCCCTGCCGCGGCACCACCGCCTCCGCCTCACCGCCGCGGCTGCGCCCGCTGCCATCATGCCGCCACCAGCCTTCCCTCGCCATTGAAGTACATGGCATGATCGGTGTCGATGAAGAGCGGGATGGTGGTGCCGACCTCGACGGCATGCATGCCGTGCGATTGCGAAACCCATTGCAGCGACCCGTGCAGGAAATGGATGGTGCTTTCCGAGCCGCTGAGCTCGGCGATCTGCACCTGGCCGTCGAGAGGAGTGGCGGCGCGATGCTTGGCAACCGGACTGATGTGATGCGGACGAATGCCGAGGAGGTATGGCCCGTCCGGCAGCGGCGCCAGCGCCGCCTTGGCCGGCCAGCGCACGCTGTCGCTCAGCACGATGGTCTGTCCCTGTTTGCGCACCGTTGCGGTGTTGATCGGCGGATTGGAGAAAACTTGCGCCGTGATGAGGTCGGCGGGGCGATGATAGACCGCGGCGGTGGGGCCAAATTGGGTGATGCGGCCTTCTCTGACCGTCGCGGTGTGGCCGCCGAGGAGCAGCGCATCCATCGGGTCGGTGGTGGCGAACACGACCACGCTGTGGCGACTGAGAAATAGCTTCGGCAGCTCGTCGCGCAGCTCCTCGCGCAGCTTGAAATCGAGGTTGGCCAGAGGTTCATCGAGCAGCACCAGATCGGCATCCTTGACGAGGGCGCGCGCCAGTGCCGTGCGTTGCTGCTGGCCACCCGACAGTTCATGCGGCCGCCGCCGCAGCATTGGCGCGATCTGGACCAGCTCGGCGATGCGGTTGACGCGCTTGTCGATCTCCGCCTGCGGCATGCGCTGTACGCGCAGCGGCGAGGCGATGTTCTCAAAGACCGTCAAGTTCGGATAGTTGATGAACTGCTGGTAGACCATCGAGACGTTGCGCTTCTGCACGGCAACGCCGGTCACGTTCTTGCCGTCGAACCAGACTTCGCCACGGCTCGGCGGTTCGAGGCCGGCCATTAGTTGCATTAAGGTGGTCTTGCCGGCAAGCGTGGTGCCGAGCAGGATATTGAAGCCTTCCCGTGCCAGCTGCAGGCTGGTGTCGTGGATGTGGGTTTGCGCGCCGACGCTCTTCACCACGTTTCTCAATTCGAGCGTCACGAGGTAAGCGTCCGGTGCGGCGATAGGTCCCTCGGCTAGGGCACCAGTATCGATCGAGAACGGCGGGGAGGGAAGCGGTAAGCTCAAGGCCTACCGGCTTCCCCGTTGATCGTTCGGCAACAACGCCTTGCCTTTGTCCGCAGCCGGGCTCAGCTCTTCCAGCGCTTGACGAGCTCATCGTAGTCGATGGTCTCGCCCTTGGGCTTCTCGTCGGCAAGCAACGCCTTCGGACCGTTCGGCTTTCCGAGCCACTCCTTGGCATCCTTGGTGGCATTGAGCCGCGGACCGCAACCGCCGTAGACCTTGGCCTTCTTGTCGACGTCTTCCATGCGCGCCATGACGTCGTCCATCTCCTTGGCGAGCCGATCCATGGCTTGCTGCGGCGTGAAGGCGCCGGAGTTGACATCGCCAATGTTCTGCCACCAGAGCTGGGCCAGCTTGGGATAGTCGGGCACGTTGATGCCGGTCGGCGTCCAGCGCACGCGATCGGGCGAACGGTAGAACTCGACCAGACCGCCGAGCTTTGGTGCCCGTTCCGTGAACGACTGGTGCTTGATGTCGCTATCGCGAATGATGGTCAGGCCGACGTGGCTCTTTTTGAGCGAGACGGTCTTGGAAATGGTGAATTGCGCATAGAGCCAGGCGGCCTTTCGCCGCTCCAGCGGCGTCGATTTGAAGAGCGTCCACGAGCCGGCGTCCTGATAGCCGAGCTTCATGCCCTCCTCCCAGTAGGGCCCATGCGGGGACGGTGCCATGCGCCACAACACCTCGCCCTTGTCGTTGACGGTGTTGTTGCCCTCGCTCTTGGGCTTGACCATCTCGGCGGTAAAAGCCGTGTACCAGAAGATCTGTTGCGCGACGTTGCCCTGCGACAGCGCCGGCAGCGACTGGTAGAAATCGTAATCGGCCGCGCCGGGCGGCGCATACTTGCGCAACCACTCGTCCCACTTGCGAATGGCGTAGACGGAGGCCGGTCCATTGGTCTCGCCGCCCCGCGTGATGGAGGCGCCGGAGGGGTTGCACGAGTTCTCCTCCATGCGGATGCCCCACTCGTCGATCGGGCGCCCGTTCGGCAGGCCCTTGGAGCTGGCGCCCGCCATCGACAACCAGGCATCGGTCATGCGCCAACCGAGATCGGGAGCGCGCTTGCCATAGTCCATATGGCCGTAGATGCGAACTCCGTCGATTTCCTTCACGTGCACGCTGAAGAACTCGGCAATGTCTTCGTAGGCGGACCAGTTGACGGGGACGCCGAGCTCGTAGCCGTAGCGGTCCTTGAACTGCTTTTTGATCTCCGGCCGTTTGAACCAGTCGTAGCGGAACCAATAGAGGTTGGCGAACTGCTGGTCGGGAATTTGCCAGAGCTTGCCGTCCGGGCCGGTGGTGAAGGACTTGCCGATGAAATCATCGACATCGAGGGTGGGCAAGGTGACATCCTTGCCCTCGCCCGCCATCCAGTCGGTCAGGTTGACCGCCAGCTGCAGGCGCGAGTGGGTGCCGATCAGATCCGAATCATTAATGTAGCCGTCGTAGAGATTGCGGTTGGTCTGCATTTGCGTCTGGACGGCCTGTACCACCTCGCCCTCGCCCAGCACCTGGTGGTTGACCTTGATGCCCGTAATCTCCTCGAACGCCTTGGTCAAAGTCTTGGATTCGTATTCGTGCGTCGGAATCGTCTCCGACAGCACGTTGATTTCCATTCCCTTGAAGGGAGCGGCCGCGTTGATGAACCACTCCAGCTCTTTCAGCTGTTGTTCCTTGCTCAAAGTTGAGGGCTGGAATTCTCGGTCCACCCACCGTTTTGCCTCATCCATGCCGGCCAAAGCGCTGCCGCTCATCAACATCACAGCCAGCGCGGCACTGATCGTCAGTCGTCCCCTCATGGATGCTCCTCCTCCCAAAGGTTTGCCCGAGACGTCCGTTAACGCTATGATCGAAGCAAAACGAATGTCAATCGAAAACGTATTCGCGCCCATTCTTCCGCAAACTGGGCATATATCGCAGCAATGTGAAAATCTCCGCCCATGGCCGGGCCTCGGTTGTGTTGGGGCGGGCACTATCATTGCGTCGGTGCCACAAACGAAATAAGTGCGAGGCCGACGCGGAGGCACACCCGATGCATCTTTTGAGCCCGCGACAGAGCGATATCGTCGCCCTTGCTAAAACGGACGGCAGGGTCAGCGTTGAGGGCCTCGCCGAGCGCTTCAACGTCACCCCGCAGACCATCCGCAAAGATCTCAACGACCTGTGCGAGCGCGGCGTGCTGCAGCGCTATCATGGCGGCGCCATTCTGGCCTCGGGCACCGCCAACCTGGGCTACGAGGCGCGCCGCAAGCTCGCCACCGAGGAAAAACGGCGGATCGGCATCAAGGCCGCCTCCCTGATCCCCGACAGCTCGTCGCTGCTGATCAACATCGGCACCACCACCGAGCAGGTGGCCGCCGCCCTGCGCGGCAAGCAGGGGTTGCTGGTCATCACCAATAACATGAATGTCGCCAACATTTTGCAGGGATACGAGCAGATCGAAATCATCGTCGCCGGCGGCGTCGTTCGGCATCTCGATGGCGGCGTGGTCGGAGAGGCAGCGGTCGACTTCATCCGGCAATTCAAGGTCGACTACGCCATCATCGGCACTTCGGCGATCGACGAGGATGGAACCTTGCTCGACTTCGACTACCGCGAGGTCAAGGTCGCCCAGGCGATCATCGACTGCGCGCGCAAGTCGATCCTGGTCGCCGACCGCATGAAATTCGCGCGCACGGCGCCGGTGCGCATCGGCCATGTGTCGCAGCTCGACTATTTCGTGACCGATGCCGAGCCGCCCGCGCGGCTGCGCGAGCTGTGCCGCGACAGCGATGTCGCGATCGAGGTGGCCGACCCAGCTTGATATTTCGGAGAAGTGCGATAACCTTCGTTTTGGCTTTCAAGTGAAAGCCGAGGCAGCCAACCGCCGGCCCGCGATGACCCTGCATGGCGTGAGCGAAATCCATTGAGCGCGGGATAGCGGATGCACGACATCGCGATTATCGGCGGCGGCATCAATGGCTGCGGCCTGGCGCGCGACGCCGCCGGCCGCGGGCTATCGGTGGTGCTGGCGGAGCAGGGTGACCTCGCCAGCGGCACCTCGTCGGCCTCGACCAAGCTGATCCACGGCGGCTTGCGCTACCTCGAACAGTACGAGTTTGGCCTGGTCCGCAGCTCGCTCAGGGAGCGCGAAGTCCTGCTCGGGCTGGCGCCCCACCTGGTGCGGCCGCTGCGCTTCGTGCTGCCGCACCATCGCGGCCTGCGCCCGGCCTGGCTGATCCGTCTTGGGCTTTTCCTTTATGATCATTTGGGTGGAGACCGGCGCATCCTGGCGCCGTCGCGCGCCATCGATCTGGCGCACGCCGCGGTCGGCAGGCCGCTTAAGGGTCAGTTTTCGCACGGCTTTGAGTACTCGGACTGCTGGGTGGACGACGCCCGCCTCGTCGTCATCAACGCCGTCGACGCTGCCGCGCGCGGCGCCGACATCCGCGTGCGCACCGAGGTGGTGGCGGCGCGCCGGCAGGGGCCGCATTGGCAGATCGAGCTGCGCAATGTCGTCTCTCATCAGCGCGAGACGGTGACGGCGCGGGTCCTCGTCAATGCCGCCGGCGCCTGGGCCGGCGACGTCGCCGCCCGTGCCATCGCGGTGCCGCAACGCGCCGCCATCAGGCTGGTCAAGGGCAGCCACATCGTGGTGCGCAGGCTGTTCGAACACGAGTGCGCCTACATCTTTCAAAACGCCGATCGGCGCATCATTTTCGCGATTCCCTACCACCGGGACTACACCCTGATCGGCACCACCGACGTCGATTTCAGGGGCGATTTGTCGGCCGTCGCCATCTCCAAGGAGGAGACCGACTATTTGTGCGGAGCGGTCAGCGAGTATTTTGCCGCTGCCGTCAGTCCCGCCGACATCGTGTGGAGCTATGCGGGGGTCCGCTCGCTGTTTGACGATGGCGAGCCTTCGGCACAGAACGCGACCCGCGATTTCGTGCTCGATCTCGACGCGCGCCCGGGCGAGCCGCCGCTGGTGACGATTATTGGTGGCAAGATCACCACCTACCGGCAGCTGGCCGAAGACGTTTTGCACAAGCTTAGCGCGGTGTTTCCGCACGCCCGCCCGGCCTGGACGCGCGGCGTGCCGTTGCCCGGTGGCAATTTTGCCTACGATGCGCTCGAGCGGCTCACCGCCGAGCTGGCTGCCGCCGTGCCGGCGCTGGGCGAGGCGACGGCAGGCCGTCTGGTGCGCACCTATGGCACCATGGCGCGCGCAATCTTCGCCGACGTTGACACCGCCGGTCTTGGTGCTCACTTCGGCGCTGGTCTCTACCAGCGCGAAGTTCAGCATCTCGTCACGGGCGAGTGGGCCATGACCGCGGATGATGTGCTGTGGCGGCGCACCAAACTCGGGCTCAGCATTGGCGAGACCGGACGCCGTCACCTTGCCGACTGGCTCGCCGCACGCCTGCCCGCTGCCACGGCTGACCTCGATACTCGCTCGCACTAGAGGTGCCGGGCAGGCGCGGCCAAAGTGGGGAACTGGCGCGGCGACGCGGCGTTCTGCCACCACCTCACTGCGTCAGCCGTTTGAGTTGCCCGATGCGCCGTTACGCTCGTTTCATGCTGATCGCGCTCGGGCTCGGGACCGGCGCGGCCGCCGACGATGGCCCCGCGCCGGGCCCAAATTGCGACCGCGCCTACCGGGACATGCGGGACACGATCGCGCGGCAGGCGCCGCACCTGTCGGCGGCGGCCGCGGTCGACCTGGAGCGGATCGCGGTGCGCATTTACGACGCCTGCATGACCGGCGACCTGGAGCGTCCCCGGGAGCTGTTCGACAAATTGGCGCGCAACCGCTCCTGATGCGGTGGCTATGGGCGTGCCTCAACCGCGATGGCGTGGCCGTCAGCCGGCACCGGGGTGGCGGTTATGTGGCGGCTATAAAGGCAGGCACGGGCTGTCACAAACACCGGTCACGAAACTGAAACAAACCCATCGCGCGCTCGGGCCGCGGGCGGCGCCCAGGCCGGCGCCCCCGTTATCCTCACACCTCCGGCACGTCGGCGCCGACAGGCCCGCTGCAGGCGGCATCTCAAGGCCGTCGCGCAGCTTTCTGTTCCTTCGAGCAAAAGTGAACGCCTGGCCTTCTCGGCCTTGGCCGTGCCAGGCCCCGCCTTGCACAAATGGCCATTGACGCCAGCCCGGCGCTGGTATTCCGATGTCTGCGGCTCTTCTCTCCTACACAGATGAAGGCCAGGATTGGGCGTCGCGCTGTCCCCCGATAGCTGCCGACGCCCTTTCTTTTTTTGCGTTTTGCCACCGCTCGCAGCGCCGCTGCCCGGGCATTTTCCGTGCCTCCCTTGTTGTTGGCGCCCTCGTGCCGCTCAAAAAAAGGCCTGTGGTCGGCAGAGCGTCAGGCCCCGACAAAGCGCGATTGCGCCGCTTTTCAGCTGTTGCGCGCGGCCGCCGTCGGGGTGCACAAATGCGCACAGCGGCATGGAGGGGGAACGACAATGCTGGTCAGGACTTTCGCGACGCTTCTGGTGCTTGCCATCGGGGGATTTGCAACGGCGCTGGTGGCCAACGGCAAGGATCGCGGCCGGCACCACACGCGCGAACCGGATGCCAACTGGGTGTTGCTTGCAACCCGCTCGATCGATCTTAAGAAGGAAGACGATCGCATCGAAATCGGGGCCAACAAGGGTCGCTTCACGTCCCTGATGGTGGTTGGCGTTGATCGCCGCATTGACATCTATCGGGTCACGATTGCCACCGACGGCGATCCCTACATTGATGCCGAGCGCCTGAAACTCGAGCACGGGCGGCGCTCGCAGCCGATCAAGTTCAGCCACGAGGGCAGGGTGATCGAGCAGGTCGACCTGTCGTATCGGCTGGACCTTGGCGCCGGCGGACCGGCCAAGGTCGAAGTTTGGGGCCTGCGTGCCTCCGAGGAAGCTATCGATGCGCAGGGCGGCGAGCGTTGGGTGTGGATCGGAACGCGCTCGGTAGATCTCAAGAAGGAAACGGATCGCATCGAAGTCGGGGCCAATAAGGGCCGCTTCAAATCGGTGAGGCTCGTCGGCCTCGACCGCGTCATCGACATCGACCGCGTGACCGTCGTCACCGACGGGGCGCCGCATGTCGAGAAGCAGCGCCTCAGGCTCGAGCGCGGCCAGAGTTCGCGGCCGATGGCGCTCGGCCGCGAGGCACAGGTGGTGCGCCACGTCGACCTCGCCTACCGACTGCATCTCGGCGCGGCGGGGCCTGCCAACATCGAACTGTGGGGGTTGCGTGCGGCGTCGGCGGTGCCGGTGGCGGTGTCCGCACCACCAGCAACGACCGGCGCGGCGGCGACCGGAGCGGCGGCGACCGGACCGGCCACGGCCACGGCGCATCCGCTGGCCGAGACCACGCGCGACGGCCGCGGCCCGGCCCTATTCGGTGTCGTCGAGGTATCGCAGGGCGTCGAGCAGGATGTGTTCAAGCTCGGCCGCGAATACGGACAGCTTTCGAAATTGCGGCTGCGCGCGCGTGGCGGCGGCGTGCCGCTCAAGGAAGTACGCGTGATTTATGCCGAGGGCGAGCCCGAGGTTGTGCCCCTCGACGCCGAACTGGCTGCCGATGCACAAACCGACTGGCTCGACCTCAACGGCGATGGCTTCATCCGCGAGATCCAGTTCGTCTATCCGCGCGCCGCGCGCGGCGGCAAGACCCGGCTTGAGGTTTTCGGCGAGTACGCCGAGAGCTGGTTCCAGCCCGGGGCGGGAACGGGTGGGTTTTCGAGCGCGAACAATGGCTGGCTGTATCTCGGCGGCCAATCGCCGCTGTTCGTCAGTATCCGCCGTGGCTTGGGCTATGAGACCGACGTCGTGCCGGTGGCGCGCAACCAGGGTTTCGGCAGCCTGCGCGTCGATGTGAAGAACCGCGCCATTACCCTGAACTGGGTCAAGGTGGTCTACGACGACGGCACCAGCGATGTGTTCGCCGAGCGGCAACGCGTGGCCGGCGGCAGCTCCTTTGGGCCGGTCGAACTGCAGTCCGGGCGTCCGGTCAAAGAGATCGAGGTCAGCCATCGCTCGCGCCTGTTTGATTCGCAGGCGGCGGGCGGCGGCTACGCCTTCGTCGAGTTCTGGGTGAAATAGGCCGGGCATCAGGCCGCACGTTGGAGGTAGCTGCCGGGCGCGCCCGTGGCATGCGGGGGCGCGCCGGCCTTGCCTCAGTGGAGGCCAGCCCCGGATTTTGGCACCCCCAAGCGGTTTGCGGGCGCCGCCTTCCCGCCACGTGGCCGGTCGTGATGCTCGCCGATGCGGCCGCGGCCCGACCGCCTGTTAGGCGATCGCCTCGGCCAACGCCCGCGCCCAGCCGCACATGGCAACGTCGTTGCCGGGGCGCGCGCTCAAAATGCAGCCAAGCGGCAGGCCGTTGGCGGCCCGGCCCGCCGGCACCGACACGATCGGGCCCCCCAGCGCCGTCCACGGCGCAATGAATTTGGGATCACCGGTCCAAGCCAATCCTTCAGGGGCGGTGGTGGGTGTTGCCGGCCACAGGAAGACGTCGGCGTCGAGCTTTGCGAACAGCGTGTGGCGCATGCGGTCGATCTCGCCGCGCTCGTCCAAATAGCGACCGGTCGGGATCGCCAGGCCGTCGTGGATCAGCCCCATCAGCTTGTCGCCGATCGATCCGGCCGGGGCCGCCAGCAACCCGTGCAAGGCGCGGCCGGCCTCGTAGGCCGTCGTCGACCGCTGGATCTGGCACAGGCGCTCGAAGGCAATCGGTGACCGCGGCCGCGTCACGGCATGGCCGGCGCTGGCAACCGCATCGGCCAGGCGTAGAAGTGCGGCCGTCATCTCGGCGCTGGCATCGGCAAGATGCGGGTCGTCGGGAATTGCCACCGACAGCCGCCGCGGTGGGGGCGGCGGCTCTGCCAGCCGCGAGAATGGGGGCGCAATGGCCTCGTAGACGTAGACCGCATCCGCCACGCTCCAGCCATAGAGGCCGGGCGTGTCGTAGGAGGGAGCCAGGGGCGTGATGCCATAACTCGATAGCGAGCGCGTGCTCGGCTTGAAGGCGGCAATGCCGCAATAGGCCGCCGGCCGGTTGACCGAGGCCACGGTCTGCGTGCCCACCGCCACCGGCACCATGCCGGCGGCTACCGCCGCCGCCGAGCCGGAACTCGACCCGCCCGGCGTGTGTCCGATGTGATGCGGATTGCGTGCCGGCGATGGATCGAAGTAGGCGAACTCGGTGGTGTGGACCTTGCCCAGGACAATGGCGCCCGCCGTCTTCAGGCTGAGCACGATCTCCGCATCGCTGCTGGCCGGTGCCACCGTCGCCCGCGATCGGCTGTTGGCGCGCGTCGGCAATCCAGCGACGTCGATGATGTCTTTGATCGCGACCGGCACGCCGTGGAGCTTGCCGCGGACGCCGCCGCGCGTTGCCTCGCGCTCGCGTTCGTGTGCGGTTGCCAGCGCGCGCTCGGCATCGAGCTCACGCCAGCACTCAACGTGCGGGTCGGCGGCCGCGATTCGATCGAGGCAGCGCTCGACCAGCGCCACCGGCGACAGTCGTTGTTCGGCAATGTCCGTGGCGAGCGCCGACACGCGCCCCGGATCGGCGGCAAAATTGCTGCTGGTGCCCGGCATGGACTTGGCTCTCCTGAAAGGGCGCGCCCAAGGCGCTGCCGTGGTGATGCCTTGAGCAGACTGCGCACAAAATGCGTCTGGTGCCCAAGGCCAAGCCCTTCTAACATAAGCCGATCCCTGCCCGGCGGGCGAGCCCATCGTCCGCCCTCAACGGCGGGTTGGCATCCTGGGAGACGGTATTATGTCCGCGAAGACGCGAAGCGCGCTGTTGGCGCTGTGGTTCCTGTTCGCAGCGCCGGCCGGCAGCCTGATGGTGCCATCCGCATTGGCACAGCAAAAGACCTTAAAGTTCGTGCCGGAGGCCGATCTGCGCAGCCTCGACCCGATTTGGACGACCGCGTACATCACGCGCAACTATGGCTATATGGTCTACGACACGCTGTTTGCGGTGAACGACAAGTTCGAAGTACAGCCGCAAATGGTCGACAAATGGCGCCTGAGCGACGACAAGCTCAGCTACACATTCAGCTTGCGTGACGGCCTCAAGTGGCACGATGGCCAGCCCGTCAAATCCAGCGACTGTATTGCCTCGATCGAGCGCTGGGCCAAGCGCGACGCGCTCGGCCAAAAGCTTGCGGACTTGACCGAAGGCTGGACGGTCGTCGACGACAAGACCTTCACCTTGAAACTCAAGAAGCCATTCCCGCTGACCCTCGATGCCCTGGCCAAGCCCTCCTCCAATGTGCCGTTCATCATGCCGGAGCGCGTAGCCAAGACCGATGCCTTCACGCAAATCACCGAGTCGATCGGCTCGGGTCCCTTCAAGATGGTGAAAGAGGAATGGGTGCCGGGCAACAAGGTCGTGTTCGTGAAGAACACCGACTACGTACCACGCCAGGAACCGCCATCGTGGGCCGCCGGTGGCAAGACCGTCAAGGTCGACCGGGTCGAATGGGTCTACATTCCCGATTCGGCCACGGCCGCCGCCGCGCTCAACGCCGGTGAGGTCGACTGGTGGCAGATGGTACCGCCCGATCTGGTGCCACTGCTGGCCAAGAACAAGGACATCAAGGTCGAAAACACCGATCCGCTCGGCTCGATCGGGATACTGCGCTTCAACCAGCTGCATCCGCCGTTCAACAATGCGAAGATGCGTCAGGCCTTGCTCTATCTCGTCAATCAGCAGGACTATGCGTTGGCGATCGCCGGGGATCCCAAGCAAGGCAAGCCCTGCCCCTCGTTCTTCACCTGCGGTTCGCCGGCCGAGAGCAAGGTCGGCTCCGAAATCCTGACCGGCAAGCGCGACCTGGCCAAGGCCAAACAACTGATCGCCGAGGCCGGCTACAAGGGCGAGAAGATCGTGGTGTTGTCGGCCACCGACCAGCCGATCGTCCACAGCCAGGGTCTGGTGACAATGGAGCTCTTGAAGGCGGCAGGCCTCAACGCCGAGCTGGCGGCCAACGATTGGGGAACCCTGATCAATCGCCGAGCCGTCAGGGAGCCGATCGACAAGGGCGGTTGGAGCATCTTTCACACCTGGCTGGTGGGACCGGACATGACCAATCCGGCGATCAACTACCCGATGCGCGGCGTCGGCGAGAAATCCTGGTTCGGTTGGCCGACCGACCCCAAGATGGAGGAGTTGCGCAACGCCTGGTTCGACGCCACCGACCCAAGCCAGCAGCAACAATTGATCGACGCCATGCAGAAGCACGCCTGGGAGACGGTACCTTTCATTCCGACGGCCCAGTTCGTGATTCCGACCGCCTACCGCAGCAATGTCTCCGGTCTGTTGATCTCGCCGGTCGCCTTCCTGTGGAATGTCGAGAAGAAGTAGGCATTGCCTGACGTAGCGATATGCTCGGCTACACCATTCGTCGACTGCTCGCGACCATCCCGGTGATCGGGATGGTCGCATTGTTCGTATTCTGCCTGCTCTATCTGACCCCCGGCGATCCGGCGGCGGTGATTGCCGGCGACATTGCCACCGTCGATGACATCGAGCGCATCCGGCATCAGCTCGGCCTCGACCAGGCGTTCCTGCCGCGCTTTTGGGTGTGGGCATCCGCCGTGCTGCGCGGCGATCTTGGCATCTCGATTTTCACCAACCTGCCGGTGACGCAGCTGATCGCTCAGCGCATCGGCCCGACCTTGTCGCTGGCCTCGTGCACCTTGATCGTTGCCGTGCTGGTAGCCGTGCCGATGGGCGTGATCGGCGCCTGGAAAGCCGGCAAACTCATCGATCGGCTGGTGATGCTGTTCTCCGTCGCCGGGTTCTCGATGCCGGTGTTCGTGCTGGCCTACGTGTTGATCTATGTGTTCGCCATCGACCTCGATTGGCTGCCGGTGCAGGGCTACGTGCCGTTGCAGGACGGCTTCTGGCCATGGCTCAGCCACCTCATTCTGCCCTCGATCGCGCTCGGCACCATCTACATCGCCCTTATCGCCCGCATCACACGGGCGGCGATGCTCGAGGTACTGGCGCAGGATTACGTGCGCACCGCCCACGCCAAGGGGTTGGCACCGAGCGCCGTGCTGATGCGACACGCGCTCAAGAATGCCGCCGTGCCGATCGTCACCATCATCGGTATCGGCATCGCACTGTTGATCTCCGGCGTGGTGGTGACGGAAAGCGTGTTTGCCATTCCCGGTATCGGTCGCCTCACCGTCGATGCCATCCTGCGCCGAGACTACCCGATCATCCAGGGGGTAATCCTGCTGTTCTCCACCATCTACGTGCTGGTCAATCTGGCGGTTGATCTTTCCTACCGCTTCTTCGATCCGCGGATTCAATACTGATGGCCGCGCTCGCGCCGAGCCTGCCGACGCCGGTGAGCCGCTCGCCCACGCTGCTGCGCGTCAAGCAGGCGATGTGGCGCCACCCGACGGCGATCGTCGGTGGCGTGGTGCTGCTGGGGCTGATCGCCATGGCGCTGCTGGCACCCTATCTCGGCACCGTCGATCCCCAGGCCATCTCGCCGGTGCGGCGCCTGCGCCAGCCCTCGTCGATATACTGGTTCGGGACCGACATGCTGGGCCGGGACGTCTATAGCCGTGTGGTGTTCGGTGCCCGGGTCTCGCTGGCCGTCGGCTTGTCGGTGGCGGTGCTGGCGACGACCATCGGGCTGGCGATCGGTCTCGTCACCGGCTTCATTCGCTGGCTCGACGGGATGGTGATGCGCGTGATGGATGGGCTGATGTCGATTCCGGGCGTGCTGCTCGCCATCGCGTTGATGGCCCTGACCAAGGCCAGCTTGCAGAACGTGATCGTGGCCATCACCATCACCGAGGTGCCGCGCGTGGTGCGTCTGATCCGCGGACTGGTGCTGAGCTTGCGCGAGCAGGCCTATGTCGATGCCGCCATCGCCAGCGGCACGCCGACGCCGGCAATTCTGCTGCGCCACATCCTACCCAACACCATCGCGCCATTGCTGGTACAGGGCACCTACATCTGTGCCTCCGCCATGCTCACCGAGGCGATCCTGTCGTTTCTCGGCGCCGGCACGCCGCTGAATATTCCGAGCTGGGGCAACATCATGGCGGAAGGTCGGTCGCTGTTCCAGCTTGCCAACTACTTGATCTTCTTTCCCGGCATGTTCCTTTCGTTGGCAGTATTGTCGGTCAATCTCCTCGGCGACGGGATGCGCGATGCGCTCGATCCGCGCCTTGCCCGCAATATGTAAAACCATGGCCGCCGCCGCGCCGCTGCTCGAGATCGAGAACCTGAAAACCCACTTCTTCACGCGCGACGGGGTGGTGCGGGCGGTCGACGGCGTATCGTTCTCTGTCGCGCCCGGCGAAACCCTGGCGGTGGTCGGCGAATCCGGTTGCGGCAAGAGCGTCACCTCGCTGTCCGTGCTGCGTCTCATTGCATCGCCGCCCGGTCGCATCCTCGATGGCCGGGTGCGGTTTCTGGGTCAGGATCTGCTGCAGCTGTCCGAGCGCAAAATGCGCGCCATCCGGGGCAACGAGATTTCGATGATTTTTCAGGAGCCGATGACATCGCTCAATCCGGTGCTCAGCATCGGCCGCCAGATCAGCGAGACCTTCACCTTGCACCGTGGCATGCGGCAGGAGGCGGCGCGGGCGCGCGCCGTGGAAATGCTGCGCCTGGTCGGTATCCCCGAGGCCCAGCAACGCATGCACCAGTATCCACACGAGCTATCCGGCGGCATGCGCCAGCGTGTGATGATCGCCATGGCGCTCGCCTGCGATCCAAAGCTGTTGATCGCCGACGAGCCGACCACTGCGCTCGATGTCACGGTCCAGGCGCAGATTCTCGACCTGATGCGCCAGCTCAAGGCCAGAACCGGCACTGCCATCATCCTGATCACGCACAGTCTCGGCCTGGTCGCCGAAATGGCGCAGCGGGTGGTCGTCATGTACGGCGGCCGCAAAGTCGAGGAAGCTCCGGTCGCGGCGCTGTTTGCGCGTCCGCGCCATCCCTATACCCGCGCACTGCTGCGCTCGGTGCCGCGGCTGCGCTCTTCGCTCGCCGGTGACGGTCAACAGCGGCTGGCCGAGATCCCCGGCGTGGTGCCCTCGCTGCGCGAAGCCCCCACCGGCTGCATCTTTGCACCGCGCTGCGCCCATGCCGTCGAGCGCTGCCGGCAGAGCTATCCGCCGCTGGCACTCAAGGCCGCGGACCACTCGGTTGCCTGCTGGGAGGCAGACCGGCTGCCGGAGCGGACACCATGACCGGCTCACGGCCACCGGTGCTGGAGGTGCGCGACCTCAAAAAGCACTTTCCGGTGCGGCGCGGCATGCTTGCCCGTCAGGTCGGCACCGTCTATGCCGTCGATGGCATCTCGTTCGCGCTGTGGCCCGGCGAAACACTGGGCCTGGTTGGCGAGTCCGGTTGCGGCAAGTCCACCGCCGGCAAAATGATGCTCAAGCTGATCGAACCGACGGCCGGGGAAATCTACCTCGACGGCGAGCGCATCGACGGGCTCGGTCGCCGCGCCATGCGGCGGCGGCGCAACCGTCTGCAGGTGGTGTTCCAGGATCCCTACTCCTCGCTCAATCCGCGCCTGCGCGCCAAGGCCATCGTGGCCGAGCCGTTGCGCAATTTTGTGCCCGGTGCCGCCGTCGACGAGCGCGTCGCCGAATTGTTCCAGCAGGTAGGATTGCGGCCCGATCAGATGGCGCGCTTCCCGCACGAATTCTCCGGCGGCCAGCGCCAGCGTCTGGTCATTGCCCGCGCCTTGGCGCTGAGGCCGAGCGTGATCGTGTGCGACGAGCCGGTGTCCGCCCTCGACGTGTCGGTGCAGGCGCAGGTGATCAACCTGCTCGGCGAGCTGCAGCAGAACTTCGGCGTCGCCTACGTCTTTATCGCGCACGACCTCGCCGTGGTTGAACATATCTCGCACCGAGTGGCGGTCATGTATTTGGGCCGCATCGTCGAGCTGGCGCCGAAGCGCGCGCTGTTTGCCAATCCCCAGCATCCCTATACCGAGGCGCTGCTGTCGGCGGTGCCGGTGCCGGAGCCCGGGGCGGTCTCGCAACGCATTGTGCTCGACGGCGATGTGCCGAGCCCGGTCAATCCACCCGCGGGCTGCCACTTCCACACCCGTTGTCCCTATGCCATGGCGCGCTGCCGGAGCGAGCCGCCCGCCTTGCGTGAGCTTTCCCCCGGCCACTTCGCCGCCTGCCACCTGCGGTAAGGGTCAACCGCCTGTCGCCAGGCGCCGTGGCCGGCGAGCGGTCATTAACCAAACGGAGGCGGAGACCAAAGCGGAGGCTGCCGGCAAGCGCCACGCACCCGCAGTCGGCGCCTGCCTAGCTAGCTTGGTGCTGAGAAAAAGGCGGCGTTTAAATCAGCGGACGGACCTCCCGAATGCGGCAGGATTTGGCAAAGAATTGCGTGCTGGCGGGGTCCATGGTCAGGGCTGGCGGCCAGCTCCGGGGGTGATGAGGCTGAAAAGTCCCCGGGGGTTTGCCAGCCCTGGGCTGCCGCCGCGGCCGGCCCACGGTCGTCCGATAACGGGAATTTGAAACGAATTCGGCTGCGAAGGCGCTCTGCCGCTCGATCCGGGATCCGACCAAATCCGTACATCGTTGGCGCGCGAGAAGTTGGTGTGCCGCCGTCAGGGCGGCGCCGGCATCGGCGAGATGGTGCAGCGGCTGGAGGATGCGATGCAAACCCGCGGTGAAGTACCGATTATCCCGACCGCGGGGCTCACGGTCATTGAGCCGGCGCCCGGTGGCGCCGCGCGGGCGATCGTGGTGCTGATGCAGCGCGTCGCGGCGCGCGACCGGCAGGCCTTCTCCGCCCTCTATGCCGCGACTTCGGCGAAACTCTACGGTATTATTTTGCGCATATCGCGGCGACGTGACGTCGCCGATGAGCTCCTGCAGGAAGTCTACGTGCAGATCTGGGAGCGGGCTGGCTATTATGATGCCAACAAGGGCTCACCGATCACCTGGATGGTGACAATTGCGCGCAACCGCGCGCTCGACGAGGTGCGGCGCAAGCAGGCCGTTTCCATCGAGGACGCACCGGAGGCGTTGGACGTCGCCAGCGACGAGGAGATCCCGTTGGACCGTGTCGAGCGCAGTCAACAGTTGCTGCGTCTACGCCAGTGCCTTGATCGATTGGACAGCCACCGGCGCGAGGCCGTGCTGCTTGCCTATCGCGAAGGCATGAGCCGAGAGGCCTTGGGCCAGCGCTTCGCACGGCCGCCGGGTACCATCAAATCCTGGCTCAGGCGCAGCCTTCTGCAATTGCGGGACTGTTTAGGCCAATGACCGAACGCGATGAGATCGACGTCATTGCCGGGGAATATGTGCTTGGCACCCTTGATGCCGCAGAGCGCGCCGCCGCCAGCGCGCGGCGTCGCAACGATCCTAAGCTCGATGCGGCGATCGAGGCGTGGGAGCGCCGGCTGGCACCGCTGGCGGAGACGGTGCCACCGGTTGCCGCTGCCGAGGGCTTGCGGGCGAAAATCGAGGCCCTGACCGCCGTCGATGCCGGGCCGGACGCCGCCCGCATTGTCGTGCTCGAGCGGCGCGCTCAGCGCTGGCGTGGCGTTGCCATTGCCACCTCCGCCCTGGCCGCCTGCCTCATGCTCGCGATCGGTGTGCGCGAACTCTATCTGCCGCAGACCGCCAAGACCTTCGTTGCCGTGTTCCAAAAGGACGATGCCTCACCCGCCTTCCTGCTGACGGTCGATCTTGATGCCCGCATGGTGTCGGTGCGGCCGGTGGCGGCGCAGCCGCAGGCCGGAAAAAGCTATCAACTGTGGATTGCCTCGGACAAGATCGGCCCGGCGCCGAAGTCACTCGGCCTGATCGAGGCAAGCGACGCATCGACCCAGCACACGCTTGGTCGGTGGGATCGCGGCATCGTCGAGCGAGCGACCTTTGGCATCAGTCTCGAGCCGGCAGGTGGCTCGCCGACCGGGCGCCCGACCGGTCCCGCCTTCCATGCCAAGCTGATCGAGACACGGTAACGCCGAGCCAGGTGCTCCGACAACAAAACGTGAAGGCCGCAAGCGTGCAACTTGGCTGAGGTAGCGGCCGTACCTCCAACGCTCACAAGCAAGAGCAACAACCAATTGGAGGTATCACGTGTCGAAAATAAGCAAGCGAAATGTCTCGATCGGACTTGGTGCATCGATGCTGGCACTCGGCCTCATCCTGAGCCTCACCAGCCCGGCACCCGCGGCACCGGAGCGGACGGTGATGGTGGGTGGCGCCGCCATGTATCCATCGCGAAACATCGTGCAGAACGCGGTCAATTCAGCGGATCACACGACATTGGTGGCCGCGGTCAAGGCCGCTGGTCTGGTCGACACCCTGTCGGGCCCTGGTCCGTTCACGGTGTTTGCGCCGACCAATGCGGCCTTTGCCAAGCTGCCGGCGGGTACGGTCGAAACGCTGCTTAAGCCCGAGAACAAGGACAAGCTGACGTCGATTTTGACCTACCACGTGGTGGCGAAGAAGGCGCTCAGGAACGCCATTCAAAGCATGATCAACGATGATGGCGGCATGCACGAGATCCCGACCGTCAACGGCGCCAAGCTGGTGGCGTACATGCGCGATGGCAATCTGCTGCTGAAGGATGAAAAGGGCAGGACAGCCAAGGTCACTATCGCCAACGTCATGCAGTCAAATGGCGTCATCCACGTCATCGACACCGTGCTGCTGCCCAACTGACGGGCCCGCCGTCGAACGTTCTGACGGCGAGCACCCGATAGCTTGGCCGCTCGGGCTGAGCGGCATCACACCCACCAAACTGCAAGGAAAATCGTCATGAAGACCACATTAGGCATCGCGACGGCTGCAGCCACGGCCTTGGTACTTGCGGCGACCGCCGCACAAGCTGCTCCGGCCGCCGGCATGCTCGGTGCCAACCAAACCCAATCCCTGCCGATCGAGAAGGTGACCTTTGGCTGGTACAAACATTGTCACTGGGGCGATTGGGGCTATCGGCACTGCTATTGGGGTCACCCGTATCGCAGCGGGTATTCCCACTGGGGTCCCGCTCGGTACTGGGGCAACTATTATGGGCGTGACCACCATTGGTGGGGACCGCGGTATTCCGCGCACGACTATCGCCGCTACTAGTCTGCGCTCGCACGCCTCGATAGGCGCCCCGCCCCCAACAGCATCTGACAGCCCGGGCTCGGCAGCTTCTGCCGCGCTCGGGTGGTCCCTTCCGATGCCGGGCATCGCTGGTAGCGCGGTCGGCCCGCCAAGGATCAAAACCTCACCTTGACACCACCATAGAGCGTCAGCGGCGCGGCGGGCGTGACCATGCGCGGGTTCTCAAGCACGGTGCCGGTGCGGCCGACGCCCACGGCATCGCCCGCGACGTTGCGCAAGGCTTCGGTGTCGAAGTAGGTGCCGAACGTCGCGTAGTCCTTGTTGAACAGGTTCTTCGCCAGGCCATAGATCTCGATGTTATCGGTGAGCTTGTAGCCCGTGCGCAGGTTGACCACGGCATAGCCCGGCAGGGGCCGATCGTCATTGCCCTCATCGCCGCGGAAGAATTGGTTCGACACCGCGATGACGTCGCCGCCGATTCGCCACTGCGGCGTTACCCAATAATCGAAGCCGACCTTGAAGCGATGGCTCGGGATGCTCGGAATGTGGTCGCCGGGACGCACTCGGGCGCAGTTCGGCACCTCGTCGGCCGGATCGGCCGGCACGAAGGTGCTGCAGGGCACGCCGACCGGAGCATCGGGGGAGGCGATCTCCAGGGCGTTGCGGAAGGTTGCGTCCACGAACGCATAACTGGCGTACATGAAGAGGCGGTCCGAGCGGTAGTTGACGGCGGCCTCGACGCCTTCGCGCAGGGTATCACCGCCGTTGATGAAGAAGCCCCGCCCCTGGATCGGGCTGGCCACGGTCAGGATGTCATCGCTCAACAGCGTGCGGAAGTAGCCGACGCTCCAGGCGATGGTGTTGGTGCGGGGGGCACCGAGCGCATCGCGGCCCGCGTAGCCGGCGGCAATCTCGCCCCTGAGACCCGCCTCGACGGTGCGACCAACGACTTGCTTCAAGGGTGGGTCGGAGACCAGGAAGTTCTCAAGCAGGCAGGGACGCTGCGGATCGGCGCAGGCCAGCTCCGCCGGGGTCGGGGCGCGGTTCGACTCCGAATAGCCGGCATAGGCCGACAGTCCGGGGGCCAGCTTATAGGTTGCACCAAGCAGCGGATTGAAGCGTTGGAAGGTGTGGTCGCCGTTGAGATCGTCGCCAAGCTGGTCTTCGAGCTTGATGTTGGCGAGATTGTAGCGGCCGCCCAATGTGACCGCCAAGCGCTCGGTCACATCCAGTGTGTTCATGAAGTAGACACCGTAGTACTGGGTGCGGGCGATGAGATCGACCGGCGTCACGTCGATATTGTTGGCGCTGAGATCGGGGTTGAGCGACTGGTCGATGATGATGCCAAGCCCGGAAACCGCCAAGGTGCGCGGGTCGAGCACACCAAGCTCGCTCTGCGAGGTCACATGGGCCCGGCCAAGGTCGACGCTGGCGCCGACCAGGAATTGGTTGGGCCGGTCAAAGAGGTGCGCCTTGCTGACGGCCTGCAGCGCTCCGCCAAAGGAGAACGAGTCGACCGTTACCCGGTCGTTGCCGCCGAGTACGGTTTGATCGCCGTTGGGCAGGCTGGCGATCGGCACGTTGACGATGGCGCCGTTGGCGCGCCGCCCGAACAGCACGTCGTCCGGTTCCTCGAGGCACAACAGTCCCGCGTTCGGGCCAGAGGGGTCGCAGGCGATTGCCTCCGACACATTGCCGTCGGGACGCCGCTGCCTAAAGCCACGATAGTAGGCGTTGCCCGAAACCTTGAGCTGATCGGTCACGGACACCGAGCCCGTCAGGTTCACCATTTGCATGCGGTTGTCGAAGGATTGCGGGTTCGTGAACACGTTGGCGCGGCGCTCGTCGAGCAGGTCGAGCGGGGTCGGACCCACCACACCCAGGAAGGTGTCGGCGAAGGTGTAACTCAGGTGGAACTCGGAGCCGGACCCCTTGACGCCGAGGTCGGCATAGACCCGCTTGGCCTCGGCCGGCGACAGATCACGCCAGCCGTTGTCGTCGATCCAGTCGCCGGCAATGTAGGTCGCCCAATTGCCCCACTTCTGCCCGGCTTCGGCGGCCACCTCCTTGTGCCCGAAGGAGCCGAAGCGCGTGTCGACGGTGGCACCCTGGAAGGTGAAACCGTCCTTCATGATGACGTTGACGGCACCACCCAGGGCATTGAGGCCGTAGGCGGGGTTGTTGCTCATCATGACGATGTCGGCGATGGCGATCTGCGGGATCAGGTCCCAGTTCATGGAATCGCCGAAGACCTCGTTGAGGCGCACGCCGTTCTGGTAGATGGCGAGCCCCTGCGGTGTGCCGTTGAGCGGCGAGGCGGAGAACCCGCGGTACTGCAGGTCGGTCGCCAAGGCGTTGCCGAGGGCCTCGTTGATGGTGGCGCTGGGAACATAGGTGTTGATCGCCTCGGTAATAGAGGGCGAGGCCACGCGCTCAATCTGGTTGGCATTGATGACGCTGATGCCGGCCGGCACTTTGTCGATCGGTAGTTCGCTGCCGCCGGTGGGCGACATAGGCACCGCGCGGGCGGTGTTGGCCGCCGGTGCTGGCGGCGGCGGGGCTTCGGCACTCGCCGGAGCAGGGGGTGGCGTGGGTGCTTTGGCCTGAGGCGGTGGTCGCGTCGCCTTCTGTTTTGGTGCAACCACCTCCATCTTCGGCAGCGCCGGGGCCGTCTCGATCGGCGAAGTCGCCTGCGGTGGCACGCCTGGTGCGGTATCGCTTGGCGCCCCGGCCTGTCCCCATGCCAAGTCGGCAAGGGCGAGGCTGGCGGCGATCACTGCAACGCTGCGCTTGCCAATCAACATGTCCCCCCCAAGAGAGCCATTCTAGTGGCCCGCGCCCGTGGCCTTCGACCTCTCCTCATAAGCTGCCCGAGCTAGGCAAGCCTTGTTTGCTTGGCCAGTCAAGGACCGCAGAACTTGATCGCTTCAGTCCAGATAAATTGCCGGGGTGCATGCGACCGCCAGGCACCAGTTGCCGTCACATCGAGGGCGGGCCACTCGCTTGGAGGTCCTGCTATCAGCGTGACGTCTGGTCGCGCCTGATGGCGCCGGGCCGTCGTTGCATCCGCGCTCGGTTGCCGCGCAGGTCACCGCCCAAGCGGTCGCAAGACCCCCCGGGTGCCTGCGATGAGCTGCCCTGCCGGTCGGCGGCTGGTCGAGCCAGCGGAGGTGCCGTTAGCTGCGAAGCGCTTCAGCGCTTCCGTGCCGTTTGCCGATTGGATCAGCGGTCCGTGGGAGGCTGCCCACCCCGGCCGCACGCGCAGCCGTCAAGCCGGGCGGGAACCCGCAAGCTGCAAGGGCCGAGGCACAAAACGGCGGCCGCGGTTGGCACCCTACCTTTTGCCATCCACGATGGTAACCACCGTGGCGCTGGTTGGATCGACGATGGCAATCTGGTTTTCCGCGACGAAGTACCTAAAGGCGTCGAGGGCTGGGATCCGATCACGGATCACGCTTGGAAAGGAGCGCAGGCGCGCGCCGCCGGGGATGCGCATGCCCTCCGATATTTCGCCGATGCCGAGCCTTGGTTCGCCCGACAAATCGACGTTCTGGAGAATAAAGTCGCGCTCATCGTCGTTGAGGTCCAATGCCGCTGACGGCGCCGTGCCTGCGCCGGCAGCCGGGCGCAAGGCGACGGCATCGGCTTGACGCAGCAGGGGCGTGATGCGGCGCACGGTGACGCGCTGGTTGTTTCCGCCTCGACCGGCTGCGACGGTTTGGTCACCGTAGCCCTGCGTCACCAAGCTTTCGGCCGGCACGCCGAACATTTGCGACAGAATGAACGCCACCGCTTCGGCACGACGATCGGAGAGGGTGAGATTGTCAATGTCGGATTCGAGAACGTCGGCATAGCCTTCGATCAAGAACACCTCGTCCGGTTGGGCCTCGAGAATGCGATTGAGGGCGCGAGCCAGCCGCTCGAGCTTGGGGTACTGGTCGGGCGCGATTTCCCAGGAGCCGGCTTCAAACTTGATGTTGGGCAACGCGACGCTGCGCATACGCGCGCGTAGCTGGTAGCCCTCGCGAATTTCTTCCAGGGCGTAACTGCGCTCTAGCGGTTCGATGGGTGGGGCCGCCAGTGCCTGATAAATGTCATCCTCCGAGGCCACGTCGTAGTCGACGATGTACTGGTCTTGCGCAATATGGATGGTCGGCGGTGGCAGATCGATGAACGCCGCCGGGAGACCGACGCGTCGGGCACCATAAAACGGCCGATCGTCGAATAGGGTGACTTCACGGCCGTCGCGCATCCGCCGATAGCGGCGCAAGGCGCGCCCTTCGGCATTCACCTCGGAAAACACCTGCGATCCATCGCGGGAGCGGAAGCTGAGGACGGCGGCGTTGCCCTGCCGCCGGCCATGCGCAGCGCGCACACTGCGGGCAAGACGCTGGTTGTCGTCATGCCTAATGAAGGTGCGGTTGTTGTCTTTGACAATGGCCCGGTGATCGGGTTCGCGAATGACGGTACGTTGAGCCTCGTGGCGCTGTTGCCGCTGTCGCTGCACCTCACGCAACCGTGCCGATGGAAGCTCCATGCGCGCCCCGGCCTGACGCTCGCTGCTTGTGGTCCGCCGCTGGTCTTGACCGACGGCGCGCTGCTCGGGTCTTCCCTGCGCGGGCCGAGTTTGGCCAGGTGACCCAGCCGCGCCGCGACGTTCTTCGGCGGCGGCCCGTGCCTGCTCCCGGGCGGCGCGCTGGGCAGCCCGTGCTTGTTCCCGGGCGGCCCGCGCCTGCTCCTGGGCGGCACGTTGTTGCGCCGCGCGTCCCTGCTCCTGGGCGGCGCGCTGTTGCGCGGCGCGCGCCTGCTCCTGGGCGGCGCGCTGTTGCGCGGCGCGCGCCTGTTCCTGGGCGGCGCGCTGTTGCGCGGCGCGGGCCTGCTCCTGGGCGGCGCGTTGTTGCGCGGCGCGGGCCTGCTCCTGGGCCGCGCGCTGTTGCGCGGCGCGGGCCTGCTCCTGGGCCGCGCGCTGTTGCGCGGCACGGGCCTGCTCCTGGGCCGCGCGCTGTTGCGCGGCG
>DATFXD010000011.1:0-3523 GCA_035258605.1 Hyphomicrobiaceae bacterium | reverse complement strand
TCCTGGAACGACCTGCTGGGCGTGATCAGCTCCAAATCCGCCCTACTCAAGCGAGCGAGCTAGCGCGGCGAATGCGAAATCGCAACGCACGGCCCGGCGCGGAAAGGGCGACAACATCGATCGCGGCTTGCCGTCGGCGGTTTGTTGTTGCCGTACGTAACTTCGCCAGCCATACGACCGGTCTTTCGGTCGCTGGGCTCGCGGCGCCATGATCGTGACTGAGGGCACGAGCAAGACACGGGCGAGGCACGAGGTGCCAGTGTTGGCGTCTCTTGGGCTCAGGGCCGCTGCCGCTGCCGACTTGTTCGCATCGCTCGCGCGGCTGCTCAGCCCGGTGTTCGACGTGCTGATACGGCTCTGGCTTGCCGCGGGTTTTCTCGTAACCGACGTCAGTCAGCATATGCTTCCTGGCGGTCAAGCCATCGTGCTGGATCATCCCTCACCTTCGGCGTCACTGCTCGCCGGCCTCGCTGCCACCGGCTTTGGGATTTTCATACAAACGATTTGCCCGGTGTTGCTGGCCGCCGGACTGTTCACGCGCTTTGCCGCCCTAGCGCTGCTGTTGCAGGTACTTGTCTTACAAATGCCCGGGCACGCGCAATTGGCGCCCTACTCGGTGGCGCTGCTCGGATGGATCGTTGTGCTTGGACCCGGGCCGCTCTCGCTTGACGGCATGTTCCGCCCTGGGATGGGTGCCGCGGCGCTGCCCCTCGTTGGCCTTGTCAGCCGAGGCTTGGCAGGGCTCACCAGGCGCATCGGACCCGCGTACGCATTCCTGTTGCGGTTGTGGATCGCCGCGGGGGTTGCGGCCATTGCCCTGGGTGGAGTGAAAGGCCTGACCAACATGCTCCCGGCCAGCATGGCGACACCAGGGTCGATGGCATGGCTGCCGCAAATGCCTGGCATGGCCCCAGGTCTTGCCCCGTGGGCGCTTCTCACGCTCGCCGCCCTGCTCGCGCTCGGCCTGCTCACGCGCGCCGTGGCTCTGATCCTCATCGTTCTGATCCCGACAGGCATGCTTTCTTGGGGCAGCGATTTCGGCTGGATCACGCTGCTGAACCTGCCCTTGCTCGGGTTGCCGCTGCTCTACGGCGCCGGGGCGATCTCGCTTGACCACGCGATCGCGGCAGCATTCCGGCGCAGGTTTCCCCCTTTTGAGGCGCTGCCCGCTGCGGCAGTGGCCAGCCTGCCGCACGTGATTATCCTCGGCGGCGGCTTTGGCGGCCTCGCTGCGGCTCGCGGATTGCGATACGCACCCTGCCGGGTCACCTTGCTCGACCAGCACAACTATCATCTTTTCCAGCCGCTGCTCTATCAGGTGGCGACGGCATGGCTGTCGCCGGCAGAAATTGCCACGCCGCTGCGCGAAATGTTCCGTACCCAGCCAACGTGCGCGTGCTGCTGGGCGAAGTGACCGGGGTAGACTCGGTGCTGCGTCAGATCGCGCTCGGCGAGACGCGGCTTGCATATGACTTCCTGATCATCGCCACGGGTGCGCGGCACAGCTATTTCGGCCACGACGATTGGGCACCGGCAGCGCCAGGCCTCAAAGGAATCGATGACGCGCTCGACATTCGCCGCCGTCTTCTGTTTGCCTTCGAGGCGGCGGAGAGCAGTCAGGACGAAGCGGAGCGGCGGGCCTGGCTTACCTTCATCATCGTCGGCGGCGGTCCGACCGGCGTGGAACTGGCCGGCGCGATCGCCGAGTTGGCCCAGCACGGTCTCACGCGTGAGTTTCGCACGTTCGATCCAGCGACTGCGCGCATCGTGCTCGTGCAGGCAGCCGATCGCGTGCTTCCGACCTTCCCACGCTCTCTCTCAAACGCTGCCGAGCGCGCGCTCGCAGCTCTCGGCGTAGAAGTGTTGACGAGTCGCAAGGTGAAAACGGTAGACGCGAGTGGGGCCGATGTAGGAGGTGAGTGGATCGCAGCGCGCACAGTGATGTGGGCCGCCGGGGTTGCCGCCTCGCCGTCGGCGGCTTGGCTTGGGGTTGAGGCCGATCCTGCTGGTCGCGTACGGGTGGGACCGGACCTGCGGGTCCCCGGCCGGCCCGAAATTTTCGTCATCGGCGACACGGCCGTTTGCCATGCTTGGCGTGGCATGCCGGCCCCCGGGCTTGCACCGGCCGCGAAGCAGGGTGGCGCCTACGCAGCCAGAGCAATCCGGGCTGCTCTCGCCGGCCGTCCCGCGCCGCCGCCGTTTCGCTACCGCCATTACGGGAGCCTTGCCACGATTGGGCGGCAGGCAGCGGTCGCAGACTTCGGCAGGATCCGGGTACGCGGTGCGCCGGCATGGTGGCTTTGGGGCGCGGCCCACATTGCTTTTTTGATAGGCGTGCGCAACCGCATCACGGTTCTGGCCTCATGGCTCTGGGCCTACTTGACCTTCCGGCGCGGCAGCCGCCTCATCACCGGTTCAGGACTTTAACACGCACTCTATCTCTGACGGCGCCACGCGGTGATTCCAAACAGCGGTCAGCAACTCCGGCGCCACGACTCGAAGAATTTCGCGTCCACCACATAGATCATCTCGAATCCGCTGTGGGGCGCTACCAAGTTACACGGCGAACTGCTCAAACGGCGGGATCGGCCATTGCAGACTTGGAAGATCTTCCTTCGCAATCGACGACGAGAGGTGTGAAGAGAAGGGCGGCGGAAGACCAAATGCGGATCGGTCGGGCGATCCGGGGCAAGCGAAATTCGCGGTCTGGCTCCATGGGCTCTCCGACGCGATCTGGCCTCGACATTGGGGTCGAAAGGGCGTGTCAGGCAGGAATCGGATCGACGAGGGCATCAACCTCGACGACGGAATGCGCATGATCAAGCGCGCGGTGGAGCAACGCGCGGACGATGGTTACATCGTCGATTCTCTCGGCTGGGCCTATTACCGGCTTGGCAGCATGGAGGAGGCGGTCAAGCAGCTCGAGCGCGCCATCGAGCTCAAGCCCGAGGATCCGACCATCAACGACCATCTCGGCGATGCCTATTGGAAGGTCGGACGCGTGCTGGAGGCGCGCTTCCAGTGGTCCCACCCGACGACACCGGCGACCGGTAGCGGCGGCCCTCCTGGCAAACGGAATGGTCAATACCGTCACGGCGAACGCACCAAGGCCGCGATTGCGGAGCAGCGGAAATTCAGCGCATTGCTAAAATGCTCCGCGCTGGCGTGACATGAACCTTGCCACCGAGTACGAATCCGGGGCACCATGTTGGGGCCGCCGGGACAGGCCCGAACGCAGTCGACTGACCCTCACTTGATGAGGCCGCTTGCCAACCCCACTGAGACTTGTCCCACTGGCGTTACTGCTCGGCACGTCCTCCGCGCTGGCGTTTGATACAAGCGAGCTCGGACAGTGGGGGAGTCTGCCACTCGATGAGCTTAGGGCGGTCATCGCCAAGTCGGCCCGACTCCAACAGGAAATCAACGTAGTGCTCTCCGAGGGCAACAAGAAACAAGAAGACGTGACGTGCTTTGGAATGCGCTTTCCGGGTCAGTGGAAACATCTTGGCGGGCTTCGAGTCTC
>DATFXD010000010.1:0-13100 GCA_035258605.1 Hyphomicrobiaceae bacterium | reverse complement strand
GCTCCCGCGATGCCGCTGGTGGTGCCGACCCTGGAATAACGCACATAGTTCGCTTTGATACGCGCCTGCGCGTACAGCCCAAGTAGCAAGCCGGGCGCGACAAACAACCAGAACGTTGAATCTCCAAACATCGCCACCTTGTTCCCGATTTCACCGCGCGTCTAGTGTGTGAACTCCATACACTATGGTCAGACACGGGCTGAGCAAAAGTCCAGCAGGCTGTAGTCTGGTCTCGGTACCTTAGCACCGGGCCACCGATGGTTTGGCCGGTTCGCTACCCCATCTTACCTACAGGCCAACCGGCTCATTGCCAACAAACCTCTCCCCTGGTTCGCGACCTCAGCAAATCGGTGTTAGCCCCGATGATATTTCAATTTCAGCGGCGCGATATGCGTAGAGTGGGTGCCGGGTTGTGATTGTGCTGCTTGTGACCACACTGGCGATCCAGTGCCTCTGCTCAGCATAGAAAGCTCAATTAACCCCTGGCCGGGGGTAGTCGAACTGTCACAAGCCACACCCGGTTAAGTCCGCAACGTGCCGAATGAGTAAGACGCCCCAACAGTCCAGGGCGTCTTCCAGAGCAGCGAGGAGCGAACGTCTCGCAGCTGGCGCATGCGCCGGCACAGGCTCGGGCCGCCATGCCTTCGTCAGTGACTCGAGCTTGGTGCCGACAGATCGTCAACGCTTATGCGGATCGAATTTTATCGGCAGCCAATTTTGACAGGAAGGGAGACAGCCATGAGCGGCATGAGACAAGAAACCGATAGCCTCGGCGCTGTTGAAGTACCCGCTGACAAGCTCTGGGGCGCTCAAACCCAGCGTTCCCTTGAGCATTTCAGCATCGGAAAGGACCTGATCCCACGCGAAATGATCACAGCTTACGCCACTTTAAAAAAAGCTGCGGCGATCGCGAACCACGACAGCAAGCGGCTCGACAAGCAACAATACAAGTTAATCGTTCAGACGTGCGACGAAATCCTAGCCGGCCGGCATCATGACATGTTTCCGCTTCATGTTTGGATGACAGGCAGCGGCACACAGTTCAATATGAACGTCAATGAGGTGATCTCCAACCGGTGCTCCCAACTCGCCGGTACCCCTCTCGGAAGCCATGCTCCGGTGCATCCCAATGACCATGTCAACATGGCGCAGTCGTCGAACGACTCTTTCCCGTCTGCCATGTGCATCGCCGCCGCCGTGAATGTGAAAGAGCGTCTCATACCCGCAGTTACCGCTCTGCGTGATGCAATTGGAGCGAAAGCACGGAAATGGGATGGCGTCATCAAGATCGGACGCACACATATGCAGGATGCCACACCACTGACGCTGGGTCAGGAATGGTCCGGCTACGGCGGCATGCTGACTGATGATCTGGACAGAATAGAAGCAGCTCTGCACGGTGTATACCGGTTGGCGCTCGGGGGTACGGCAGTTGGTACAGGCATCAATTCTGCTCCGGGCTTTGCCGAAGCTGCGGCTGCTCAGATCGCCAAGCTGACGGGTTTGCCGTTCGTCAGCGCGCCCAATAAGTTCACGGTCCAGGGCGCTCACGATGCGTTGGTCCAGTTGTCGGGAACGCTGCGAACTCTCGCTGTGTCGCTCTACAAGATTGCGAACGACATTCGGCTAATGTCGTGCGGCCCGCGCGCAGGATTCGCAGAATTAAAAATTCCAGAGAACGAACCGGGCTCCTCGATCATGCCTGGAAAAGTCAATCCGACCCAGTGCGAGGCTCTGGCGATGATTGCCGTGCAGGTTATGGCAAATGACGTCGCAGTGGGGTTTGGCGGTGCTGGTGGTTACCTAGAAATGAACGTTTACAAGCCGCTAATCATCTTCAATGTCACCCATTCGACCACGATCTTGACCGACGGTTGCGTAAACTTCCGCAAGTTCCTGATCGAGGGGACCGAGCCAAACCTTAAGAAGATTAATGAGTACGTCGAGCGTTCGCTGATGCTGGTCACGGCGCTTTCACCCGTGATCGGCTACGACAAGGCCTCGAAGATCGCCCACTACGCGATGGACAACGATCTCACCCTGAAGGCAGCTGCCTTGAAATTGGGTTTTGTGACCGAGGCCGAATTTGAGCGAGTGGTCGATCCTAAGAAGATGGTGACACCGTACGTCGCAGCTGCGTCAGCACCTGCGACCTGAACATTTGCAAACGCGACAGCTCTGAGCCGGTCCGCGGTTCGGTCCGGCTCCATGTGGCGCCTTGGCGTGGAGAAGCATGGATCGGGAGAACGTCCCATGACCTCCGATGAGCGTTGCAATCTTGTTCTCACCCTCGCGCGGACGCTATTCATAAACGGACAAGCAACGGACCAAACTATTTCCGCTGCGGAGCGTCTCGGCCATGCAATGGGCTTGCAGGTGACCCTGGTGCCGCGCTGGGGAGAATTGAAACTTCAATCGCCCAGCAATGAGGTTCACCAAGTCGAGGCCAACCCTACCGGCGTCGACATGGATCGGGTCGCTTCCTCAATGCGCGCCGTCGGCAATGTCGAGTCTGGTCGGCTCTCGCCCGATGCCGCGCGCGAGGCAATTCTTGGCATTTCGGGGGCGCCGCCTGCTCCAACCTGGCTGTTCGCGCTGGCGGCCGCCGTGGGTGCCGCGGCCCTCTCCGTAATTTTCGGTGTGGAACATCCTCTCACCATGGTGCTGATCTTCTTCAGCGCTGGCGCTGGCGCTATCGTTCGCCGTGGCCTGGCTCGGCTGAGTGACAACGGGTTTATCCAGCCGTTCGCTGCAGCGATGCTGGCAGGCCTCATCGGCGGTCTCGCCGTCAACTACGACCTGAGCTCTTCGCTGCGCCTGATCGCGGTCTGCCCGTGCATGGTGTTGGTGCCTGGGCCACACTTTCTCAATGGCGCCGTCGACCTCATCAACGGCCGGATGCATCTTGGCGCGGCGCGCTTGCTGTTTGCGGGCCTTGTGGTGGCGGCGATATCGACCGGATTGCTTCTCGGCCTGACAATGCTCGGCACCTCCCTGCCGGCCGAGGGGTCTGGCCGGTCGGTTCCTCTATGGGAAGATGTAATCGCTGCGGGCGCCGCCGTGGCTTGCTATAGCGTGTTTTTTTCGACCCCGTTGAATATGCTGGCTTGGCCGGTGGTTGTCGGCATGATCGCTCACGCACTGCGTTGGGTAACCCTCAGCACGCTCGGTTTCGGTGTCGCGACTGGCGCCCTTGTCGCATGTGTGGTGGTCGGGCTGATCCTCACTCCGGTTTCGCGCCGCACGCAAATGCCGTTTGCAGCCATCGGCTTCGCCTCGGTCGTGTCAATGATCCCCGGCGTTTACCTTTTCAGAATGGCAAGCGGCCTCGTTCAAATAGCCGGTGGCTCGCCGCCAACCTTGCAGCTGATCAGCGGTACGATTTCGGACGGCGTCATCGCCACAACCATTGTTGTGGCTATGAGCTTGGGCCTCATCATCCCGAAGATGCTGATCGACTATGTCTGCAACCGGACATCGCAGATGAAGGTCCTAGGAGCGGTCGAACATGTCAGCGCCCGCTAGGTCTTCAAAAGTTATCGAAAATTCGGCCCACCCTACGGCTAACGCGTCAGACCTTTTGCGTCTGGAGGCGCGGCTTCCACCGCTGCTCAGCGTGATCGCAGGTATGGTGGATCTCACCGGCTTCTTTACCCTGGGCCATATCTTCACCGCGCACGTCACCGGCAATCTCGTCGTAGCGGCCGCGGCGGCCGTCCATAGAGGCCCGTTCAATGTTGCGCAGGCGTTAGCGATTCCAGTTTTCATGCTGGCTCTGGCGCTGGTTTGGCTGATAGCGCAGGCGTCGCGGCGACGTGGCCCAGAACTGGCGCGGCTCCTGCTACTGGTGCAATTTCTGCTGCTTTCTGCAGTCTTGATCTTCAGCATCATCACCAGACCGTCTGCCGACACGCAGGGCTTGATTGCCGGCATCGCCGCGATGATCGCAGTATCTGCCATGGCGTGCCAATACGCCCTTCTTCGCTTGGCGATACCCGGCGCAATCTCGACAGCTGTCATGACCGGCAATCTGACCAACACCGTTCTAGCGCTCATGGATCTGATGTCCAATGGTCGGCCTTTGATGCCGGTCGATGGCGATCGCCTGAAGAGGTCCTTGCAACTCCTCTTCGGCTTTCTCTTCGGTTGCGTCGCGGCAGCCTGCGCCGTGTTCGTAGTTGAAGATTGGGCCTGGTTATTGCCGGTGCTGCTATCCGCGGTAGCAATAGGCTTTTACACCGGCTAAAGCTCATCGCCTCGTCGTCTTCGGCCTGGCAGCGGCGGATTAACCGGGGTCGGTGAAGGCGATCGCAGATCGCATCGAGGCCTGGAAGCTATCCAGCGCCGGTGGCTGATTGCCCTGGGCACCAGCAGTTAGGTTAGACCCACGCCGCGGGCGGATTGGCGGCCGGCGCGCAGGTCCATGCAGTTGGTGGGCGTGGCCTTGAAGGTCTCGAGATTTCTGACCGGGAAGTCGACAGCTGGTTGGGCCCCCACTTTCGCAACAGGCCTGCAACCGCGCTCAGGCAGTGGGCTATCCGGCGGCTGCACGTACCTTGAGGCATCCCCGCAGGAACAGCCCGGTACAGGTCTTGGCGCGTGCGGCAATCTCCGTACCGGTTGGCGGCTTGCTCTGGCGCAGCATACTTGCCCTTTGTGGCTCCATGGTCATCATGCCACGCAGCATGCCGGCAGCCGCCATCGGATCGTCGATCTCGAGCAAGCCGCGCTTGCTTTGGCGAGCAAGCCAGTCGGCAATCGCTTGGCCAATCCGGTGGATTGCGCCTTCGTAAAAGGTTTGGGCGACTTCTGGAAAGCGTCCGCCTTCGCCCAGCACCAGCCGCGTCATGGCGATGCCTTCGTCCTGGAGCGTGAGGTTGCCATAAGCGACAAGAATGCGCTCGAGCGCTGACGGCAGATCAAGCGGATCGACGACACGGTCATCAATCTCAAGCATGAACCGACCGATCCGTTCGGCCACGACCATCTTGAAGAGCTCCGCCTTGTTGGGAACGAGGCGGTAGAGCGTTTTGGTGGAAATACCGGCCTTTTGCGCCACGGCGACCATGCCGGTGTGGGCGTAGCCACGGCTCAAGAACTCCTGCCATGCCGCCGCAATGATCAGGCGCAGGGTGTCCTCGTCGCAGCGGATTTGCGGCCGGCCCCGGCCGCGGCAGCTATCACTTTTATTTGAGACCATGACCATTTTCCAAAATGCCCTTGCGGTCCGAGTGGTGATCCCTTAATTAGGAAAATATCAGTTTTCCTACAAGTGGGCAAGTGCCGCAGGGTGGTGCCCACGGGCCGAGCGGAGGAGATCCCAATGACCCACCACCCCGGAGTTCTGACCGTAGAGCGCCCGCTCGATGCCCGGGAATCCTCTCGATTGGCCATTGACTTGGACCAGCTCAAGCTACCGGCGCCGGCCGCGGATGAGCCGCTGACCACCGGCGAGGCCAAGGCTGTCATGGAAAAGCCCGGCCGCGCCCCACGGCCGATCAAGGCCCGGTTGCGTGCCCTTCTGCTCGCCGGCGCCGGCCTGCTGGCGATCGCTGCCTCCGGCTATTTCGGCTGGGAGTACTGGACCGTCGGCCGGTTCAACGTCTCCACCGACAATGCCTACGTTAAAGCTGACAACATCACCATCGCTCCCAAGGTATCCGGCTACGTCGCCAGCGTGCTGGTCGGCGACAACGAGGCGGTGCAGGCCGGCCAGGTACTCGCCCGCATCGACGATCGCGATTTCAAGGTTGCGTTGCAGCAGGCCGATGCGGACGTGGCTGCGGCGCGTGCCGCCACCGCCACCAAGCGCGCCGCACTGACCGCCCAGCAGTCGCTGATCGAGGCGGCGCAGGCCACGATCGCCGCCGACGAGGCCGATGCCACGTTCGCCGGCCAAGAAGAGAAGCGTTATCGCGATCTGGCGGCGACCGGATCGGGCAGCGTCCAGAACGCGCAGCGAGCCGCATCACGCTATGCCGCCGCCCGTGCCGCCATCGCCCGCGATACCGCCGCGCTGACCAACGCCGTCACACAGCTCGAGGTGTTGAAAGCCGAACTGACCCAGGCGGAGGCGACGGTGGCCCATAGTGAATCCGTCCGCAGTCAGGCCGAGCTCAACTTGTCCTACACCAGTGTCACGGCTCCCGCCAATGCGGTCGTCGGCAACCGAACGTTGCGTGTCGGCCAGTACGTCCAGGCCGGTACCCAGCTGATGTCGCTGGTGCCAGTCGATCTGGCCTATGTTGTCGCCAACTACAAGGAGACGCAGTTAGCCAGCGTCCAGCGCGGACAGCCCGTCACGATCAGCGTTGATATGTATCCTGGCCGGCGCTTCCGCGGCCACATCGACAGCCTGTCTCCGGCAAGTGGCCAGGAGTTTGCGCTGCTGCCGCCGGACAATGCCACGGGCAACTTCACCAAAGTCGTGCAGCGCATTCCCGTAAAGATCGTTCTCGACCCGGCCCAGTCGCCCACCGAAGTGCTGCGCCCGGGCATGTCGGTCATCACCACCATCGACACCAAGGTCGCCAACCTGAGCGCCGCCACGACGCTGGTTCGCAACGATTGAAGTGCTAATGTGTCGACCCACGGTCGCGAAGGCTCACCATGGCAACCACAGCCCACATCCCCATTCCGGGTGATCGGCGCGACGCACCGGCCACCACCGATGCAGCAGGCGACAAGGCCAGCCTCACGGCGTGGATCGCCGTGCTCGCCGGCATGGTTGGCGCCTTTATGGCAATCCTCAATATCCAAATCACCAATGCCTCGCTGCTTGATATCGAAGGCGGCATCGGCACGGGCGTCGACAACGGTGCCTGGATCTCGACCTCCTATCTGATTGGCGAGATTATCGTCATCCCACTGACCGACTTCATGAGCCGCGTGTTCTCGTTCCGACGCTATATGCTGGCCAATGCGGTGCTGTTTCCGTTGTTCTCGATCGCTTGCGCGTTCACGCATGATCTTGGCTCGATGATCGTCATGCGCGGTCTGCAGGGATTTGCCGGCGGCGTGCTGATTCCCATGGCCTTCACCATGGTACTGACCAAGCTGCCGAAGGCGCAGCAACCGATTGGGCTCGCCTGTTTCGCGCTCGCCGTCACCTTCGCGCCCGCCATTGGTCCCACCATCGGCGGCTACCTGACCGAGAACTACGGTTGGCAAACCATCTTCTTTGTCAATACGCCGCCAAGCATCGTCATGGTGGTGGCGTTGGCTTTCACCTTGGAGCGCAAGCCAATGCAGCTGGCGCTGCTCAAGGAAGGGGACTGGGCGGGCATCGGCACCATGGCGATCGGTCTTGCGGCGCTGCAAACCGTGCTTGAAGAAGGCAACAAGGATGACTGGTTCGCTTCGCCATTCATCTTCAACCTGGCGATCGTAGCCTTGGTATTCCTAACGGCTTTCATTGTGATCGAACTCACCATCGACAAGCCTCTCGTCAATCTCCGCCTCTTGAAGCGACGCAACTTCGCCATTGGCGTGCTCGTCAATGTCCTTGTCGGCTTTGCGCTGTTCGGCACGGTGTTCATCCTTCCGCAGTATTTGGGGCAGGTGCAGCGATACAACGCCGAGCAGATCGGAAACGTGCTGGCCTGGACCGGGCTGCCGCAGTTGCTGCTGATCCCGATCGTGCCACTTTTGATGAAGCGCTACGATGCGCGTTACATCGCCTTCGTCGGCATCAGCATCTTCGCCGCCAGCGCCTTCATGAACATCTGGCTGTCGCCCGATTCAGCCGGTGACCAGTTCTGGATCCCTAATATCGTGCGCGCCATCGGCCAGGCGCTGGTGCTGACGCCAATCAGCGCGATCACGACCGCGGGCATCGCAGCCAGTGAGGCAGGGGCCGCGTCCGGCCTGTCGAACATGTTGCGCAATCTCGGCGGCGCGGTCGGCACGGCAACCCTCGCCACGGTGTTGACCAAGCGTGAGCAGTACCATTCCAACATCATTGGGCAATCCGTGAACTTGGCACGCGATGAAGTACGCGAACGGCTTGCGGAGTTGACCAACTATTTCGTCGCGCATGGTGTTTCCGACATCGCCCTTGCGCAACACAAAGCCATCGTCGCTCTCGGCAACATCGTAAAGCGCCAGGCATTGATCATTGGCTTCAGCGATACCTTCGCCGTCATCGGTGTGGTGCTGGCGGTCGCCGCCGTAGCCGTGCTGTTCGCGGCCAAGGCCGCTGCGCCAGCCGGCGCCGGCAATGCCCATTAACGCTAAATGACCAAATTTCGCGCCACTGTTTTGTTCTGGTCATACCGAAGTGTCGGCCAGGCGATCCGGTTGCAAGCGCCGTTTGCTATGTTGAGGGCCCGAAGCCGGCGAGGTGCTGCCGTTCGGCTAACGCCAGCTCCGCTCGAAGCAGGGAGACCGCCAATGTTTCCGATGTCATCGCCGAGTTGGCGCCAGCTGTTGATGACGGCCGCGATCGGTATTGCAGTTGCGAGTACCGTCAGCGTCCTTCAGGCGGCTCCGGCCGCGGCCGCCCCGGGCGACGCAATCCATCCCTTCCGTATCAGTATTCCAGAGCAAGAGCTCGTCGATCTGCGGCAACGGCTGGCCGCGACCCGCTGGCCCGATAAGGAAACCGTCGCCGATCAGTCGCAGGGCGCGCAGCTGACCAAGCTGCAGGAGCTGGTTCGGTACTGGAGCAGCGGTTACGACTGGCGCAAGACCGAAGCCAGGCTCAATGCCCTGCCGCAGTTCACGACCAATATCGAGGGGGTCGACATTCACTTCATTCACGTCCGATCGCGGCACAACAATGCGCTGCCGGTGATCATCACCCACGGTTGGCCGGGATCCATCATCGAGCAACTCAAGCTGATCGGGCCGCTCACCGATCCAATCGCGCATGGCGGCCGTGCCGAGGATGCGTTCGACGTGGTGATCCCTTCATTGCCGGGCTACGGCTTCTCCGGCAAGCCGACCACCACCGGCTGGGATCCCGACCACATCGCGCGGGCGTGGGCGGAACTGATGAAGCGCCTCGGCTATACCCGCTACGTTGCCCAGGGCGGGGATTGGGGCACCCCCGTTGCCAGCGCCATGGCGCGCCAGGCGGCGGCAGGCTTGCTCGGCATCCACATCAACTTGCCGGCGACGCTGCCGCCGGAGGTGGCAGCTGCGCTCACCGGCGGGCCCGTGCCGGCGGGCTTGTCCGAACGGGAACGCGCAGTATTCGACGGCCTGATGGCGTCCGGGAAAAGCGGGAACTCGGCATACTTTACGATGTTGACCGCTCGCCCGCAGACGGTCGGCTATGGGGCGACGGATTCCCCGGTCGGCCTTGCGGCATGGATCCTGGTACATCCGGGCTTCACGCAGTGGACCTACGGCGCCGATCCTGACAAGTCGCCGACCAAGGACGACGTGCTCGACAACATTACACTCTATTGGCTGACCAACACCGCAACCTCGTCGGCGCGGCTCTATTGGGAGAACGGCGCTCGAGGCAGCGTCCTTGTCGCGGCCGCGCAGAAGACCGCCGACATCTCGCTGCCGGTAGCCATCACGGTATTTCCAGATGATGTCTACCGCGCCCCGGAGACATGGGCCCGGCGTGCCTATCGCAACTTGATCTATTTCCACGAGGTCGACAGGGGCGGACACTTTGCGGCATGGGAGCAGCCCGAGCTGTTCGCTTCCGAGCTGCGTGCCGCGTTTCAACCGCTTCGGTCAGCTCCCTAAGCACGTCAAAGGCGCAAGCCGGAAACTTCCGCGGAGCATCGCCCGGCGGGCTCTGATCGCGGCCAGCGGTTTGGGTCGCCGCTGGCCTCGGGCGCAGCAACCGGGCTGCCAGCGCAGCGATTTTCAGCGCCATGACGTGAGCGTTCCGGACGCGCGGTCGTCCAGTCATCTGCAGCTGATGCCGGCAGTGGCATCGCCCTCGGCGCACGCATCCTGGCGAAGAGATGATCCGTGTCCTCGGCACTCTAGCAGGTCGAGGCCAGACCACCGGTGAGATCAGGCCGGCGACGTGCTGTTTTACCCCGGGGGCGCGGTCGACGCCGCATGGAACGTTGGCACCAGCAACGGGGGCGGCACTCGCCCTCTCTATCGTCGAGAAAGGCAAGCCGCTGTTCCGCCCGTCAAGTGAACGCCGCAAGGCCGCTGTTGCAGCCCTTGGCCTCCATGCCGCCACGTCGGCTTGCGCAGCGGGGCGCGCTTGACGATAGTTGGTATGTCATCTATTTAGATGATATACCAACTATTTCTTGGAGCGCGTTATGCGCCAGTCAAAGATGGAAGCGGCGGCAGAAAACAAACGCATGGGAACGTTGATTGGCGTCGCCGGCCGCCAGTGGCGCCGCGCCATCGATCTCAGGCTGCGGCAATTCGATATGACCGAGGCGACATGGATGCCGTTGCTGCAGCTGTCCCGGTCGAGCAAGCCGTTACGCCAGCGAGACATTGCGAGCGCACTGTCGCTCGACAGTTCGTCCGTCGTTCGTGTGCTCGGCAACCTGGAAGCGGCGGGTCTGATCGAGCGTGGCGCCAACGCGGCGGATCGCCGAGCCAAAGCCATTGTGATCACCGGGGCTGGTCGCGCCCTGGTCAATCGACTGGAGCGTACATCGCAGGATCTGGAGCAGGAGTTGCTCGCCGGACTGCCGCAGGCCGATATCGCGGCCACGCGCAAGACCCTGGCCCACATTTGCCAAATTCTGCTCCGGCGCAATGACAGGGGCAGTCAGTGGTGAGCAAAGCTGGCCCTGATCGAGGTTCTGCGGCACGACCGCTGACAACGACCTCGCCGCTCTGGTTGCTGGCGCTGATTACGCTCAGCGGCACGCTAGCGATGCACATCTTTGTGCCGGCGTTGCAGCTGGTGGCCCACGATTTTGACGCCAGCGCCAGCACGACGCAGCTGACCTTGAGCGCGTATATCGTCGGTTTGGCGCTCGGGCAGCTCACCTACGGCCCGATCTCCGATCATTTCGGTCGTCGGCCGGTGCTGGTTGTTGGAATGCTCATCTATGCCGGGTCGAGCCTTGCAGCCATGGTGGCACCGACCATCAATGCGCTGATCATGGCGCGGCTTATCCAAGCCGTTGGTGGCTGCGCCGGTCTAGTCCTGGGGCGGGCCATCGTCCGCGACACTGCATCTGGCGACGACGCGGCGCGCAATCTGTCGCTGATGAACCTAATGGTGATGGCGGGGCCCGGGCTGTCACCTCTGGTCGGCGCGGCTCTGGCTGCGACCACCGGGTGGCGGTCGATCTTTGCCGCGCTGTCGTTGCTCGGCCTCGCCAACCTCGCGCTGATCTGGCGCCGGCTGCCGGAAACGTCCGCCGGACGCGGCCAGGATATCGGGGCCGTGCTCCGCGGCTACGACCTGCTGTTGCGATCGCGCGGCTTCCTGGGCTATGCGATCGGCGGCGGCTGTGCCACCACCAGCATCTATGCCTTCATCGGCGCGGCGCCATTCATCTTCACCAATCAGCTGCACAGACCGGCACACGAGGTCGGCACCTATCTGACCGTGAACATCCTGGGGGCTTGGTTCGGGAGTCTGACTGCCAGCCGTCTGATCGGCAGGGCGCCGACCAGTCGGTTGATGGTTGGCGGTAACCTGATCAGTTGCCTCGCCGCATTGGTCTTTCTCCTGGTTGCCGCCACCGGTTCACTCACCGTGCTGTCGACCATCGTGCCGATGCTGTTGCTGAGCTACGGCGCGGGCATGGCCTCACCGGCGGCCCTGGCCCAGGCGCTCGAAATCAATCCTTCGGTCTGTGGCTCTGCCTCGGGTCTTTATGGTTTTACCCAGATGATCGTCGGCGCGGCCTGTGCGTCCCTGAGTGGCATCGGCGCCAATCCCGCACTTTCCGCCGGCCTGGTGCTGGTGGCCACCGGTGTCTTGGCCCAGGCCTCGTTCTGGTTTGCGCAGCGGGCCCGCAATCCAGTACTGCAGCACTAGCCCGGCGGCTCGATCGGCGCGCACCACACCATTGTGACGACCCGGACAGCTGTGTCGTGCGGGTGGATTTGCGAGCTGATCGGGGCAAAAACGCCAGGGCCATGCCGGCTGCGCGACTGCGGCGGCGGCGAGCGACCTCGGCGGGCGCAGCGTGCGGCGATCCATTTCCGGTAGCCGTCCGACGACCCGCGTCGGGCCGCACCAGGCGTCACAGAGCTTCGAGCGCGCGGTGGAGCCAGCCGAATGAGATGCGCTCCTGCTCCAGCCGCACAGAGCGGCCAAGGCGGTCATAGCGGAGGTCGGCGTAGAGCGCAGCCTCGTCGGGTGTCAGACGGCCGAGCGCCGCGATATGCTGGGCTTCCTCGGTGCCCCACAGCGGTTGGTGCGCCAGCAACGTCGCACGGTTCATCAACAACGAGCGGGTAGCAGGAAAGCTCACGCGCAGCCGGTCCAGCATGGCGAAACCGTGCGTGTCGAGGTCGCCCCAGTAGTAGACCTCACGCTCTCCGAGCCAGCGCGCGGAAGATATCAGGCTTACACCATGGCCGAGGCCCAGCACGACCATGCTGTCGGCCGTCGACGGAAAGGCCAGCCCGGTGATCTCGTTCTCGACCACGAACACGCGCGCGACGCCGAGTGCCAGACGCGCGAACTGCTCGGCCGGCACCGTCAGGTCCGTGAGCCCGGCAATGGCATGGCGCGCGTCGAGCATGCGGAAGCGCACCTGGCTTGGCTTGGCGCGCAAGCCATAACGCGCCTCGAAGCCCTTGCTGCCGGTGGCAAGCGCGTCGATGGTATCGGCCGGCAGAACGATGTCGAGCAGCTCCGCCAACAGCGCCTTGCGGGCCTCGATGAACTTGGTGTCGACACCCGCAACGTCGATCTGACGCACGTAGACGCCGGAGCTGGGGTGGTCGTAAAACCAAGTGAGGCAATCGAGGATCCGGCCCCAGTCGTCGGCGTAGTGGAGTGCGCGCAGGGGCTGCTTTGCCAGCCAGTCGCGCAACAGAGGAAAGCGCGTCAGCGTCGTACCCATCAGGCCATCGAAGCGCGCGGCCTCTTCGGTCTTGCCAGCCAAAGCCAGGGCATCCTCGCGCGTGGGCAGGCGGACGCCGACCGGCACCTTATTGCGGCCGAGCTGGCGGTTGTTAGTCTCTTCCCAGAG
>DATFXD010000009.1:0-6386 GCA_035258605.1 Hyphomicrobiaceae bacterium | reverse complement strand
TCGACCGTCACATAGCCGCGATGCCGGCTTTCGAAATAGCGCACGTGGGGATTTTCGGGGAGCACTTTGGCGATCAGGCCGTAGGGCGGCGGGTCGGATGTGATCGACGTTCCGACCAATTCGGTGGCCACGGTCGGCGAGCGCGGCTCATCGAAGTTCGCCTTGAGATCGGTGACCCAAAACGAGTGGATATCGCCGCCAATGAACACAGGATTTGCCAGTCGCGATTGGGCGATCGCCTCGAGCAGGCGCTGGCGCGCCGCCGGATATCCATCCCAAGCGTCGGTCCAGTACCCGACTTCGCCGCTGTAGTCCTTTTGCCGCAGCTGCGCCACCAGCTGGCCTTGCGCCAGGATATTCCAAGCGGTATCGGCCCGCTGGAAGCCCTCGAGGAGCCATTGCTCCTGCTCCTCGCCAAGCAGCGTGCGCTGCGGATCGCGGCGCTCGCTGCAGCTGTCGCGCGCCACGTGTCCGCGACGGGACGGCGGCACCTCGCAGGGCTGCTTGGAGCGATACTGGCGGCCGTCGAGCATCGAGAATGTGACGAGGTCGCCGAACCGCGCGCGACCATAGAGGCGCACAGTTTGGGCCTGGACCAGCGCCCGCAGGCGCAGCGGCATATGCTCATAATAGGCCCGATAGGCGGCCGCCCGTCGACGCAGAAACTCCTCCGGCGTCACTCGCATGTCCTGCGACCATTGATTGGCGTAGTCGTTCTCGACCTCGTGATCGTCCCAGGTCACGAGACAGGGCGCTGCGGCGTGCAGCGCCTGCAGATCCGGATCGGTGCGATAGAGCGCGTAACGGTTGCGGTAGCCAACGAGATCGGTGGCGGTGGGGCCATCGTGTTTGCGCACGATGTGCGCCGCCGCTGCGGACGTCGCGGAGATGGTCGACTCATAGATGTAGTCGCCCAGAAAAACCACGAGATCGGGTTGTTCCTCGACCATATGCCGGTAGGCACTGAAGTAGCCCAATTGCCAATTGGAGCAGGAGGCGAAGGCAAAGCGCAGCCGGTCGAGCCGGTCGCCCGGGGCGGGTGCGGTGCGGGCGCGGCCGATGGCACTCTGCTCCCCCAGCGCCGTAAAGCGATACCAATAGGGCCGGTTGGGCTCGAGCCCAGCGAGTTCGACATGGACGGCGTGTGCCGACGGTGCGACTGCCTCCACCGTTCCTCGCCGAACCACCTGCCGCATGGCGTCGTCGGCGGCCAGTTCCCATGCTACCGGTACCGGCGCTTGCATGCCGCCCAAACCGTCCGGTGCCAGCGGCTCCAGAGCCAACCGTGTCCACAACACGAAACCGTCGGGCGAGGGATCACCACAGGCAACGCCAAGCGTAAACGGGTTGCCCCGGCTGGCCAGCGCCCCGTAGCGCGGCGTCAGAAGACCAGCGGCAAACAGCGCCGACGACGTCAACAGCTGGCGGCGAGTGGTGGCGGCTTGGCCAGAGCGCGGGGGAGGGCCTGCTAGTTTTGCACGAGATGGCAGCATCGGCTCAACTTTGGCTGCATTTTTAACAGGCGTCATGGCACGCCCTGCTGGCGCAAGCCGTGGCTTTAAACGAGATCGTCCGCCGCCCATAGCTGATTTTGATGACCGTCGGTGTGGCGCGCTGACGTGAGCGTCGAAGCGAGTGGGGCGCGAAACCTGGCGCACCCCGGCGGTGCTATGGCGGTGGTGATCATGGTGATGCCGGCGCGGTGGGCGCGATCACGGGATCGAGCCGATCGGATAACAGGGCGATGCTGTAGTCGGCAAGGCGCTGCCCATGATCGCTGCGCGACAGTGTGCCAAGCGACCTGATCGACCCAAAGCGCGAGGCAAGCTCGGCCGGCGGCGGGCGGCGGACGAGCTCGACGTAGAGCGCCGGACACTGGCGTGTGTCCCCACTGACCGGTGGCAGGTGCACGAAGCGGATTGGATCGTTGAGCTGCACAACCGGGGCACGCGCGCCCAGGTGATAGGCCAATTGCCCGGTGATGCTGTAGTGCGAGGTGGCAATCCAGCAGGCGCCGTTTGCCACCCGCAGGCGATCGACCTCGGCAGCAAACGCGCGCCAGCCCCGCATTTGGCTGCTCGGATCTTTCGCGGCCGCCCGCAGCACCAACGGGTAAACGGCGTGCACCGAGAGCAGCGCCGACAAGGCAAATCCGAGCGCCAGGGCGGCAGTGGCGGCGCGGGCGCCGAAACCACCCGGTCGCTCCGATCCGGCCTTGGCGGCGATGGCGGCGCAGGTCGCAAACGCGGGATAGAGCGGCGCCAACCAGTTGGGCTGTACCCGCGCGTGCAGCGCGTGCACAAAAAAGTAGCCGAGTAGCGGCAACACGCTGGACGCCAGCAGGATGGAGGGCTGGTCGCGCCGAGCGACGGCAGCCTTGAGCACCATCCACAACCCAACAGCGGCAAAAACGGCGATGATGGGGCTCGCCAACCCAATGAAGCTGGCGACGAACTCCAGTACATAAGTGGGGGCAAACCCCGGCTCGCGGGTGACGCGTCCGAATTGTTTGGCGAACGACGCCCAACCATGCTGCCAATTCCACACCACCACCGGCAAGGTCAAGAGACCGGCGACAGCCCCGCCCGCCCAGAGTTGCCAGCTGCGGAAGTGGCGCCGGTTCTCCGGTCCACTGATGAGCCACAGGAGGATGCCGGCAGCAACGAACAGGTTGGTGTACTTTGACAACAGGCCGAGCCCGGCGCATAGGCCCACGACCAGCCACCAGGTCGGGTTGCGCGAGGCATAAAGTTCCGCCATCGCCCAGCCGGTCAGCCCCCAAAACAGCACGCTCGGTGTGTCTGGCGTGATGACGACACCACCGACGGTCAACAGCGGCATGGCGAGAGCAAACCAGACCGACCACTCGGCCACTTTTGCACCAAACAACAGGAGGGTCGTGCGCCAAAGCAGAAGCGGGCCCAACAGGCCGGTGACGAGCGTGGCCAGTCTGATCCCAAAGGCATTGTCGCCGCCCAGGAAGCGCCCGGCGGCGATCATCCAGGCCACCATCGGCGGGTGGTCGTAATAGGAGAGCGCCGGGGCCAGCGCCCACAGCCGATAGTAGGCCTCGTCGTCGACAAGGTCCGTCGAGGCGGCAACCACGGCGCGCAACACGGCCATGACCGCGATGGTGCCGAGCAGCAGCGGCGGTGGGCGGTGGATCGCGTCTGGCGTCATGATCGCAACGGCACGTTAGCGCTGGCGCCAGGTGAAGGTCGAACTCGCGGCGTAGTTGAAAACGGCACCCATCAGGGCGCCCGCCGTCCCCGCCAACCACCAGGTCGGCCGCCCACCATAAATCCAGTTCGCGACGCCGATATTGGCGACGGCCCCGACGCTGCACACGACGTAAAAGGAGACAAGCCCCTTGACCACCGCGGTGCCGCGCAACCGGCGGTCGCGATAGGTGAAAAGGTTGTTGACAAAGAAATTCCAAGTCATGGCGAGGTAGGCGGCACAGGTTTGGGCAACGTCGAATGCAAAACCGAACAGGCTCAGCGCGGCCTGCAGGGCGACCAGATGCACGATCAGGCCGCTGGCGCCCACCAGCATGAATAACAGAAATCGGGTCGAGAGCAGGTCACCGGTCAACTTGGCCAGCAGCAGGCCCGAATATTCGAGCACGACCATACTATCGAGTTTGGATTCCCCGTACTGGCGCGGGCGAAAGCTGTACGGCACCTCTCGTACCACCAGGGGCACCTGCTGCGAGGCCATGATGTCGAGCAGCAGCTTGAAGCCTTGCGTCGACAGCCGCGGCGCGATGGCCTCAAAGGCGTCCTGGCGGATCAGGAAGAAACCGCTCATGGGGTCTGTGACGGTAACGCCGGTCAAGCGCCGGGCAAGCACTGTCGCCCATCGGCTGCCCCACTGGCGCACTGCGGAAAAGCCACCGGTCACCACGCCAGCCTGGGTCCGCCGGGTCGCAACCACCAGGTCGGCGCCGCGACGGAAGTGCTGCAGCATCTGCGGCAGGCAGGTCTCATCGTGCTGCAAATCCCCGTCCATGACGACGATGGCCGGTGCCGATGCCGCCAGCATCCCTTCGATGCAGGCGCCGGCAAGACCGCGGCGCCCGATGCGGCGCATGCACCGAACCCGTGGGTCGCGCCGGGCCAGGCGGCGCGCGGTCGCCGCCGTGCCATCGACGCTGTCATCATCGACGAAGATCACTTCCCAGCGCACCGATCCGAGGGCGCGCGCGAGCTGTGAAACGAGACGCGGCACGTTGTCGTTCTCGTTCAAGGTCGGCACGACGATGGAAAGCTCAGGAGAGGTCGAGATCTCCGGTGGAGTGACCGCCAAGATATCGTGCGGCCGCGCTGTTTCTTGCATGCTCGATGCGTGTGTTTGCTGTTGATGTTTCCCCACGGGGCGCGCGGGGCGGGACGCTGGCAACGCCCCACGACGGGGAGATGATGGTTTTGTGACGGATTTGTGAATATGCGCCGCGTGTTGCCACGCTGGCGAGGTTTCTGATGGTGCCCGGTCGATGATCGGGCGCTGCCGTGGGATGATGGCTGAGGCGGGGATGCAACAGCGCCCAGCTGTCACTAATCGTTCTTAAAACCCCTACGTTCCCTTCACAGCCCTCGCCCAACGTGTCGCCGGGGCGTGCCGTTGCGATCAGGGGGGTGAGATGTCAGTTGGCGTTGAAGTTATTGCCGAGGCTCAAAGTAAGGCGCGATTGGGGGCCTGGCGCTGGTCCCTGTCGCTGGCGATGGCCGCCGGGGCGGCGTTCGTTATCTTTCCCGATCTCGATCTTTGGATCAGCCGCGCGGTCTATTCCCCGGCCACAGGCTTCCTGGGGGCGCGGGTGAGTTGGCTTGCCGCCGTGCGGGCCGGATTTATCGTCTTCTACTTTGGCTGCGCGGCGTTGTCGCTGGCGGGCTTGATCGGCGCCGCTATGGGCCGCGCGCGAGGCTTCAGCCGCAAGCAGTGGTTGTTTCTCGTGGTGTGCCTCGGGGTCGGCCCGGGCCTGCTCGCCAACCTCACGTTCAAGGACCAATGGGGTCGCGCGCGGCCGAAGCAGGTCGCCGCATTCGGCGGCGATAAGCTCTTTACCCCAGCGCTGCTGCCCACCAAACAATGCCGAAAGAACTGTTCATTCGTCAGCGGCGAGGCCGCCTCCGTGTTTGTGGCCTTCTATGCGGCAGCCGCTGTGGTTCCGCAGTGGACGGCGACGCTGGTGGTGGTTGGGACGGCCGCCGGGCTCACCGCTGGCGCCGTACGGATCGTGCAGGGCGCGCACTTTGCCAGCGATGTCATCTTTGCCGGATTGTTGATGGCGCTCGCCGTGTTTGCCCTCTCCCTCCTGATGCTCGGTGGAACAAGCGCATCCGTCATCGGCCTCAGGGGGCTGTGGCTGCGGCAGACATCCCAGCTCAAACAGCTGTGGCGGCAAGGCACCCCCACCGAAGCCTCCTAGCCCGCGCGCGGCGGCCATCTCTCCGGCCTTTGCCGCGCGACCTGGCACGCAAGGACGCGGGGCCCCTCGCCGAGGACTACCACTGCCGGGCAGCCAGCCAGCCCGGATAGCCATTGGCCTGACCGTCGTTGAGGCGCGGCGGAGACCGACGCGTCAGGGCAGCAACGGTGGCGGCGAGATCCTCCTCGACCCGATCGAAGGCGCCGAAGGCCTCAAAGCCAAGCGTCCACCACAGCGAGCCGTCGGGTCCCTCAAGCAAGGTCAATTCGACATCGCAGCCGCAGGTGCGAAGGCTGGCATCACCGGTCGGAAGTTCCCTGGCGGCGCCGGCCTCGACGCAGAATTTTCGCATCCAGCGCTGCTTCTCGATGCGAATCAGGCGACGCTGATCAAGTGCCAAGGTTGACGGCCACTTGCCCCACAGCCCAACGGGAGCGGCGCAACCGGCGAGCTCGAGCAGTGTTGCGCGTGTGCTGATCAATCCTTTGATCTCGACGCCGGTGCTACCGCCCCGCTGTTTGATGCCGAGCACGGTCTGCGCATGATCACGAAGATAGGCATCGGTGCGCGTTTTGCTATCGCTGGCGCGGTCCCACGACGGGCCTGCGGTCCTGAACCAGGCGTCGAAGTCCCGCGGCGGGCGTCCCGACCAGAACCAGCGTATTTCCGCAGTCATTCGCATTGCGTGCATGCCATCGACAGTGCTCGCGTCGGCATCGCGTGATGCGAGCCGTAGCAGCACCCCATAGCATAGATACGCCGATCTTGCGTTCGCTGGTGCGCTTGATCCCATGCTGTGGATCGAACGCTTCAGGCCGGCGCTGGACCGAGGCGGTGCCGCCGAGCCGCAGCGCTGGCCTGCGGTTTGTTCCGAGCTCTTAGGCAACGGACGCCGCGAGCTCAAAAGTCTGGGGCGGGTCCCCGACCCCCGCGAGCTTGCGCGGCGCCGCCGCAG
>DATFXD010000008.1:0-20284 GCA_035258605.1 Hyphomicrobiaceae bacterium | reverse complement strand
CGCTGGCGGCTGCTGGTCAAGGCGCCGCGCGAGCTCGATCTGCAGGGCTATCTGCGGCTGTGGCTCGGCCAGCTCAACAAGCTGCCGACCGACGTGCGGCTGACCGTCGATATCGATCCCTATAATTTTCTTTGAGCGGGCCGTTGGCCCCCCCAAAAAAGCGGGCCATCCCCGAAGGGATGGCCCGGCCCGTAATCCGCCCACAAACTTTGGCTCGCGCTAGCGCAGATACGGGCAAAGCCGTTTTTCGCCGGCATAGGTGGTGTAAAGGCCGGTCCTCCACTCAAACGATCGGAAGTTCTGGGCGCACAGCTTGCGCGGGTCACCAGCATAGTCGGCTGGCTCGTAGTAGGGCCCATCGTAGGCATAGTCATCGTAGTAGTAGCCGGGCCGCGGCCGGTAGGCTTCATTGGCGATGATGGCGCCAAGCACCCCGATGCCGAGCCCGACGCCGAGACCACGTCCAAAGCCGCCGCCGCGGCCGCGCCAGTCGACCTGATGGACGGCGTCGCCGGCAGGCGTGGCTAAGACCGGCAGCGCGCTCGTGACAGTTGGCGCCGCCGCCGCCTCGAGCGAACCCAATGCCAGGGCCGCAGCCACCGGCAAAACTGACCATTTCAGCATAACACCTCTCCTGTAGTGGGGAATGACCCAACGCCCCCGGGCAGCGACTTAGCGGATATAACGCGATTGGCGCCCGGCTCCGTCGCGGCGGCGCGATGCGGCATTCGATCCAGCGCCGGCCGGTTGCTGGTCACGGCCACCCGTGCTATGCGCGGGCGCCTGCGTGCGGGGTGCGTGGTTGCCGAACGCGCCCCCGTATCCCCCCGCATGCAACCGAGGGCATTTGGCCTTGCGGCCCGTCGCGCAAGGCTGGGGCAGGGCTGGACGCGATCAGCCGACGGCTGTTCTCTGAAAGTTCTTGGGCGAGAGACGCATTTGGCCACGGATGATCCCATGATGGCGAGCATGGCAGGGCGCTATGCGGTCGCCCTGTTCGAGCTTGCCAAAGACGAACGCCAGCTCGAGGTGGTCGAGCGCGACGTGGCGACCTTCCAAGCCATGCTGGAGACGAGCCCGGATCTGACGCGCTTGGTGAAGAGCCCCGTCATTGCCGCCGAGGCGCAGGCGCGGGCGCTGACCGCGCTCCTCGCCAAGGCCGGTATTTCCGGGCTCACCGGCAACTTTCTGCAGCTGATCGTGCGCAACCGGCGCCTGTTCGCGCTGGCTGATATGCTGAAGGGGTTTCAAAACCTGTTGGCGCGCGAGCGTGGCGAGGTCAGCGCCGACGTCGCCTCCGCCCACCCGCTATCGACGGACCAGCTCAAAGTGTTGTCCGATAGCCTCAGGGCTTCGATTGGCAAGAACGTTCAAATCCGCACCCGGGTCGATCCCAACCTGCTTGGCGGCCTGATCGTCAAAGTCGGCAGCAAGATGATCGACAGCTCGCTGCGCACCAAGCTCAACAATCTCAAAGTCGCTATGAAAGGTATCGCCTGATGGATATTCGGGCCTCGGAGATCTCCTCGATCCTCAAAGAGCAGATCAAGAACTTCGGCAAGGAAGCCGAGGTCTCTGAAATCGGCCAGGTGCTGTCGGTCGGCGATGGCATTGCCCGCGTCTACGGTCTCGACAAGGTGCAGGCCGGCGAGATGGTGGAGTTTCCCGGCGGCATTCGCGGCATGGCCCTCAACCTCGAGGCCGACAACGTCGGCGTGGTGATCTTCGGCGATGACCGCACCATCAAGGAGGGCGACACCGTCAAGCGCACCGGCGCCATCGTCGAGGTGCCGGTCGGCAAGGGTCTGTTAGGTCGTGTGGTCGATGCGCTCGGCAATGCGATCGACGGCAAGGGCCCGATCAAGGCCGACAAGCGCATGCAGGTTGACGTCAAGGCGCCCGGCATCTTGCCGCGCAAGTCGGTGCACGAGCCGATGGCGACCGGCCTCAAGGCGATCGATGCCCTCATTCCCATCGGCCGCGGCCAGCGCGAGCTCATCATCGGCGATCGGCAGACCGGCAAGACCGCCATCATTCTCGATACCATTCTCAACCAGAAGCCGCTCAACGCCTCCGGCGACGAGAAGGTCAAGCTCTACTGCGTCTACGTCGCGGTCGGGCAAAAGCGCTCGACGGTGGCCCAGTTCGTCAAGGTGCTGGAGGAGCAAGGCGCGCTCGACTACTCCGTGGTGGTGGCGGCAACCGCCTCCGATCCGGCACCGATGCAGTTTCTGGCGCCGTTTGCCGGCTGCACCATCGGTGAGTACTTCCGCGACAACGGCATGCATGCGGTGATCGCTTACGACGATCTCTCCAAGCAGGCGGTCGCCTATCGGCAGATGTCACTGCTGCTGCGCCGGCCGCCGGGCCGCGAGGCCTATCCCGGCGACGTGTTCTATTTGCATTCGCGCCTGCTCGAGCGTGCGGCGAAGCTCAACGAGGACCATGGTGCCGGCTCGCTCACCGCCTTGCCGGTGATCGAGACCCAGGCCAACGACGTCTCCGCCTATATCCCGACCAACGTCATCTCCATCACCGACGGGCAGATCTTTCTCGAGACCGACCTCTTCTATCAAGGCATCCGGCCGGCGGTGAACGTCGGCATCTCGGTGTCGCGCGTCGGCTCCTCGGCGCAGATCAAGGCCATGAAGCAGGTCGCCGGGCGCATCAAGGGTGAGCTGGCGCAATACCGGGAAATGGCGGCCTTTGCCCAGTTTGGCTCCGATCTTGATGCGGTGACGCAACGGTTGCTGGCGCGCGGCTCGCGCCTGACCGAGCTCCTGAAGCAGCCTCAGTTCTCGCCGATGAAGGTCGAGGAGCAGGTGGTGTCGATCTTTGCCGGCACCCGCGGCTATCTCGATCCGATTCCGGTTGAGGCCGTCGGCCGCTTCGAGGGTGAGATGCTGCGCAACATCCGCGATCAGCACGGCGAGATCCTCGAGGATATCCGCTCGGCCAAGGAGTTGAAGCCCGAGACCGAGAAGAAGCTGGTCGCGGCGCTCGACGCGTTCGCCAAATCCTTCACCCCATAACGCGGGTTTAACGGCGCCATGCCGAGCCTGAAAGACCTTCGCAATCGCATCGCCTCGGTCAAGGCGACGCGCAAGATCACCAAGGCCATGCAAATGGTGGCGGCGGCCAAACTGCGCCGCGCCCAGGAGGCGGCGACGGCGGCGCGCCCGTACGCGGAGCGCATGGACCGGCTGCTCGCCAATCTGAACAAGCGCGCCAACAAGGCCAACGCGCCGCGGCTCCTGGTCGGAACCGGCAAGGACGACGTGCACCTGTTGGTGGTGATGACGGCCGAACGCGGGCTGTGCGGCGGCTTCAATTCCAATATTGCCAAGCTCGCCCGGCAGGATGCGCAACGGCTGATCGCCGCCGGCAAGACCGTGAAGATCCTCTCGGTCGGGCGCAAGGGCGCCGACAATCTGCGCCGCTCCTACGGTCGCCAGATCGTCGACCGGGTCGATCTGCGGGGCCTCAAGCAGATCGGCTTCGACGTCGCTGCCGGCATTGCCAACAAGGTGCTCAGCATGTTCGAGGCCGGCGAGATCGACGTCGCCACCTTGTACTTTTCCGAGTTCAAGTCGGTGATCACGCAACGGCCGACGGCACTGCAGCTCATTCCCGCCAAGTTGCCGGAGGGCGACGGCGACGGCGACGATGCTGCGGCGCAGGCGATCTACGAGTACGAGCCCGGTGAGACCGAGATCTTGAGCGAGCTGTTGCCGCGCAACGTCGCCAGCCAGATCTTCCGTGGCCTGTTGGAAAATGCCGCCTCCGAACAGGGCGCGCGCATGAGCGCCATGGACAGCGCCACCCGCAACGCCGGCGACATGATCGACAAAGTCACCTTGCGCTACAATCGCCAGCGGCAGGCCAACATCACCAAGGAACTGATCGAGATCATCTCCGGCGCCGAGGCGCTTTGAACGCAACGAAGGGTGAAGACATACCATGGCTACCAACAAGGTTGGGCGTATTCGCCAGGTCACCGGTGCGGTGGTCGACGTCCAGTTCGACGGGCATCTGCCGGAAATCCTCAATTCGCTCGAGACGCAAAACCGCGGCAACCGGCTGGTGCTCGAGGTTGCCCAGCACCTGGGTGAGAACACCGTGCGCACCATTGCCATGGATTCGACCGAGGGCCTGGTGCGCGGTCAGGAGGTGACGGATACCGGCGCTGCCATTGCCGTGCCGGTCGGCGACGAGACGCTCGGCCGCATCATGAACGTGATCGGTGACCCGGTGGACGAGGCCGGTCCGATCAAGACCGACAGCAAGCGGGTGATCCATCAGCCGGCCCCGGCCTTTGTCGAGCAGTCGACCGAGGCCTCGATCCTGGTGACCGGCATCAAGGTGGTTGACCTGTTGGCGCCCTATGCCAAGGGCGGCAAGATCGGCCTGTTCGGCGGCGCCGGCGTCGGCAAGACCGTGCTGATCCAGGAGCTGATCAACAACGTTGCCAAGGCGCACGGCGGCTATTCGGTGTTCGCCGGCGTCGGCGAGCGCACGCGCGAGGGCAACGATCTTTATCACGAGTTCATCGAATCGGGGGTCAACAAGGATCCCAAGAAAAACAACGGCTCGACCCAGGGCTCCAAATGCGCCCTGGTCTACGGCCAGATGAACGAGCCGCCGGGGGCGCGTGCCCGCGTCGGCCTGTCCGGCTTGACCGTGGCCGAGCATTTCCGCGATCAGGGCCAGGACGTGCTGTTCTTCGTCGACAACATCTTCCGCTTCACCCAGGCGGGCTCGGAGGTGTCGGCGCTGCTCGGCCGCATCCCCTCCGCGGTCGGCTATCAGCCGACGCTTGCCACCGACATGGGGGCACTGCAGGAGCGCATCACCACCACGCAAAAGGGCTCGATCACCTCGGTGCAGGCGATCTACGTACCGGCCGACGACCTGACCGATCCGGCACCCGCCACCTCGTTTGCCCACCTCGATGCCACCACCGTGCTGTCGCGTGGCATCGCCGAGAAGGGCATCTATCCCGCCGTCGATCCGCTCGACTCGACCTCGCGGATCCTGGAGCCGCGCGTGGTCGGTGAGGAGCACTATCGAGTGGCGCGGCAGGTGCAGCAGATCCTGCAGCGCTACAAGTCGCTGCAGGATATCATCGCCATCCTCGGCATGGATGAGCTGTCGGAAGAAGACAAGCTCGCGGTGGCGCGTGCGCGCAAGATCGAGCGCTTCTTGTCGCAGCCGTTCCACGTCGCCGAAGTATTCACCGGCGCACCGGGCAAGTTCGTCAACCTTGCCGATACCATCAAGGGCTTTAACGGCCTGTGCTCCGGCGATTATGATCATTTGCCGGAACAGGCGTTCTACATGGTCGGCACAATCGAAGAGGCGGTGGCAAAGGCGGAACAGCTCGCCGAAGCCGCCTAAGGAGAGGCGAGGGCAATGGCAGTAGAAGACGCAAGCGGCAAATTCGGCAACTGTTGCGAGAATCTCAAGGACGCCATCGCGGGCGAGGATTTCGAGCCGCTGATTGCGGTCGACGAGGACGGCATTCTTTATATGTCGGTCGGGCTATTGGGCCTCGACGGCAAGGAGCCGGAGGCCAACACCATCGACTACCCGATCTTCTTTTGCCCGTTCTGCGGCAGCAAACTGCAGACGCCGGAAGAGATCGACGCCAAGACCAGCAGCAGCGACTAGATTTCAGGTGTAACCGCAAGGCACGGGCGACGAGACCGCAGCTTATGGCAGATACTTTCAAGTTCGAACTGGTCACGCCCGAGCGCATGCTGTTGTCGGAGGAGGCGGTCGAGGTCGTGGTGCCGGGCACGGAGGGCGCCTTTACCGTGCTGCCCGGCCATGCCCCGGTGCTCTCGACCATCCGACCCGGTGTGATCGAGGCGGCGCTGGCCGATAGCCGCAAGGTGCGCCTCTACGTCAAGGGCGGATTTGCCGAGGTCGATGCCGCGCATCTGACGGTGCTGGCCCAGCACGCCGTCGAGGTTCAAGCCATGAGCGCGGCGCTGGTTGCCGAGGAGCTGGCCGCCGCCGAGAACGAACTGGCGACGGCGGCGGATGACGCCGTGCGGCTTGCCGCGCACGCGGCCATCGAGGAGCTGCGTGCGCTTAAAGTCTGATCGCCGGCGTTGCCCGGCCTTGCTCGGCCCTCGGACTTGGTACCGCCTCCCCGGATCGAACGGGGGACCTCTAGATCCACAATCTAGCGCTCTAACCAGCTGAGCTAAGGCGGCCTATCCAGGCGCTGACCGGACCCGCCGTGGCAGGACCCCTGCAGTCGGGCGCAAGATAGTGGGAGCGCGCGCGCATGCCAAGTGGGGGCCGCACCCACGTGTTGCCATCGCCGGGTGGGCCGGGGCTCGAGCTGCAGCTGGCCCGCGGCCGGGGCAATGGACGGTTTGGGCCAATTCGCGCTACCCAGGTGCCGGAAACGTGATTCGCCGATCGACAACCTATGCCCGCGACCCCAGAGCCATCGGCCTCAGCCCCACGGGGTGACGGCGGTTTGGCCGCCGCGCCGGCTTATCTGCTCGACGCCGAGGCGGGGGCCATTGTCACCGCCAACGCCGCCGGCTGCAAAGCCTGGGGCCTTGACGCTGGCCAGCGGGTCCCGGTCTGGATCGACCGCGCCATGCCGGCTCTGCAGCAGCTGCGCGATCTGGCGCGCGCCGGCCGCAGCGCCTGCGACCTCGAACAGCGGCTGACGTTTTGGACCCGGCGCGGCATCCTGGCGCGCAATTGCCTCATCAGCGGCCCCGATCCGCCCTCGAGTGCCAGGTTCGCCGTCCGGCTCAGCGAAGACGGTGTCCGCGGCGCCGAGGTGGGCGCCGGGCAGGGTGTCGAGCAAGCCAAGCTGGCCCACGAGATCAGGACGCCGCTCAGCGCCGTCATCTCCTATGCCGAGGTGCTGAAGGACGAGCACTTCGGCCCGCTGGGCAATGCCTGCTACCGCACTTACGCGGCCAATATCTTCGAGAGCGCGCGGCACGTGTTGCGGCTGGTCGACGGCATGCTGCAGGGCTTTCTCGACCGCTCGCGCACTTCGGCCCTGACCTTCACCGATATTGCCGCCGACGACGTCATCGAGAGCTGCCTGGTGCTGGCCCGACCGGTCGCCGAACGGGCCGGCGTCGACCTGGTGGCGGCGTTGCCGCCGAACCCGCCGCACGTCGTTGCCGACGAACTGAGCCTCAAGCAAATCCTGCTCAATTTGCTCGCCAATGCCATCAAATTCTCCCGGCCCGGCGATCGCGTGCGCGTGTCGGCGGTCTACCCCGCCAGCGGCGTGTTGCATATTTCCGTGGCCGACACCGGCCCCGGCATGGGTGAGCCACCGGCCGCTGCCAGCGCCAATGCGCGCATTGAGCTGCGGCCGGTCAACAGCGGCTTGGGCATCGGTCTGCCGCTCGCCAAGGCGCTGGCGCAGGCCAATGGTGCCTCGCTCCAAATCGAAAGCGCGCCCGGTCAGGGCACCTGCGTGACCGTGACCTTCGGTAAGGACCGCGTGCTGCCCGTGTGAAGCGCTTTTGGCGCGCGCCGCAAAAGGCTCTGCCAGGCCGCCGCGCCGCCGGCTATGATCGCCGCACACCAGGCCCGCGGGCCCCGGCAGCGAGTTTGAAAACCGAACATGGTGACCGGGCCCACCTCCGATGCCCCGAGCCGGGAGCGGCCTGGCGCTGCCGGTGTCCGCCCCAGGCGATGGCCAGGCCGGCCTGATGCGGGGCTGCCGGCAACGCTCATTGCCGGCGCCCTGGCGGGCGTCATGCTGTTGCCGATCGCCACTATCCTGGTGCTGTCGCTCTCTCCGCAGCAGACGATCTGGCCGCACCTCTTCGGCACTGTGCTGCCGCGGGCGGTGGCCAATACGTTGCTAATGATGGCCGGTGTCGGCGCGCTGGCGCTTGTCATCGGCACCGGCACCGCCTGGCTCGTGACCATGTACCGCTTTCCCGGCCGCGGCCTACTCGATCGCCTGTTGGTGCTGCCGCTGGCGATGCCGACCTACATCGTCGCCTATTGTTATGTCGAGGTGTTCGACTATTCCGGGCCGGTGCAGACGGCACTGCGCGCCCTGTTCGGCTGGCAGAGCGCGCGCGACTACTGGTTTCCGGACATTCGCACCCTGCCCGGGTGCATTTTGGTGCTGTCGACGGTGCTCTACCCCTATGTCTACCTCGCGGCCCGGGCAAGCTTTGCGCAGCAGTCGGTGTGCGTGTTGGAAGTGGCGCGCACCTTGGGACAGACCGCGATCGGTGCGTTCAGGACGGTGGCAATGCCACTGGCGCGGCCGGCGCTGGCCGCCGGCGTGGCGCTCACCGCCATGGAATGCCTTAATGATCTGGGTGCTGCCCAATACCTCGGGATCGAAACGCTCACCGTCAGCATCTATACCACCTGGCTGCAGCGCTCCAACCTGGCGGGGGCGGCCCAGCTCGCCCTGGTGGCGCTGGTCGGGGTGTTGGCGCTGCTGCTGGCGGAACGCGCGCTACGCGGCGGCGCCCGCGTGCACCACACCACCGGCCGGTACCGCGCGATCCCATTCTCCGATCTGGCCGGCTGGCGTGCCGGGCTGGTGGTGGTCGGCTGCGCCGTGCCGGTGACGGCCGGCTTCCTGCTGCCACTGGCGGTGCTGATCGCCCAGACATCAAGCGACCTCTCGGACGCGCTGAGGCTCGGGTTTTGGCGCGCCGCCGGCAACAGCCTGCTGGTGGCGGGGACCGCGGCGCTGACCACCGTCGGGGTGGGATTGGCCCTGGTTTATGCCCGCCGGCTCAGCGGTAATCGGCTGGCGCGCTCGGTCGTGCGCCTCGCCAGTCTCGGCTATGCCATGCCCGGGACCGTGCTGGCGTTGGGCCTGATGCTGCCGTTGGCCATGCTCGACAATGCGGTTGACGCCGGGCTGCGAGCCTGGCTCGGCGTCTCGAGCGGGCTCATCTTGTCGGGTAGCCTGTTTGTGATCGTGCTGGCCTATACCGTGCGCTTTCTCGCCATCGCACTTGGCTCGATCGAGGCGGGCTTCGACAAGTTGTCGCCCAATCTCGACGCCGTGGCCAGAACCCTCGGTGAAAGCGCGCTGTCGTGCTTGCGGCGCGTGCACGTGCCGCTGCTGCTGCCAGCGCTTGCCGCCGCGGCGCTCATGGTATTTGTCGACGGCATGAAGGAGCTGCCCGCGACCTTGCTGCTCAGACCCTTCAACTTCGAGACCTTGGCGACCAGCGCTTACAGCTACGCGGCGTTAGAGCAATTCGAGCGCGCCGCGCTCGGCGCCCTCACCATCGTTTTGATCGGTCTCATGCCGGTGTTGTGGCTGCACCAGGCGGTGGCCGGCGGCCGCGCCGGGTCTAAGGTCGGCGCCGACGGCGCCGGCGGCCTGCCGATGCGGCGCTAAACCGCGACCCCCCGCGTCAACAGGCGAGCTCGGCGAGGTTGCGAAAGTGCTCGAGCGCTTCGGGATTGGCCAGCGCTTCCTGGTTCTTGACCTCGCGTCCGTGCACCACCTCGCGCACGGCAAGCTCGGTGATCTTGCCGGATTTGGTGCGCGGAATATCCGCCACCTGCACCACCTTGGCCGGGACATGGCGCGGGCTGGCGCCGCGGCGGATCTGCTGTTTGATGCGCTGGCTGAGCGCGGCATCGAGGCTGTGGCCGGCCTTGAGCACGACGAACAGCACCACGCGCACATCATGGTCCCAGTCCTGGCCGATGACGATGCTTTCCTGCACTTCCGGCAGCTGCTCGACCTGGCGATAAATTTCGGCGGTGCCGATGCGCACGCCGCCGGGATTGAGAGTGGCATCGGAACGGCCATGGATGATGATGCCGCCGTGCTCGGTCCATTGCGCGAAGTCGCCATGATGCCAGACATTGGCAAAGCGCGAAAAATAAGCGGCCTGATACTTCCGGCCGTCGGCGTCGCCCCAGAACCCGATCGGCATCGAGGGGAAGGGTTCTCGGCATACGAGCTCGCCCTTCTGCTGGCTGGGAACGGGTTGGCCGCTGGCGTCGAACACGTCGACCGCCATGCCAAGCCCCGGGCCCTGGATTTCCCCGCGCCAAACCGGCTCAGTCGGCACGCCGAGCACGAAGCAGCCGCAGATATCGGTGCCGCCCGAGATCGAGGCCAAATGCACGTCGCCCTTGATGCCGGCATAGACGTAGTCAAAGCTCTCCGGTGCCAGCGGCGAGCCGGTCGACAGCACCGCCTTGAGGCGCGACAGATCGTGGCTTTGCCCGGGGTTGAGCGGGGCCTTCTTCAGGGCGTCGAGGTATTTGGCCGATGTGCCGAAGTGGGTCACCGCCTCCGTCTCGGCCAGGTCCCACAGCACGCGTGGTGATGGATGGAACGGCGAACCGTCGTAGAGCACGAGCGTCGCGCCGGAGGCAAGACCCGATACCAGCCAGTTCCACATCATCCAACCGAGCGTCGTGAAGTAGAACAGGCGGTCGCCATCGGTAAGATCGCAATGGAAGCGGTGCTCGCTCACATGTTTGATGAGCGTTCCGCCGGCGGAATGCACGATGCATTTGGGCATGCCGGTGGTGCCCGACGAGAACATGATATAGAGCGGATGCGCAAACGGTTGCCGGGCGAAGGCCAAGGCTTCGGCCGGGCGCAAGCTCACGCAATCGGTCCAGGTCTGGGCCCGCTGCCGGCCGTCGGCGGCGCTGGCGTTGAGGCCCGCTACCACGTCCTTGTCCTGGCCCAGATAGGCGGCGATGATGATCGTGGTCACCGTCGGCAGCCGGCCGGCGATGCGCGCCAGCTTGTCGGCGATGGCGATTGGCTTGCCGTTGTAATAGTAGCCGTCGCAGGCAATCAGCACCTTGGGCTCGATTTGACCGAAGCGATCGAGCACGCCCTCGACGCCAAAGTCGGGAGAACACGACGACCACACCGCCCCCAAGCTGGCGGTCGCCAGCACGGCGACGATGCTCTCGGGCATATTGGGAAGCAGGGCAGCGACGCGGTCGCCGGCGGCGACCCCGGCCGCCGCCAGCGCCTGGCGGGCGCGCGCCACCTCGGCGGCGAGATCGTCCCAAGAGAGGCGGCGTTTGACCTTGTCTTCGCCCCAAAAGATCAGCGCCGGCTCGGGCCCGCGCTTGCGCAGGAGATTTTCGGCGAAATTGAGCCGCGCCGTCGGGAAGAAGCGCGCCCGCGACATGTGCTCGGCCTTAACCAGGTACGGCGGCTCGCCTTGATCGCCGATGATGCCGCTGAAATCCCACAGTTGCGACCAGAACTCGGCCGCCTGATCGACGGAGTAGCGGTGGAGGGCGCCATAGTCGCCCAAGTGACGGCCGGTTGCCGCTGCCAGCCAGTCCGAGAATACTTTAAGTTGCGAATGCGCGACGCGCGCTTGATTAGGCGTCCACAGCGGCCCTGTCATTTACCCCAATCCTGGAATCTTTAGCTGGCACTTTGCCTCGTTGGGCGGTATGACAACGGTCAGGGACGGGCGCGCGGCGAGGGCTGTGCCAGCGATACTCGTGGCTAGGAATACTCAAGTGAGGAATACTACGTTCGCCTAGTACGCGACAGCAACAGTTTGTGGACGTGATGCGGTTTGCGGGCTTCGACTTTGGGATGATGTGTTCCACCTGATGGGTGGGCTACGACGCTCCGGGGATCGGCCAGGTCAAGTCAGAGCATGCGACGCACAAGCGCCATATCGCGCCTCAAAACCCTTGTTCTGGCCACCGCGGCTTGCGTGCTGCTGGCCCTGGTGGCACCGCTCATCATCGCCCCGCGCGCCGTCGATGAACCCTACTCCGGCTATTCGGTGCTGGCATCCCCGCGCGATCTTTACGTCATCACCAAGCCGACGCGCTTAAGTTTGGCACCCGACCTCACTTTGTCACGCGGCGTACTCTACGCCGACGGCAACGCCGCCCTGGGCACGCCGATTTCCAGGTTCGTGCTCGATGGCCCGGTGCTTTATCTCAACACCTCGGGCTTGGACACCACGGCGGCGGCTTTTGACGGCGGCGCGCCGCCGGGCGCGGAGGCGATCGCTCCGCTCCTCGACCAGCTGATGTCGATGAGCTTCGATGCGCTCACCATTCGCCGCGGCACGCTCTACCTCATGACCGCGGCCGGTGCGTCGGAGACGATCGGCGATGTCAGCGCCGAGGTGTCGGGCAGCCGCAAGGGCCAGGTGACGGCCAAGGGAAGCTTCCTCCTCCGCGGCCAGCGCTTGAGCTTCGAGGCGAGCCTAGTGCCGCCGGCGGATAAGCAAATCCGGCAGCCGTGGCTGACCAAGGCCACCGTCAAGGGTGCGCTGATCGACGCTGCCTTCGACGGCAGCATCGACGTCGCCGATGATCTGGAGATCGTCGGTCACGCCGAGCTGCAAACCGCAAGCCTGCGCAAGCTTGCGCGCTGGTTCGGCGTGCCGATGACCTTGTCGCCGGGCCTCGGCGCCGTCAGCTTGAAGGGGCAGCTCAGCTGGGCGCATGCCACTATTGCCGTGGAAAAGGCGAAAGTGACGGTCGACGGCAGCGAAGCCGCCGGCACGGTGGCCCTGACCTTGGGCGGTGAGCACCCCACGCTCGACGGCACGCTCGCCTTCAATACGCTCGAGCTTTCTCCCTATTTCGAGGCGCTGCGCTCGCAATCTTACGTATTCGATCGCCACACCTGGTCGTGGTCCGCGTTCGACTTCTCGTTTCCAATCCTCAACCTCGTCGATGCCGATCTGCGGCTATCGGCAACCTCGCTCAGCTTCGCCGGCAACGGGCTGGGGCGCGGCGCCGCCAGCATCGCCGTGCGCTCGGGCAAGCTCATTGCCAACATTGCCGAGCTCGAGATGCCGACCGGAACGGCGAGCGGGCGGATGACGGCGGACGTGACCGGACCCGTGCCGCGCTACGCCGTCAACGGCAAGATCGATAACTTCGACCCGACGACGGTGGCGGCAACGGTGATCGGCCAGCCGATGCTGTCGGGTCGCACGGCGATGAAGTTTGAACTGAAGGGGGCGGGCCAGACACCCACCGACGTGTTGAGCAGCCTGTCCGGCAAGGTCGGTATCAGCATGGCGGAAAGCGGCAAGCTCGGCTTGGACGTGCGGGTGATGCGCGCCGGCAGCGAAGTCGCGATCAGCCCGAGCCAGCTGATCAAGGCCGCGACCAGCATCGATACCTTGGAGGCGCGGGCCAACCTTGCCGACGGCGTCATGGTCGGTGAGCAGATCCAGGCCAAGAGCGGCGGCCTCAACCTCAGCGCCGTTGGCAGCGCGCATCTGATCGATCGGACCTTGGACCTTCGCCTCCTGCTGCAGCCGGCCGACAAGGGCTCGGGTTCGCCAGAGGCCACGACGGTGATCAGCATCACCGGTCCATGGGCCGATCCGGTGGTGCGCCGCGAGCAGGCGAGCACCGCGACCCGCTAGCATCCCGCCAGCTCCTGGCCAAGGCCTTTGGGGGGGCGGATCAGGGCGGGTCCCCACCCCGCTCGCTTCACCCGCTAGCGGCGTCGTTGCGCTCGATCACGATCGGGTTCTCGATCAGCCTGACGTCGATCGGCCTGGCGGCGACAAGCCTCGGGTTGTGCGGCATCGGGTTGGCTTTGCCGCGCGGTGCGTTCAACCAGCCGTCGGCGCCCGGTACCCGGTCGATGGCCAGGGGGTAAATCGTGAGCTGGTCGGCTTCGATCTTCAGGCGCAGGAAGTTCTTGTAGTTCTTGATGCGCAAGGCGGCGAACGCCTGCTCGGAATGCATGCGGCCGAAAATGCCGGTCAGCACCCAATACAATCCCCACAACGAGCCGCCGAACAAGGCGCCGAGCACGATCATGATCAGCGGGTAGGAGACAAAGCCGACCACCTCGCGCACCGCCGGTGGCCGCGAGCGCTGGCTTGGCGGCTCGCCGGCGCGTGCCTTGTCGTCGGCCTGGCGGTGCCGCAACGGCTCAAGCCCCTCCTGGATGACCTCGCGCACGATCGGCGCCTGCTCGTCGCGGGCCTGGTAGATGGCATCGAGCGCACGTTCGATCGGCCCCGTCATTTGATTGTTCAAGCTCACCACCAACAGCGACAAGGTGAACATCATCGCCAGATGCGCAAGGAAGTGCAGGCTGCCGACGCAAAACTTGGTGAGGTAGCGGCGAATTTTGGGGCGCTCGACGGCATCGACGTACCACAACAAGGTGGCATAGAGCGCGCCCAGCATGAGCACCAGACTGATGGAGGCGATCATCGCCTGCACCAAATAGAGCGGCATGAACGGCAGCACGCTGGTCAGCGCCGTATCGGTGCCCAAGCCGTCGATCTTGCCGGAGGAGATGCGGTACTGGCTGACCAGGTTCTGGAATTGCCAAGTGATCAGCCAGTAGATGAGGCCGATGCCGATGGCGAATGCCGGATTGAAGAACGGAAAGAAAATGTTGCCGAGGCTCAACAGATAGCTGCGGCTCTTGTCGGGATAGCATTTGGGCGCCTGCGGCTTGAGCGGCGTGCGCCGGCGCTTCAGGCGGAAGGGCTCCCGCTGCAACGGTTCGAGGGCGTCCTGCACGTCCTGCACCGCCTGTTCGACGATGCCGCCGGCGGCGCGGGTATTGCGCTTCAGGCGGATGTCGTAGGCCTTGGCCGTCCAAGCGTCGCCGGAGCGCAAGCCGCTGGCATCGGCGCCACCATCGACGGCATCGGGCTGCTCCGGCCAGCTTACCGAGATGGCGTTGCGCAGGACGTGGGTGGGATGCAGGAAGGCGCCGCCGCCACCCGAGGTCACAAAATGGATGTCCAGTTCGTGGGCGTAGTAGCGGTTGTAGTGATGCCAGTCACCGGCGATCACCGCCGCAACGCGCGCCCCGCGCTTGCGGGCGATGGTGGTGATCTTGAAGAAGTTCTCCTCCTCGTCCTGACCCTGCAGGTCGGCCAACAGCCAGGACGGCTCGGCCAGGCAGATGATCAGATTGTCGTTGGCCCCCATCTGCTCGGCGACGCGCTCGAAATAGTTGACCTGCGCCGTGTCGAGATACTTTGAGAACTGAATATCGGCGCCCCAGATCCACCAGTTGTAGGGCAACCGGATCGCCCAATAGCTGCGGTGCTGTTGGCAGCGCCAGCCGCCGATGACGTTGCCCTTGGCATGCGAGAGCTTGTCGCGCGAGGAGCAAAACAGGCTGTCGAAGGCGGTGAGCCCGTCATACCAGTCGTGATTACCGGGAATCGCAAACAGCTTGCGATCGGGTTCCGGCACCGAAAATGCCCAATTGAACGGCAGCAGCAGGCGGCTGCGGTATTCCTCGCGGGTGGCCTGCGGATAGCACTCATCACCGCCCATGATCAGGATCTCGCCATGGCGCAGCCGGCCCGCCCCGCGCACCTCGAGGCTGTCCTGGGCCAACAGATAGGCGAGCGCGTAGGTGGGCTCGAAGCCGTCGCCAACGTCGGCGACGTAGTCGATCCAATAGGCGCCGGCGGCATCGGCGGCGAGACACTTGTTGGGATCGCCGCCGGGGGCACCGCAGTAATCGTAGCGCCCGACCAGTTCGGCGCCCTCGGCGGTATCGGTGACGGCCTGCATCAAGCGCTGATCGGCGTACTGGCCGAACACCGACGACACCAAGGTGCGGATGCCGACCCGCGCCAACAGGCGCGGGTCGTACCACGACACCATCTTGGGCAGCATCCCCTTACGCAGCTGGCGTAACGGACTGAGCTCCATGTTTGGCCTCCGGCACGGGACCACCCTCAAGGGGGCGTTGCTAGCGCGCCCTAAGGTGGCGGTTTAAGCCGTGCGAAGGAAGCACCGCGCCGGCCCGCGAGCGGCCGGCGTGGCCGAAATATCTCACCCGCGGCCGGACCGGTTCAGCTGCGGTGCCGGCGTCCATACGGCCCCGACGCCCAGGTGCGGCGGGGGCCGGTGTCGATGTGGAACAGGCCGAAGCCATAGTGCTTGAAGCCGCCGACCGTCTTTTTGCCAAGCAGGAAATGGCTGACGGCGCCGATGTTGCCGCCGATGCGAAAATCGACCGCCTGCCCGGTCAGATGATAGGAGCGCGACGCGCCGCCCACGCGCGCATTGTGGCGTTTGCTGCGGCAGGTCGAGTTGACGTGGACGGCGCCGAACAGTGCCGCCACTTCGGCCAGCACGGCGCGCAGCGGGCTGGCGAGGCAGTCGGGCGGCGCCCCCCACTTGATCGGGGCGCCCGCGAGCCGCGGCGCCGCGGTGGCGGGCGGATCGACCGGCGTCGTCCCCAGACTGGCGACCGCCGGCCCCTTGGGGGCAGCCTCGCTCGGCACCGGGATCGCCGCCGCTTTGGCCGGGCGCGCGCCGGCCTGCGGCGTGGTGGCGGGTGGCAGGCCACGGCCGAGACTTGCGAGCCGGCTGCCGGCGGCCCGATGCGGCTGGTGGTGGCGATGCGCCAGGTGGTGGTCGCTCCTATGGTGGCGCCGGGCGTGCCGCCGCGGCCGCACCGCCTCTTCGTCGATCATATAGTCGTTGAGGCGCTCCACCGCCGAGCGACGGCGGCGCGGCCGCGGCCCGGCATCTTCGGCGGGCGATTGATGGCGCACCTGTTGGATGATGTCGCCGGGCCAGCCTTCGTTGCTGGCCTGGGCTGGTGCGGTGCCGAACATCGCGAGCGCGATGACCGCCCCCGGCAGCAGCGGCCATGACGCGCGGTGATCGCGGGCTCGCCGCAGCGGTGTCGATGCCGTCGAAGTGAGATCAGAAGCGGGTTGAGACATGGGCGTAGACTCCTTGCGCGACCGGAGTTGCGCGCCTGAAACGCGAAACCCGGCTCGGCTTTACCGACCCCGCTGACTGCTCAGTTCGTGGATTCCCCCCGTCGAGAGAGATCCAAAACGGCGCCTCGTGTAGCTGCAAATGCGTCCGGTTATGGGATCGTCATCGTGCGGCGAAAGCGCGCAAAAGATGAGATCTTACAAAGCGATGCGAGATTTTCTTCAACCAATAGTTGCACATTGCGTCAGCCAAGCTCACGCCTTTGCCCTTGGCGCACAAGGCAAAAACCGGGGTGGTGCGGCCCGGCCGGCTGCCGGGCGCCCGTGATCGCCGGTCGATCGCCCCGTGCGCCAAATTGGCACGGGGGGCGCGCGCGCGTGCGCGCTTGCACGCACTTGCACGTGGGGGGCGCCCCACCAGCGGGCCGGCGGCGGGCCATACCCCGTCGCAAGAGCCGCAAAATCGGCGTGGCGGCCGCACCGCGCGCCGCGGGCGGGTGCGAGCCTTTAAAGCCCCGGCACCTCGCCCAGGAAATCGCGCTTGCCGAGGTCCACGCCGTTGTGGCGCAGGATGGCGTAGGCGATGGTCGCGTGAAAGTAGAAGTTCGGCAGCACGAACTGGAACAGGTAGGGCTTAGCCGCCATGGTGACCGGCTTGCCGGCCAGCGACAACGTGATCTCGCGCGCCTCGGTGCCGTCGATGTCGCCGGGCTTGAACGCGCCGAGGTAGTCGAGGGTCTTGGCGATGTGCGCGCGCAAATCCGCGATCGTCTTGGCCTCCGCCCGCCAACTCGGCACCTCGACACCGGTGAGGCGCGCAAGCGAGCTGGCGGCGAGATCGCAGGCGATCTCGACCTGGCGGCTCAAGGGAAACATGTCCGGTGCCAGGCGCGCCCCGAGCAGCACGCCGGCGTCGAATTTCTTGAGCGCGGCGTGCGCTTCCGCTTTGGCCAGCACGCCCGACAGGGCGGCCAAGGTTTGCGCGAATGGCGGCTGGGTGAGCTCATGCATGGCGATCGACATGGGGCGCGGCTCCTGGTGGCAAGGGTCGAGCTCAAAGCGCTAGTTCACCTTGTGCAGCGGCTCACTTCAGCGCGTTAACTGCGTGCCAGATAGTAGGCTGCCTGCAAGTGGCACAGCGAGACGCGCCATTCGATCGGCCGGGCGTCGAGCCCGAAGGCGAGGCGCTCAATCCTGAGCAGCGGCGCGCCGGCGGCAAGCCCTAATGCGGCCGCGGTGTCGGGGTCGGCCGCCGCTGCCGAAAGCCGATCCTCGGTGCGCACCAGCAGGATGCCATAGCTCTTCTGGAACAGGTCGTAGAGGGTGTTTGGCAGCTTCGGGGTTTGCGCCAGGTCGGGAAACAGCTGGTGCGGCAGGGCGATGCTCTCGCGGATGAAAGGCGAGCCTCGACGCGTGCGGACGCGGGCAATGCGAACGACGTCGGCGCCGGCGTCGAGCCGCAACGCCGCCGCTTCGCTGGCGTTGGCGCGGGCCACCGTGGCGCTAGCGTCGACACTGTCCGGCGTGATGAGCTCGCCGTCCGCATCGAACATGTTGAAGAACCGGAACAGCACGTGCGCCGGCGTATGCTCGACGACGAAGGTGCCGCGCCCTTGCTGGCGCATCACCAAACGCTCCGCCGCCAGCGCGCTGATGGCCTTGCGCGCGGTGCCTTGACTGACGCCAAATTCGGCGGCGATCTCGAACTCGCTTGGGATCAATTGTCCGGGCTTCCAAACCCCGGAGCGAATCCGCTCGACCAGCTCGCCGCGCACCTTGGCGTAAAGCGGCCGGACGTCCGTGCTATCGGGCGGGCTCATCGCTAGCAAACACCTGTTGCCACACCGGCAGGTCTTATATAAGTTTACCGGAGGTCGCATGGCCACCAAACATCGCCGTAAATCAAGCGACAAGGGGAAAAGCGTGCCGTCGCCGCATTTTCTGGTTCACAGTCCTAAGGACAACGTCGGGGTGATCGTCGTTGAGAACCTGAGCGCCGGTACCGACATGGTCGGTGTCATCACCGAGACCGACAAGACCATCAAGCTCGTCGCCAAGGAAAGCATTCCGATCGGCCACAAGGTGGCGCTGAAAGCGCTCAAGGCCGGGGACACCGTCATCAAGTACGGCGAGGATATCGGCAAGATGATTGCCGATGTCGGGACCGGAAAGCACGTGCACGTTCTAAACCTCAAGACCAAGCGTTGGTGATCCCGATGCCGGCCAAGTCTCCTGCCAGGCGCGCCAAAGCCAAGAGCAACCTGAGCTTCCGCGGCTGGCGGCGTGAAAACGGTCGGGTCGGGGTGCGCAATCACGTCATCATCCTGCCCCTCGATGACCTGTCGAACGCCGCCTCGGAGGCGGTGGCCAACAACATCAAGGGCACCTTGGCCTTGCCGCATGCCTACGGGCGCCTGCAATTCGGGGCCGATCTCGATCTACACTTCCGTACCCTGATCGGCACCGGCGCCAATCCCAATGTCGCCGCGGTCATCGTCATTGGCATCGAGGATGGCTGGACCAAGCGCGTGGTCGACGGCATCGCCAAGACCGGCAAGCCGGTGGTCGGGTTCGGCATCGAGGGTCACGGCGATATCGCCACCATCGCCAAGGCGTCGCACAAGGCCAAAGACTTTCTGCAATGGGCTTCCGAGCTCGAGCGGGAAGAGTGCGATGTCGCCGAACTGTGGGTGTCGACCAAGTGCGGCGAGAGCGATACCACCACCGGTCTGGCATCCTGCCCGACGGTCGGCAACATGTACGACAAGCTGATCCCCAAGGGCATCTACGGCTGCTTCGGCGAGACCTCGGAGATCACCGGTGCCGAGCACATCGCCAAGAGCCGGGCGATCAATGCCAAGATCGGCGACAAATGGATGCGCACCTTTGCCGCCTACCAGAGCGAGGTGATCGAAGCCCACAAGGTCGATGATCTGTCCGAAAGCCAACCGACCAAGGGCAATATCGCCGGCGGCCTCACCACCATCGAAGAGAAGGCGCTGGGCAACCTCGAAAAGATCGGGCGCAAATGCCGCTATATCGAGGTGCTGGCACCGGCGGAGACGCCGAACGCGGGCCCGGGCCTCTATTACATGGATACCTCCTCGGCTGCCGCCGAATGCGTGACCCTGATGGCGGCCGGCGGCTATGCCGTGCATACCTTTCCGACCGGGCAGGGCAACATCATTGGCAATCCGATCGTGCCGGTGATCAAGATCAGCGGTAATCCCAAGACCGTGCGCACCATGCCGGAGCACATCGACGTCGACGTGTCCGGTATTCTGCGCCGCGAGCTGACCCTGGAGACGGCCGGCGACGCCTTGATCGAGATGGTGCTTCGCACCGCCAACGGTCGCCTGACCGCGGCCGAGACGCTGGGGCATCGCGAATTCGTCATGACCAAGCTCTACCGCAGCGCCTGAGCGGCCGCCGTTCGCGGCTGCCGCCGGGTGGGCGAGGCGAAGGGCGGCCGGGGTCAGGTATTGTTGAGCCCGGCGCCGGCGGTGCTGGCGCTGCGCGCGCCGGTTGCATCGCGCGGCCGCGCTTCGGTTTTAAGGTGAGTGAAGAGGCCGGTCTTCATGCCGGCCAAGGTCAGCGCCATTTGCCGG
>DATFXD010000007.1:0-22208 GCA_035258605.1 Hyphomicrobiaceae bacterium | reverse complement strand
GCGCGTGGTGCCGACCGCCGCAGCCTATACAAGTATTAACGCGCACTCACTCCAAAATTAATCATTTGCACTCATGTATTTAGGCACCGGAATACTTTGTGGCTTAAGAATAGAGAAATATCGGAGCCGCGCATCCCAATCGCGTCTGGTGTCTTTCATCTGTCACAACCCCCGGAGGAAATGTTCCATGCCATCTAAACTGAGCCTCGCGGCACTCGCCATCATGGCCACCCTGATCGCCCTGCCGTCCGGTGCCAATGCCGGCTTCGGGGGTGGCGACCGGTTCTGGGGCGACTGCGATCTGCGCATGCGCCAATTCCTGTCGTTTCGCTGGCTGTGCGGCGAGGAGCGGACCGCCAGCGTGCGCGGCTACCGGCACGGCTATCGGCACGCACCGGTGAAGTAAGCGGGGCTTTGGCCTCGCTTAACGTCAGGGGCGCGGGTCACGGCGCGAAGCTGTGACAGCGCCCTCGGCATGTAGGGCCCCCCATCAAAGACCTTGCGGGCCCCCCTCGACCGGTTGCGGGTACTGCCAACACGTTTGCGTGCGCCGGCGTTGAAACGCTGCCACCGGACCCAAACTTGCCTCTGATCGACGGCACCGCCCGTGAAGATCGAGGAGGCCTGATCCGTGAACCCGCGCCCGCCCGCAGGCGGTGGCAAAGCTGCCGGCGCTCAGCCCGGCGGCCAAAGCGCAAGCCCCGACGAGCTCGCCCGACTTGACGCCAAGCTCGATGCCGCCCTCGATGAAACCTTTCCCGCCAGCGACCCGATCGCGGTCGGCCGGCCGACCGGAAGCGAGCCCATGAGGCGCCGGCATCCGCGTGCGCCGGCGGCCGCGGCGCGGCAGCCCGGGTCACGGCGGCCGGCGCGAGGCGCCAAGGTGCGCAGTTCCTAGCCGGGCCTCAGCCGAGGACGCCGCGCGGCGCAACGGCGATTGCTGCGGCACTGAGGGCAGGGCCGCCCCCGGCGGCGGCGGGTGCGGGCGCGGTCGTTGGCGCTAGATATCGAGGTCCTTGGCAAAGGCGGCGCGCTCCTGAATAAAGCGGAAGCGGGCCTCGGGCTTGGAGCCCATCAGGGCATTGACGGCATCGCTGACGGCGCCCTTATCGTCGGCAATCTCGACCCGGAGCAAGGTGCGTTTGCCGGCGTCCATGGTCGTCTCCTTGAGCTGGGCGGCGTTCATTTCGCCGAGCCCCTTGAAACGGCTGATCTCGACCTTGGCATTGGCGGCAAACTCGCGCTTGATCAGGTCGTCCCGGTGCCGGTCGTCGCGCGCGTACATCGATTTGGCACCATGGCTCAGCTTATAGAGCGGCGGCAGCGCCAGATAGAGGTGACCACGCTCAATCAGCTCGGGCATCTCCTGATAGAAAAAAGTGATCAGCAGCGAGGCGATGTGCGCCCCGTCGACGTCGGCGTCGGTCATGACGATGACCCGCTCGTAGCGCAGATCCTCGTCGCGGTATTTGCTCCCCGTGCCGACCCCAAGCGCCTGCACCAGATCCGAGAGCAGTTGGTTTTGCGACAGCTTTTGCGATGAGGCGTTGGCCACGTTCAAGATTTTGCCGCGCAGCGGCAACACCGCCTGGCGCTCGCGATCGCGCGCCTGCTTGGCCGAACCGCCCGCCGAATCGCCCTCGACGATGAAGATCTCGGTGCCTTGCTTGGAATTCAGGCTGCAGTCGGCGAGCTTGCCCGGCAGCCGCAGCTTGCGGGTGGCGCTCTGGCGTCCGATCTCCTTTTCGCGGCGGCGCTTGAGGCGCTCCTCGGCCTGCTCGATGCACCACTCCAACAACCGGGTCGCCTGCTGCGGCGAATCGGCCAGCCAATGGTCGAAGGCATCGCGCACCGCGTTCTCGACGATGCGGGCGGCCTCTTGGGTGGCAAGCTTGTCCTTGGTCTGGCCCTGGAATTCGGGCTCGCGAATGAACACCGACAGCATGGCCGCGGCGGTACCCAACACGTCCTCGGCGGTGATCTGGGCCGCCTTGCGGTTGCCGACGCGCTCGCCAAAATCGCGCAGCGCCTTGCCCAGCGCCGAGCGCAGGCCGTTCTCGTGCGTGCCGCCTTCGGGCGTGGGAATGGTGTTGCAGTAGGAGTTGAGGAAGCCGTCCTCGTCGGCGACCCAACAGACCGCCCATTCGACCGAGCCGTGGCCACCGTCCTTGTCGCTGCGGCCGGCGAACACCTCCTTGGCGATCCGGGTTTGACCCTCGATAGTGGTTTCCAGATATTCCTTGAGGCCGCCGGGAAAGTGGAACACCGCCGCGCTCGGCGTGTCGTCCTTGATCAGCTGCGGCGCACACGACCAGCGGATCTCGACGCCGCCGAACAGATAGGCCTTGGAGCGCGCCATGCGAAACAGGCGCTGCGGCTTGAAGCCTTGGCCCTTGCCAAAGATCTTTTCATCGGGGAGGAAACGCACCTTGGTGCCGCGCCGGTTCTTGATGGCGCCGAGGTTCTTGAGCTTGCCGGCAGGCGCACCGCGGCTGAAGGACATGGCATAGAGCTGCTGGCCGCGCGCCACCTCCACCTCGAGCTTCTCCGACAGGGCATTGACCACCGAGACCCCGACCCCGTTGAGACCGCCGCTGGTGTTGTAGACCTTGCTGCCGAACTTGCTGCCGGAGTGCAAGGTGGTCATGATCACTTCCAGCGCCGACTTCGACTTGAATTTGGGGTGCGCGTCGACCGGGATGCCGCGACCATTGTCGGTGACGGAGAGAAAGCCGTCGGCCTCCAGGCTGACCTCGATCCAGCTCGCATGCCCCGCCACCGCCTCGTCCATGGCATTGTCGATCACCTCGGCGAACAGGTGATGCAGCGCTTTTTCGTCGGTGCCGCCGACATACATGCCGGGGCGGCGGCGCACGGGTTCAAGCCCCTCCAATACCTCGACGTCGGCGGCGGTGTAGCTCGTGGTGTATTCGGCGGATTTGCGGACGGCGCGGGGCACGGATCTCGGTTCTGGCTGTTGGGTTTCTGGGTCTTTACTGGCTGCAGGCCGTGCGTCAACCAGCTGCAGGCTTCCCTGCGACGGCGGCACGCCTTCAACTTCCTTTACCTGCTTGCGGTCGGATTTGCCAAACAGGTCGCGCAAAGCGCCGAGGCGAAAGGCTGGCATGATGGTTGCCCGTAATGGCCGAACGAGGTCCGATTTGCAACGGCACCAGGGATGGGGAAAGAGACGCAACCCAATCAGACGCAACGGGCACGCGCTTGCTGGTAGGCGACGCAATCGGGCGGGGCCGCGGCTCGAATCCTTCACGAACGCCGCGCCGGCCTGGGTCGCACGAGAACGGCGGCTTGGCAAGCCGGTCGGGGCCACACCCGCGGCGCGCTTGGTCCTTGCCGTCGCGCCGTGGCTAGCGCGGGCGCCGCTGCCTTTCCTTTTCGGCAAAGCTCCCTATGGTGCGGCGCATGACAGCTACCGAAAAGTTCGAAACCGCCGGGCCGGAGTTTGCGGCCCGCTGGGCGGTGTGGCGCGCGGAAATCGCCGACACCATTCGCCTGGCGGTGCCGATGGCTTTAACCCAGCTCGGCCAAATCAGCATGATGACCACCGACCTGATGCTGCTCGGGCGGCTCGGCGACCGGGTGGTTGCCGCCGCCGCACTCGCCCACACCGTGCTGTTCGTCGGCTTCACCCTCGGCCTCGGCTTCATGCAGGCGGTGGCGCCGCTGGCGGCGCAGGCGTTCGGAGCCCGGCAGCCACGCATGGTGCGCCGGGCGCTGCGCGTCGGCCTGTGGGCGGCGCTGCTGTTGGGAGTACCCTTGACCTTTCTCCAGTTCTGGACCGAGCCGCTGCTGATCGCCGTCGGCCAGGCGCCGGAGGCGGCGCGGCTGGCGGCACGCTATTCGACCGGCCTCAGCCTCTGTCTGGTGCCCTCCTACCTGTTCATGGCGCTGCGCAACTTCATGAGTGCGGTGAGCCGGCCGGAGCCGGCGCTGTGGATCACGCTCGCCGCCGTCCCGGCCAACGGCGTTTTGGCCTACGCCCTGATCTACGGCGCGTTCGGTTTGCCTGCCCTCGACCTGTTGGGCGCCGGCATCGCCACCAGCTTGATCAGCCTCGGCATGTGCACCGCCGCCATCTGGATCGCCTCAACGCGGCGCCCGTTCCGGAAGTATCGCGTGCTCGGCCGATTGTGGCGCCCCGACTGGCGCCTGCTCGGCCGGCTGGTCGCGGTCGGTGCCCCAATCTCGGGAGCCTTCCTGCTCGAGTTCGGCGTGTTCGCCGCCGCCGCCCTGGTGATGGGCACGATCGGCACCACGGCGCTGGCGGCCCACCAGATCGCGCTCCAAACCGCCGCCGTGCTGTTCATGGTCCCGTTTGGCGTGGCGCTTGCGGCCACCGTACGCGTCGGCCAGGCCGCCGGACGCCGCGACCCCAGCGCCAGCCGCAGGGCGGGCTTTACCGCCATCGGGCTGGCGGCCGCCTTCATGACCGGCATGACCCTGATCGTGGTGCTGTGCCGATCCTCGATCCCGCTCATGTTTCTCGGAGCCGAGGCCGCCGACGCGGCCGAGACGGTGGCGTTGGCCAGCACCTTGCTCATCGTCGGTGCCAGCTTCTTCATCGCCGACGGCACCCAGACCGTTACCGCCGGGGCCTTGCGTGGTCTCAACGACACGCGGCTGCCGTTGCTGTTTGCCGCCGTCTCGTTCTGGGGCGTGGCATTCACCAGCGGACTGTGGCTGGCGTTCGCCGCCGGGCTAGGCGCGGTCGGGGTCTGGATCGGGCTCTCCACCGGGCTCATTGTCTATGCGGCGCTGTTGCTGTGGCGCTTCCAGCTGCTGACGCGCCGCGGCTACCTGCCGGCGGTTCCGGGCGCCTGAGCGCTGGCTCGCGGCGCTCGGCCAGCGGCCGTTCTGCTACACTCTCCCACCAGATTCGCTCAAGCTTGCGCCACGCGCACGGAGAGCAACATGCGCCCTGCCGCCACCTCGACCGCCGCCGATGCCGGCTTCGTGCCGCCGCTGCCGGCGCGCGAGGAGATTAGCGCCTACCATCTGATCGACGAGCGCCGGCTGATCGGCGGCCTCGCCGAGCGCAGCCTGTTTACGGCCGAGGAGCGGCGGCGGATCGCCGAGCTGGCGGGACGGCTGGTGCGCCGGGCGCGCGCCAACCGCCACCGTCACGGCGGTATCGACGCCTTCATGCATGAGTATGGACTGACATCGCAGGAAGGCGTGATCCTGATGTGTCTGGCGGAAGCGCTGTTGCGCATTCCCGACAAGGACACCGCCGACGCCCTGATCGCGGAAAAGATCGCAAGCGGCCGCTGGGACAAGCACCTGGGCGCCTCCGATAGCCTGTTCGTCAATGCCTCGACCTTTGGCCTGATGCTGACGGGCAGCGTCGTCAAACTCGGTGAAGATCAAGGCGGCGGCCCGGCCTCAATCTTGAAGCGGCTGCTGGCGCGCTCCGGTGAGCCGCTGATCCGCCAGGCGCTGCGCCAGGCCATGCGCATCCTCGCCGATAACTTCGTGCTCGGCCGCACCATCAAGGAGGCGCTCGGCCGCGCGGCGCCGTTCGAGGCCAAGGGCTATCGCTTTTCCTACGACATGCTGGGCGAGCGGGCACGCACCGCCGATGATGCCACCCGCTACTTCGATCGCTATCTTGCCGCCATCGCCGCGATCGGCGAGGCGGCGCCATCGCCGGCGCGCCACGGCGCCCATCTCGCCGAACGGCCCAGCATCTCGGTGAAGCTGTCGGCCATTCATCCGCGGTTTGATCCGGGTAAAGAGCACCGCCTGCAACTGGAGCTGCTGCCGCGCCTGATCGAGCTGGCCAGGGCGGCGCGGCGGCACGACCTCGGCCTCACCATCGACGCCGAGGAACAGGACCGCCTCGAGCTCACGCTCGACCAGTTCGCGGCGGCATTCTGCCATCCCGAGCTCGATGGCTGGCCCGGCCTCGGCATTGCGGTACAGGCTTACGGCAAGCGCGCCATCCCGGTCCTGCGCTGGCTCAAGCGCCTTGCCGAGCAGCAGAAGAAGGCGATCCCGGTGCGCCTGGTCAAGGGCGCCTACTGGGACAGCGAGATCAAGTGGGCCCAGGAGCGCGGGCTTGCCGACTATCCCGTGTTCACCCGCAAACGCCACACCGACGTCTCCTATCTGGCGTGCATGCGCCTGCTGCTGGCCGATCGCAACGCGTTCCTGGCGCAATTCGCCACCCACAATGCGCAATCGCTGGCCAGCGTGTTGGTTGCCGCCGGCGGCCAGCACTACGAGTGTCAGCGCCTCTATGGGATGGGCGAACAGCTCTATGAGGACATCGTCGGCCCCGACAAATTGGGAGTTGCCGCCCGCATCTATGCACCGGTCGGCGGCCACGCCGACCTGGTGGCCTACCTGGTGCGGCGGCTGCTGGAGAATGGCGCCAACACCTCGTTCGTCAATCGGCTGGCGGACGATGCCCTCCCGGTCGCCGACATCGTTGCCGACCCCGTCGAACTGGTGGAACGCGAACGCGAGCGGCCGGTCGCGTTGCTGCCGCGCCCGGGCGAGCTCTATGCGCCCGAGCGCGCCAACAGCCGCGGCATGGCGCTCTACGATGCCGCCGTGCGCGCCGGGCTCTACCGGCAACTGGAGACGGCGCTGTCGGCGGCGCACGCGGCCACACCGCTGCTGGCGGGCGGCGGCGGCCATGGCCCGGTCACAGCCCTGCTTTGCCCCCACGACCGACGCGAGCGCCTCGGCACGGTTGCCAGCGCCGATGCGGCCGCGATCGACCGCGCCATTGGCGTGGCCCGGCGGGCGACGGCGGCCTGGGATTTGGCCGGCGGGCTGGCACGGGCCGCGATCCTGGACCGGGCGGCCGATCTTTACGAGCGCGACCGGGCGCAGCTGATCGCCGTCGTGGTGCGCGAGGCGGGCAAGAGCTTGGAGAACGCGCTCGGTGATGTGCGCGAAGCCATCGACTTCTTGCGCTACTACGCCGGCGAAGCGCGCCGACTGTTTGCCGCGCCGCTGCCGCTCGCCGGCGTGACCGGCGAAACCAATCTCATGGCGTGGCGTGGCCGCGGCCCGTTCGCTGCCATCAGCCCCTGGAATTTTCCGCTGGCGATCTTCACCGGCCAGGTGGCGGCGGCGTTGGCCGCGGGCAATCCGGTCTTGGCCAAGCCCGCCGAGCAGACGCCGATCACCGCCTACCTCGCCACCCGGCTGCTGCACGAGGCCGGGGTGCCGCCCGATGTGCTGCAGCTGCTGCCGGGCGGCGGCGAACTGGGCGCCGCCCTCGTCAAGGATGCGCGCGTCGCCGGCGTCGCCTTCACCGGTTCCAACGAAACCGCGGCGGCGATCGGCAGGGCGCTGACGGCGCGCGGCGGCGCCATCGTGCCGTTCATTGCCGAGACCGGAGGGCTCAACGCCATGATCGCCGACTCGAGCGCGCTGCCCGAGCAGGTGGTGCGCGATCTGGTGCGTTCCGCCTTCGATTCGGCCGGCCAGCGCTGTTCCGCCGCGCGCATCTTTTTCGTGCAGGAGGATGTGGCGAAGGCCATGATCGACATGCTGGTGGGGGCGGTGGAGGCCCTCGACATTGGCGACCCTCTCGACTTTGCCACCGACATTGGCCCGGTGATCGACGACGATGCCGTGGCCCGGCTCGAGGCGCACAAGCGCAGCATGCAAAAAACCGCGCGGCAGCTCGTCGATCTGCCGCTGCCCGACGACTGCCGGTACGGCAGCTATGTGACGCCGGCGGTCTACCAGCTCGAGGCCCCTGGCCAGCTCAACCGCGAGGTGTTCGGCCCGATCCTGCACGTTTGCACCTTTGCCGGTGGACGCCTCGACCAGGTGATCGAGGCCATCAATGCCACCGGCTATGGCCTCACCCTCGGCGTGCACAGCCGCATTGCCTCGGTGGCGCGCCACATCGCCGAGCGGGCCCGGGTGGGCAATATCTACGTCAATCGCAACCAGATCGGCGCCGTGGTCGGCGCCCAGCCGTTCGGCGGCGAGGGGCTGTCGGGCACCGGGCCCAAGGCCGGCGGTCCCCATTACCTGACCCGCTTTGCCACCGAACGGGTGATCAGCACCGACCTTACCGCCACCGGTGGCAATGTCGGCCTGATCGGCCGCGAGAACAGCTAGCCGCGGGCCGGCCCCTCGCCAGCGCGGTATAAACCAAGATCGGCAAGGGCATCCCAGCCATTGCCGGCCGGGATCAGCAACGCCATCTTTTAATGCTAGACTTGCGAACGGCCGTTCGGAGGCCTGGTCCATGGCGATCAATGGCAAGGACAAAGCCAGCTCGGTGCCGAGCGCGACGCCCTCCAGGGAGGCGGACGCCGAGCCGCGGGCACCGGTGCGCGGCGCCGCGGGCGAGCTCGCGGCGCGGTCCTCCGATGCCGATGTCGGCGCCTTCCTCGCCCGCCTCAAGCAATCACCCGGCACCGGCAAAAGCGGCGGCCGCCTGATCTTTGCCATGGACGCCACCATGAGCCGGCAACCGACCTGGGACATGGCGCTGGCCTTGCAGGCCGACATGTTCGGGGCGGTGGCCGCGATCGGCGGCCTGGAAGTACAGCTCGTCTACTTCCGTGGCGCCGGTGAATGCCGAGCCTCGAAATGGGTCGGCAACCCGCAGGCGCTGGCGGCCCTCATGACGCGCGTGGCCTGCGCCGGCGGCTACACGCAAATTCGCAAGGTGCTGAGCCATGCGCAAGGGGAGGCTGCGGCGCGAGCCGTCGACGCCCTCATCTATGTCGGCGACGCGATGGAAGAGGAGATCGACGACTTGTGCGGCCGCGCCGGCGAACTGGCGCTGCGCAAGGTCCCCGTCTTCCTGTTCCAGGAGGGAACCGATCAGCGGGCCGAGCGGGCGTTTCGCGAGATCGCGCGCCTGACCAAGGGCGCCTACTGCCGCTTCGATGCGGGCTCGGCGGCCCAGCTCAAAGCGCTGCTGTCGGCGGTGGCGGTCTATGCCACCGGCGGGCGTCGGGCGCTGGCGGCGCGCACCGATGCCGCCGCCCGCCGGCTCATCGAGCAGCTCAAGTAGGCGCTGCGCCGGAGGCCGCCATGCAATTCTTTCTGTTCGGGCTTGCGGCGCTGCTGCTGACGTTGCTGTTGCTGCGCGGCTTTAGCATGGCCAATCCGCAGGTGCTGGTTGGCCAGCTGCGGCTGGGCGCCGGCGTTGCCGTCCTGGCCGCCGCGCTGTTTCTGGTCGTGCGCGGTCTGATCGGTGCCGCCGTGTCGCTGGCAGCGCTGGGCTGGTGGCTGCTGTTGGGAGGCGGCGCAGCTTGGCGCACGGCTGGGGAGGAAACCTCGGCCGGCCAAACCTCGCGCGTTACTACCGAGCACCTAGAGGTCGAGCTCGACCACGACACCGGCGCCATCCGCGGCAAGGTGCTGAAGGGCACCTTCGCCGGCCGGGCACTCGAGGAGCTGGCGCCGCTGCAGGTGGCCCAGCTGTGGCGCGATTGCCGGTTTGACGACCCGCAGTCGGCCCGCATTCTTGAGGCCTACCTCGATCGCGTGCACCCCGATTGGCGCGAGGACATGGCGCGCCACGACGGGGCGGCGGCGCCGCGCGAGGGCATGAGCCGCGAGCAGGCGCTGGCCATCCTCGGGCTGCCGGCCGACGCCAGCGAGGACGCCATCCGTCGCGCGCACCGTGACCTGATTATCAAGCTGCACCCCGATCACGGCGGCTCGAGCTTCCTGGCGGCGCAGATCAACGAGGCCAAGGAGGTCCTGATCGGCAAATAGCCGGCCTATACCCCTTCGGCGACCGGATGGCCCGCGCCGTCGAGATAGGCGATGCGCACCATGTTGGTGGTGCCGGGCGAGCCCAGCGGCACACCGGCGACGATGATGACGCCTTCGCCGGCCTTGGCAAAGCCCTCATCGAAGGCGATGCGGCAGGCCTTGCGCACCATCGCCGCCTGATTCTCCGGATCGCTGGTCAGCACGCAATGCACACCCCACACCAGCGCCAGCTTGCGCCCGGTCGCCACCACCGGCGACAGACCGATCACCGACAGCCCCGGTCGCTCGCGCGCCACCCTGAGCGCGGTGGAGCCGGTCGCCGTGTAGCAGATGATGCCGGCGAGCTGCAGGGTATCGGCGACGGTATGCGCGGCGGCGGCGATGGCATCGGCGGCCGTCGGCTGCGGCGGCGTGCGGGTGGCGTGCACGATGGCGCCGTAGCTGGGGTCGCCTTCGACCTCGATGGCGATGCGGTCCATGGTGCGAATGGCCTCGATCGGATACTTGCCGACCGCGGATTCCGCCGACAGCATGATGGCATCGGCGCCGTCGAACACCGCGGTGGCGACATCCGACACCTCGGCCCGGGTCGGCACCGGCGAGGAGATCATGCTTTCGAGCATCTGCGTCGCCACCACCACCGGCTTGCCGGCGGCACGTGCCTTGCTCACGATCTGCTTCTGCAGGCCCGGAACCCGTTCCACCGGCATCTCGACACCAAGGTCGCCGCGCGCCACCATCAGCCCGTCGGAATGCGCAATGATGCTGTCGAGATCGGTGATGGCGGCCGGCTTTTCGATCTTCGACATCAGTGCGGCGGCCTGGCCGACCAGTTGGCGGGCGAGTTTCACGTCCTCGCCGCGCTGCACGAACGATAGCGCCACCCAGTCGACGCCGAGACGCAGGGCGTAGTCGAGATCGGCCTTGTCCTTCTCGGTCAGGGGGCCGATCGGCAGCACGGTGTCGGGCAAGCTGATGCCCTTGCGGCTCGACAGGATGCCGCCGACCAGCACGGTGGCGGAGATCGCCGATTGCTTCTTGTCGATCACTGACATGCGGATCTTGCCGTCGTCGAGCAACAGCGTGTGACCGGGCTCGATCGCCTCGAAGATCTGCGGGTGCGGCAGGAACACGCGCTCCGCGCCACCCAGCGCCTGGGTCGCATCGAAGCGGAAGGTGGCGCCTTCCGGCAGCATGACGCTCCCGCCGCCGATCTCGCCGACGCGGAACTTCGGCCCCTGCAGATCGGCCAGAATGCCGATCGGCCGCTCGAAGTGCGCTTCCGCCGCGCGCACCGCCGCATGCAGTTTCTTCACGGTATCGAACGAGGAATGGCTCATGTTGATGCGAAACACGTCCACACCCGCCTCGAACAGACGCTCGATCATCTGCGGATCGTAGGATGCAGGGCCGAGCGTGGCGACGATCTTGGCGCGCCGGCTGCGTTTCATTTGGATTTCGCGCCCCCTTCGCTGGGATCCGTCAGGCGTATGGTCCAATCCTTTGCCTCCTGGGTGTCGACTTCGAAGAAGCCGGTGCTTTTGAAGCCGCGCTGCAGGCAATCCTGCACGCCGCGAATAGTGAAGACCTTGTCGACGGTGCACATCGCGGATTTGCCGGCCCACTCGCCGCCGCGGTCGTAGTCGACCGCATGCACGTAGTAGAACCGGCTCGACAAGGTGCCGCGGTAGAGGGTCTCGCAGGTGCGCGCGGCGATGTTCCACCACCCCTCCGTGGTCCAACCGGTTGCATCCTGATAGCCGATCGCCACGCCGATCCGGCTCGACGTGGTATTGCACAGCTTGAGGTCGGCCCGGGCCGCAACCGTCGCCGCCAGCAGCAGCGCGCACGCCAAGCTTGCCAGCGCGCTCAAGCGCGCGGGCGAGGCGATTTGAATCGGCCGGTCGAGCATACGTAGCCTTCGACTTTTAAGGATCGACCAGGATGACGCGAAAATCGTTGACGTTGGTGTGCGTGGGCCCGCGCACAATCAGGCCGTCGGCGGCCTCAAAGAAAGTGGTTGCGTCATTGTTGTCCAGAAACTTTTGGGCGTCGAGGTGTCGCGCCCGATCGAGGGTCGCCGCATCAATTGTGGCGCCGGCGGGATCGCTTGCCTTGCCTTCGCCGCCATCGATGCCGTCGGTGTCGGCGGCGAGCGCACAAACGCCGGCAAGCCCCTCGAGCGCAATCGCCAGCGCCAGGGCGTATTCCTGCGAGCGGCCGCCGCGTCCCTTGGCATTGAGCACGGTGACGGACAGTTCGCCGCCGCTGATGATCGCCACCCGGCGGCCGGCATCTTTGGCCGCGCGCGCGAGCTCGGCGTGCTGCTGGGCCACCTCACGCGCCTCGCCGGTCACGGCATCACCGAGCGAGAGCACCTCGTAGCCCTGTTGGCGCGCAAGTCCGGCCGCCTGTTCCAGGGCTGCCACCGGGGTGGCGATGACGCGGTACTCGGCGTTGCGGAAGGCCGGATCGTCGGGCTTGGGCGTTTCGTTGCTTCTGGCGGCAAGCGCGGCCTCCACCAAGGGCGGGATCGCCAGCCCGAGCGCCGCCATGGTTGGCTGCCGCTGCAGCAATACGCAGCGCGCATCGCCCAAGGTGCTGGGGTCGGCGACCGTCGGCCCCGAGCCGATGGTGGCGGGATCATCGCCGGGCACATCGGAGATGGCGAGCGTCAGCATGCGTGCCGACGTGGCCTTGCGCAGGCGGCCGCCCTTGATGCGCGAGATATGGCGGCGCACGGTGTTCATCTCGTGAATGTCGGCGCCGGATTTGAGGAGGCCGCGGGTGAGATCGGTCTTGGCCGCAAGCGTGAGGCCCGCCACCGGCGCCGCCCACAACGCGGAGGCCCCACCCGAGAGCAGGACCACCACCAGATCCTGGGCGCTGGCGCCGGCCACGGTCTTGAGCGCGCGCTCGGCCGCCGCCACGCTATTGTGGTCGGGCGTGGGGTGCCGCGCCGGCATCACCTCGATGATCTTGGGTTGCGCCGACAATGCCGCCACCGTGTCGTAGGGGGCGGTGGTGAACCCGCTGATGCGGTCGAGCATGCCCTGCTGGCGGTAGTGCGCCTCGGTGACGACCGCCATGGCCGCGGCCGCCTTGCCGGCACCGACCACAATCAGCCGTCCGTGGCTCGGCACCGGCGGCAGAAAGGGGGGGAGGCAACGGTCGGGGTGCGCCGCGGCGACGGCGGCTTCGTAGAGCGCCATTAAGGATTTGCGTGTCTGGCCCGCGTCGCTCGCCGACATCCGTGTTCGCTTTCGTGCACCCCCGTGCATTTGCGCAAGCCCCGGCGCGACCGTCAAGCAGGGCGCGCGTGATAAGCCGGGGCTAGGCTGGCCAGCGGCCGAGGCCGCAACTATAGTCGCCGACCATGGTGAACAAGCGAACCGGGGCGCGCGGCGTCGCCGCCGAGGAGGCGGATAGTTATTGCGTGCTGGGCGGCCGCGCCGACGCCGGCCTGATCGTGTTGTGCGATCACGCCGGCAATGCGTTGCCGTCCCAATATGGCACGCTCGGTCTGCCGCGCGAGCAACTGGGCCGGCACATCGCCTACGATATCGGCGCGGCGGCGGTCACGCGCGCGCTCGCCGCCGAGCTTGGCGTGCCGGCGGTGCTCACCCGCTACTCCCGGCTGCTGATCGATCCCAATCGCGGCGCCGACGACCCGACCCTGATCATGCGGCTCTCGGACGGTGCCGTGGTGCCGGGCAACCGTGCGCTCGATCAAGGCGAACGGCAGCAGCGCATCGAGCTCTACTATCACCCCTACCACCGTGCCATCGAAGCTATCATCGATCAATGCCTCGCCACCGGCGTCGCACCGGCGCTGCTGTCGATCCACTCGTTCACGGAAAGTTGGAAGGCGACGCCGCGGCCGTGGCACGTCGGCATTCTGTGGGACACCGATCAACGCCTGGCCAAGCCCCTGCTCGACAGCTTCTATGCCGAGGGCGACCTGATCGTCGGTGACAATGAACCCTACTCGGGGCAGCTTGAGGGCGATTGCCTATGGCAGCATGGCACGCAGCGCGGCCTTGCCAATGCCATCATTGAGATCCGACAGGACCTGATCCGCGATGCCTCGGGCCAGAGCGCCTGGGCGCGGCGGCTGGGGCCGATTGTGGCAAAAATTCTCAGAGACACTGCCATTAAACCGGCATTGAATAGCCTCAAGACGACGGAACCGTCCCCGGGCGATCCACCGGTTGCCTACGCCGGAAGATGATTGGAGACGCGTGATGACCAAGATCGACAGAAGCCTCGAAACCGAGCTGGAAGCGGCGGCGTTCCGTCGCCTCATCCGACATCTGCGCGAGCGCCATGAGGTGGCCAACATCGACCTCATGAACATGGCGGGCTTTTGCCGCAACTGTCTTGCCAACTGGTATCAGGAAGCGGCGAGCGAGCGCGGGCTTAAGCTCAGCAAGGAGGGGGCGCGCGAGGTGATCTACGGCATGCCCTATCAGGAGTGGCAGGCCAAGTACCAGCGGGAAGCCAGCGCCGAGCAAAAGGCGGCCTTCGAAAAGAGCAAGCACGGCTAGCGGGCCGCAACGGCCAGGCGCCGCGGCGGGAACTTCTTACTCGACCTCAACGGTCAGGCGCATCGAGGGATGGATGGCGCAGAACGCCTCGAAGGTGCCTGTCACGGGAATGCGAACCGTGACCGCCTCGTGGGGTTCCTGGGCACCGGAATTGAAGGCGAAGCGCGCATCGAAGATGCGCAGGTTGTGCGTGCGCGTGTCGTCGTTGATGACGGTCAACGCCTCGCCGGCCCTGAGGCGGACGTGAGCCGGGGTAAATTTCTTGTCGAGCTGGCTCACCCGGCGCGTGTCGGCGACCGGAGGCAATGACACCGGCGCCACGCTGCCGACCCAGGCCTCGGTTGAGGGCTGTGGCGGCGCCTCACTCGATAAGGTCTCGAGAAAGGCGACGAGATCGGCGCGTTCCTCGGCGCTGAGGCGCAGATCGCGGGGCAGGTCGGGGCTGCGGGTGGTCCGCGCCACCCCGCCCGTCTCGTAGTGGTGCACGACCTCTTCCAAGGTGGCCAGCGAGCCGTCGTGCATGTAGGGGCCGGTCCAGGCCAGCTCGCGCAGGCTCGGCGTCTTGAAGGCATGGTCGGCCGCCTTGAGCTCGATGACCTCGCCGCGCCCCTTATCGTCTCCCGGCAGGCCGATGTCGTAGAAGTTGTTGTCAGTGAATTGAAAGCCGCTGTGGCAATTGCTGCAGCGCCCCTTGCCGGTGAACAGGCGAAAGCCGCGCGCCTCGGCGGCCGACAGCGCCGCGGCATCGCCGGCGATCCAGGCGTCAAAGCGCGTCGGCGGCGACACCAAGGTTCGCTCGTAGGCGGCCAGCGCCAACGCCAAGGTGTTGGCGTTGATGGCGGGCTCGGCCGGGAACGCCTCGGCAAAGGCCGCTTGATAGCTGGCATGACGGGAGAGCCGCAACACCGCGTTCTCGAGGCTGGCGCCCATTTCGTCGGGGTGCTCGACGGGAAAGCGCACTTGCGCCTCGAGGCTCGGCGCGCGCCCGTCCCAGAACAAGAGCCGGCTCCAGGCCAAATTCCACAGGCTGGGGGTGTGCCGCTTGAGCCGCCGGCCGCTGACGCCGCGGCCGGTCGGCTCGCCATCGGTCAAAGCCAGCTTGGGGTCGTGACAGGAGGCGCAGGCAATGGTGCCGGTGACCGAGATCTCCTTATCGAAAAACAGGCGTTGTCCCAGCGCGACCTTGGCCGCAGTCGGCGGATTGGAGGCCGGGCTCGGCACGGCGTCGGGGCGGCGAAAGGTGGCTTTGAGCGCGCTCAGCCGCTCGCTCGGCGCCTGTGCCGCGAGCAGATCGCGCACCGGCGCCAGGGCGAGGGCGGCGAGCACGCCAAAACCCAATAGCGCGCCGCCGGCAAAGGCCTGCCAAGCCGCCCGCCGCCCGCTGGCGTGCCGGACCGGGACCAGCGGCATCAAAACCTCGCGCTGTTGAGCTCGATATCGGAGATCAGCGCCGCAATCTCGCCGACCTGGAGCAGCGGTGCCGGCGGTGGCAGCACATCCGGCCACGCCGTCTTTAGGCGTTCGAGGTCGGCGCGGACCTTGGCCAGGCCGGCCGCGTCGATGCCTTCAAGCTCGTTGGCGACCGCCGCCAGCATGCGCTCGGACTGCAGCACGAACCCGCGGCTGTCTTGATACTCGACCGGCTTGGTAAACTTGCCCTCTTCGATGGCTTCGGCATATTCCGATTGCGCGGTCTTCAATACCTCGACCATGGTCCTGACGGTGAAGGAGCGCACCGGCGGGGTCATGAAGCGCCTGGCGACGTCGAGCGCGCCGGTCAGCCGCTGGTCCACGATTTTGAGGCGCTGGTCGTAGGCGCCCTTGCGCTTGGCTTTCACGGTCTGGGCCAGCGCCTCGAGATCGCGGCCAAACGGCGTGATCTTGTGCAGCTTGATGTATTTTTCGATCAGCGCGTAAAGCTCCTCGGTCGGATGCAGGAAGTGCGGCAAGGCCTCGTCCCACAGCTCCTTGGCGATCAATTGGTCGCCGACCAGCAGGTGCCCGCGGATCAGGGCGATGTCGCGGTAAAAGCGAATGCGCGTGTCCTTGGGACCACCGTCCGTGAGATAGGCTTCGCCGCCTTCGCTGGCGGTGGCGGCGGTGGCCGGTTGCTCCTTGCGCGGCGGATGTTGCCCCTTGTGGCCGGGGCCCTCGGCGGGCGTTGCCTCAGACAGCGGCGCACTGGCGATGCTGACGAGACCGATGCCGATCCACAATTTGCGGCTGAGCTTCGCCATGCTTTATGTCTCCTGGCTCTATAGTGCGGTTACGCCGAACCGGGGCTCGAGCTGAGACCCCAGTGGTTGCCGCCCCGACCCTTGCGCGGCAGGCGCGCGTGCCCAACATCGGGGCATGATCTCGTGTGGAGTGGCCATGATCCTTGCTATTGCCGACCTACTCAGTGCGCACGATCTCGACAGCATCGGCGCCATGCTCGCCCCGGCGCGCTTTAGCGACGGAGCGGCGAGCGCCGGTTGGTCGGCGCGGCCCGTCAAGTTCAATCTGCAGGCTGAGCCGGGGCGCGAGGTCGAGGCGGCCCGCGACCTGATCCAACGACGGCTCGGTGAGCACGCGGTCTTTCAGCTGGCAACGCGGCCCAAGACCATCATCGGCCCCCTCATCTCGCGCTACGAGCCGGGCCATGCCTATGGCACGCACGTTGACGATGCGCTGATAGGCGGGGTGCGGACCGACGTGGCCTTCACCTTGTTTCTGTCGCCGCCGGAGGCCTGCGACGGCGGCGAACTCATCATCGAATCGGCGGCCGGGGAGGAGGCGTTCAAGCTCGCCGCCGGCAGCCTCATCAGCTATCCCGCCACCTCGTTGCATCGCGTCGCCCCCGTCAGCCGCGGCAGCCGGTTGGCGGCCGCGGGCTGGGTACGCAGCTTGGTGCGCGATCCTCACCACCGCGAGCTCCTGTTCGACCTCGACACCGCCCGCCGCCGCCTGTTCGACCGCGAGGGCAAATCCGCCGACGGCGACCTGCTCGCCAAATGCACCGCCAATCTGCTGCGGCTGTGGTGTGAGGACTAGCACGACACCTCTTATTGACGCTCAGTCGCTGTCATCGGCGGCACCGGCCTGCAGCTGGCCATAGTTCTGGACGCCAATCTTGCCGAGGAGATCGAGCTGGGTTTCGAGGAAATCGATGTGCTCCTCTTCGTCCTTGAGCAGGTCCTCAAACAACGCCATCGACACCAAGTCTTCGTTGCGGCGGCAGATCTCGCGCGCCCGGGTATAGAGGTCACGGGCGTTGAACTCGCCCTTGAGATCGCATTCCAGCACTTCCTTGATATGTTGACCGATCATCAGCGGCGCGATGTGCTGCATGTTGGGCAGCCCCTCCAGGAAGATGATGCGATCGACGAGCTTGTCGGCGTGCTGCATTTCTTCCATCGATTCCTTGCGCTCCTTTTTCGCGAGCCGGGTGTAGCCCCAGTTGTCGAGCATGCGATAGTGCAACCAATATTGGTTGATGGCACCGAGCTCATGCTTGAGCGCCTCGTTCAGGATATCGATGACCTCTTGCTTGCCTTTCATAGCGCCTCTCCCATGCCTGGCTGCGAAGGACTTTGGTGTCGATCAACGGCGGCGGGAGCTGCCCGGCGCGCGATATAGACCCCGTTTCCTACGCCAGGTGGCGCCGGGGAGCCAAGCAGGGAGCGCAATTCCTCACCATAAAAGCGGGGCTCAGGCGGTCTCGAGCGCCGGTCCGGACCCTGCCTGTGCCGGAATTTCGGTGCGCCAGGGGGTGGGCCTGGTGCGGTCAATCAGCTGCCTGGCCGGCGAATCACCGGCGCAGCGCAACAGTCGGCCCTGGGCGCAGGCACAGGCGTATGGGCACACCACACCCTTGGCCGCCAACAGGTCGATCTTTTCGTAAATGGTGCTGACCGCGACCGGCGAGCAGCCGCAGCACACCATCTTCTTGCGCAACTGGCGATAGACGACGCCCGGGGTCGGCAGCGGCGCCTCGGGCAGGCTCAAGATCTCGATCAGGGCCTCTTCGATATCTCGGTCGGTAATGGCCGCGCAGGAACAAACGATCATTGTACGCGGCTCACTGTCTTGCTGCCGTCGCTGGGGTCATGGAAAGGAGGTATCGATCGGTCATGTAGCATGGCGGCAGCACCTGCTTGGCCCCGCGCATTGTCGCAGCAAAGCTGGTTGCCCCCGACACCACGTCCTCGATCAGGGAGCAGCCGAGCAGCGAGAAGGCACAGGCGCGCATAGCGGGACAGGCGTTGTGTTGGCAGGCCGCGATCATGGCAATAGCAACGCATTCGTCACGACAAAAGCAATCGCAATCCATTGCTAACGTTTCCGGGCGACGCTGCGCATGGCGATCGATCGCCCGCACCCAACGGGCCAAGTCGGTGACGGCCACCTTGGCCAGGCTCGGACCCAGGGTGCCGGCATAGGCCTGCCAGGCCTTTTCCCAGCAGCCGATATCGCCGGTTCGAAAGCCGTTAAGCCAATAACGAAACCCGAGGCCGACCAGGCGCTCGGGCACGGCGATGGTGGAAATCGGTGGCAGCAACTCGGCCGGCGCCGCCGCGCTCGCCCGTCTCATGGGCGCTCTCCAGCTGCGCTTAACCCGATCGCTGCCGGTGCCAAGCTCATGACCGGCGAACGGCTGCGCCGGCTGGCGCACGTCTTCTTCATTGCGGTCTCCAATCGTGGGGGTTCAAGGCCCCGACATCGGAATTGCGCCCCCGATTGTGGAAGCGTGATTTCAAGATTTCGCACGACCGCGAGCTATGTCAAGCACAAGCGCATTAGTTTAGAACGCCTCGAAATCTACTTTAGAGCCGCTCAAAACTCGGGGGAGCGCAGGCTTGCAAAATTGCGCTGGCGCGACGCCGTCAGCTGCTCTCCTGCAGCGATCGTCGATAGCGGGCCGACGTCATGCCGGGCCCGCGCGCGGCGTTGGCATTGCGGCGGCGGCCGGCCCCGCTGCCGCGCGGGTCGGATCGCACCATATCGGCCAACGTGTGCTGATCGAGAACATCGATAAAGGCGCCCAAGGCGTCATCCAAGATCTCGTTGACGCCGCTGCGGCTCTTCTGATTGCGCACTTGATTGCGCACCGGCCGGTCCTCGACCTCGACGTGGGTGATCTCGGTGGCGCGCACGACGTCGCCGATCCGAATTTGATCGGCGCGTCGCGCCAAGCGTACGCCGCCATTGCGGCCGCGCACGGCCTCGATCAGGCCCTCGCGCGCCAGCAGGTTGACGATCTTGAACACGTTCTGCTGCGTGATCTGCAGCCGCTCTGACAGCTCCGCGACCTTGATCAGCCGGTCGCTGGCCCCGGCGCAATCGATCAAGATCCGAATCGCATGCCCGGTCGATTTGGTCAGGCGCATCGTCGTGAGGGCTCCCTAGCGCATCTCCGGTGAGGCTATCGCATCTCGGCGGGAAAGAGAATGCATTCAAGCGCCCGGCGCACGGGCGTCCCCCGGCACGCGGGCGGCGGGCCGGTCAGCCCGCCCGGCCAGCGGCCCAGGGGGTGCGCCGGGCCCGCCCATAAACCATCGCCAAGGCGGCGGCTTGGGCGCGGGAGGGCTGAACGCTCAGCGCCTCATTTGGTCAAGATCAGCTTGCCGTTGGCCGTAATCCGCAGCCGATAGTCCTGGCTGTCGTGCTCCAGAATGACCTCGCGGTCCCCCCGGAGCAGATCACCGACCTTGATGCGCCGCGGCCGCATGGCGGAGGCTGCAGGATCGGGCGGCCGGCTGCCCTCGGCGTCCCGCTCGCTCTTCATCTCAGAGGATCCCCCGATTCGCCCCAACCGGCCGAGGCAGCACCCGCCCACCGCTTTGTTGACTAAATAAATCCACAAATTTGCCGATTGGCAAGCCCTGTCGCGGTTGGCGCCAGACCGCACCAGGCCACGGCCCGCGCCTCGCCAACCCCGGCTATTTGGCCTCCTGCGGCTTGATCTTGGCTTCGTGGATCACCTGCGACCACTTCGCCATTTCGGTCGTGATACGCAGGGCGAACTCTTGCGGTGTACTGGCAACGACCTCGAAACCCAGCTCGTCGAGGCGTTTTTGCACATCGGCCTCGGCCACCATGGCGACGATTTCGCGATAGAGCCGATCGACGATCTCGCCGGGGGTGCCCGCCGGCGCCAGGATGCCGGTCAAGGTATAGGCCTCCTGCCCGCGGATGCCGGCTTCGGCCATGGTCGGCACGTCGGGCAGCGCCGCGGAACGTTTGTCGGCCGTCACGGCCAGGCCGCGCAGCAGACCCTGTTGGATCTGCGGCGCCGCCGGTGGCACCGCCGAGAACGCGATCGGCGTGTGACCGCCGACGGTTGATTGCATGGCGGGACCGGCGCCGGTGAACTGCACCGTCGGCAGATCGAGGTCGTTGGCGATGCGGAAGATCTCGCCGGAAAGATGCGGCGTGCTGCCGACGCCGGGGGCGGCGAAGCTGTACTTGCCGGGATTGGCTTTGATGACCGAGATCAACTCCTGCATGGTGTTGGCGGGCACCGAGGGGTGCACGCTGACGACGTTGGGCGACACCGCCACGACGCTGATCGGCGCGAAATCCTTAACGGGGTCATAGGGCACCTTCGCGAACAGGCTCGGATTGACGACGAAGCCGGTGCTGACGACGATCAAGGTGTAGCCATCGGCGGGCGCGCTGGCCACCATCCCGGTGGCGGTGTTGCTGCCGGCGCCCGGCTGATTGACGACGTAGAACTGCTTGCCGAGCCGGGCCGACAGCCGGTCCGCGACCATCCGGGCAATGACATCGGTCGGGCCGCCGGCGGCAAAACCAACCACCACCTTCACCGGTCGGTCGGGATAGGGCTCAGCTGCGGCAGCGGTGGCAAGGACCAAGGTGCTGAGGCCGAGCACGAGTTGAGCTAGCAATCGCAAAAGGGTTCCTCCAGGTCGTGGTTAACCCGGCAATGGTAGCATCCTCACGACCCAAGACCAGCCGCAGGGGTCGAGAGCCCAGACGCGCCTGCAAGATCGGTGCGCAGGCACCCTGGCGACGGCGGCCGGCCGCAGGCGGTGGCCGACACGGGCACACGATCGACCTGGCACGGATGGTGTCGCCACTGATGGCCGGGCGCAGCCGAACAATGGCGCTGGACGCCACCGTGAAACGGCTCGATAGTGCACGGAATTTACGAGCGCAGAGGGCTTGCGGTTGCTGGCTTCCTCGGCAAGGCCTGAACCGGCGCCGGTCGCCGACGGCGATTGCGGCCGAGGGCGCGGCCGCCCCTCTATTTCCCGCCGCAGCCCTCGGGGCTTTTACCTATCCCTAGCCGATTTCTGCCACTCTAGATTTCGACCCCGTTTACCGGCGGGGGCAAGCATGGAGGCTGCCATGGCAACTATTCGGGCAACGATCATCGTTGGCACCTTGTCCCTGGTCGCGGGAAGCGCGCTTGCCTGGGCGCAAACCGAGAAGCCGCAGCCGCCAAAGGCTGGCAAAGAGCGCCCGCCGGCGGCGGCCGTGACCGCGGATAAGACCGAGGTAGAGGGCGTCTCCAAGCAAAAGAAGCTCACGATGTGCCTTGAGACCTGGGACGCCAACACGCACATGACAAAACGGGAATGGCGTGTCGCCTGCGCGCGTAGCGTGCGCGACTATCCCGACGCTTTCGATCGCTGACCGCACGCGCCTGCGTGTGAAGAGAGATTGCCGCCAGACCGGACCGGCTGCGTCAATCGCATTGACCGGCCCGGCGCGGCTGAGATTTTAGGCCGACTTCGCCTGTCCGGCCTTGGCCTCGATCACGGCATTCAAGTCGGCTTCGTTCGCGGCGCGGCGGCTGCGTCCCTCAAACACCGCCCCCTGCTCGATGGCGAACGACATGTGATGGATGTCGCCCTCGACTTCCGAGGTGCTTTGCAAGGTCACCGATTTCGCGCAGATGGCGCCCGATACCTTGCCGCTCACCACCAC
>DATFXD010000006.1:0-41676 GCA_035258605.1 Hyphomicrobiaceae bacterium | reverse complement strand
GGGCCGCGGCCCCATGTCAACGAACTTGGCCAGCAGCTTGCCAATCCTGGCGGCACCTGGGTTGGTGTCGCTTGGGATGGGACCGAGATCGAGCTTTTCCTTGCTGGCGGTGCGGATCTCCCCGTCGAGCCGTTCCAGTTTGACGGTATTGGCCCTATTGGTCTCCGCCACCCGGAGATCGGCCACTGCCTTCGTGAGCTCGACGACGCGCGTGCGGCAGTTATCGCCCACCGCACCGCATTCCTGGGCCCTGGCTTGCGCAGCCAGGTCGACGGCAGTCTTTGCAGCACTCACCATTGCGGCAGTTGTGTGCGGCAGTTGCGGGAGTTTGGATTTTGCGGCAGTTGCGTCCGTTATCCGCCGATCAAGTGCTGCAGCGCTAAGCTGCTCGACTGCCGCAGGAGTTTCGTCCCTCCACTGACTCACGACATCGACCGCCATCGAGCAGTTGAAGGTCGCGAGTGCGAGCCCCGTCAGCAGACACATCAGCCAGGAGAATAGGCTGTCGGCATTCCGCATGGCGAACGGCACTGCAGCCATGCCGAGCGCGCTCAGTGTGAGGGCGATGGTGATGCCCATCTCCGAACCGTTTGCGGCACCCTCGGTCCACATGTGCGTCAGTCGTGGCCACACGTTGGCTGCCGCACTTGGTGCCGCACAGGCTGCGAAAATTGCCGCACCGCAAATCCATCTAATTGCCGCACGCATGCGGCACCCCCTTTCGGTTCTTACTTCACCCAACCCGAATGCGACACCTGTGGTGGGCATGGGGGGTGCGTTGCGCGCCGAGCTTTGGTTGAAGGAGAGTTCTGACTGCCAGCCGCCGGGCTTGCGCTGATCAGGGTGCACACGACGCAACAGAACAGGAATTCGATGGGCGTTATCGGGCCGGATTGGCCCCCTGCTTGTTTTCAGGATTGCAGGACGCTCAGTCACATAGGCACCGCGCGGCCTTGCGCTCGCGACCGCGCTCGCCGGCGCCGGAAGAGGCAACTATGGCGGGCGTCCAGGGCGGCACGTTAGGTGCCGCGCTTGAATTGATAGAATTTTCACTGACGCCGATCGTGGCGCGGGCATGCGCCACCCAACAAAGCCGGCGTCCGCTTCGTATTCAAAAGATACGCAATGCTTTGCGGGCACCGCGGCGATGCAGCCGCGCGGATGGTCGCCCGCCCGTGCGTTTCTGGGGCGGAAGGCATGTTGGGTTGAGCTAAGTGCTGGTCGGAGCGGGGAGATTCGAACTCCCGACCCCTTGCTCCCGAAGCAAGTGCGCTACCAGGCTGCGCTACGCTCCGCCCGACCTGTGGTTGCAACCGGAATGCCGGCGCAAGCAGCGCCTTATAGCCGCCACGCCCCGAAGCCGCAAGGCAGCGCGGAAAGCGGGGCGCGCGCCTAGACGCTGGGCCACCCTCCGGCGACAATGCCGGCCTCGCTTCTTGCACATGGATTGGCCCAATGCCCAGCAACCTGCGCATCGACCCCGAACGCCTCTGGTCAACGCTGATGGAAACCGCAGCCATCGGTGCCACCCCCAAAGGCGGCATCAACCGCCAAACGCTCACCCCTGAGGACGCCGCCGTGCGTAGCTGGTTCCAACGCGCGACCGAGGCCCTCGGCTGCAGCGTCACCGTGGATGAGGTCGGCAACATGCTTGCGTTGCGCCCCGGGCGCCGGCCGGACCTGGCCCCAATCGCGCTCGGCAGCCACCTCGATACCCAGCCCACCGGTGGCAAATTCGACGGCAACCTCGGCGTGCTTGGGGCACTGGAGGCCCTGACCACCCTCGTCAACGCCGGCTACGAGACCAACGCCCCGATCCTGATCGTCAATTGGACCAACGAGGAAGGCGCCCGCTTTGCCCCGGCAATGCTGGGCTCGGGTGTATTCGCGGGCACCTACAGCCGCGCCGAGGCCGACGCCGTCACCGATAGCGGCGGTGTTCGCTTCGGCGATGCCCTGGAGGCCATCGGCTGGCGGGGGCAGGCCAAGTCCGGAGCCATCAAGCTGTCGGCCTATCTAGAGTTGCATATCGAGCAAGGACCGATCCTGGAGGCGGAGCAGAAGCGGATTGGCGTGGTCACCGGCGTGCAGGGCGTACGCTGGTACGAGTTGACCCTCAAAGGCCGCGAAAGCCATGCTGGTACGACGCCGATGCCGCGCCGCGCCGATGCCTTGGCGGCCTCAGCCCGGCTGATCGGCGATGTGCGCGCCATTGCCCTGGCCTACGCGCCGACGGCAGTTGGCACCGTCGGTCAGATGGACGTCAAGCCGAACTCGCCCAACGTGGTACCGGGCGAAGTGCGCATGACGGTCGATTTGCGCCATCACGACGACGCCACCCTTGCCGCCATGGAAAGTCAAATGTACCGCGCCGTCGATCGTGTCAGCGGCGAGGAGCAGGTCGCCATCCAGGTGCGCAAGCTGCACGATCTGGCGGCAATCAAGTTTCACCCCGAGTGCATTGCCGCCGTGCGCGCGGCTGCCCAGGCGCTGGGTTTGAGCGAACGCGATATCATCTCTGGCGCCGGTCACGACGCCGTGCACATGTCGCGCATCACGCCGAGCGCCATGATCTTCGTGCCCTGTAAGGATGGCCTCAGTCACAACGAAGCCGAAAGCTCCAGTCGCGAGGAGTGCGCGGCCGGGGCGCAGGTCCTGCTCGAGGCGGCCTTGCTGATCGACGCTAAACTGGCTTCCGGCCCGCTGTGAGCGATCGCCGCCGGCTCACGTCAATGGCGGCGGTCGAGCACGCCCGGCTGGACCTGGTGCTGCGGCGGCAGGCCGCGCACCGAATCATCGCCGTCGCCGCCGTCATCGTCGTCGTCGCAGGCGATGGCAATTTCGAAATCGGGAACCCAGCAGTACATGGCGGCATGCACCGTCGCCGTTGCCGGTTTTGCCGCAACCGCAGCCACCAGCAACGCACAGCCCAGCATCACAATCCATTTCATGCGTCAAACGCCCCTAGTCGTCGGCCGGCATGGCGCGGGGGCTGGCCTTCCCAAAAAACGCCTTAGCGCTCCCTCGGGTCCAGCGCGTCGCGCAGGCCGTCCCCCACCATATTGAATGACAGTACGACTAGAAAAATGGCAAGACCGGGCCAAAGTGCCATCCACGGCGCCTGGCTCAGGAATCGCTGGGCGGTATTTAACATTGACCCCCAGGACGGCGCCGGCGGCTGTTGGCCAAGCCCAAGAAAGGAAAGGCTGGCCTCGGCGATGATGGCAGTGGCGATGGAAATCGTCGCCTGCACGATCAGCGCCGGCAAAATGTTGGGCAGAATATGCTTGAGCGCAATGCGCACCGGCGGATTGCCGACCGCACGGGCGGCCTCCACGTAGTCCTCAACCTTGACCGCGAGCACCTGGCCGCGCGTCAGCCGCACAAAGATCGGCGTCGCGGTCAGACCTATGGCGATCATGGCATTTTGCAGGGAGGGGCCGAGAAAGGCGGCCAATGCGATAGCCAGAATCAGGAATGGACAGGCCAGCATGGCATCGGTGATGCGACTGATGAGCGCGTCCGTCCATTTGCCGCCATAGCCCGCCAGCAAACCGATGGGTACACCGAGGCCCAGCGCAATCGTAATCGACACCACGCCGGCGAGCAGTGAGGCGCGGGCGCCAAACATCACCCGCGACAACAGATCGCGGCCGGACTCATCGGTGCCAAACCAGTGCGCCGGCGATGGCGGCTTGCGGATGGCGGTCCAGCTCTGCTGGACCGGATCATAGGCGGCAAGCAGCGGCGCCAGGATGGCCACCGCCAGGAACAGGGCGATGATCATCAGCCCGAGCATAGCACCCTTGCGTTTGCTGAGCCGCCGCCAGGCGCGCTGCGTGGGGCTTTCTTCTGGTAGCTCGAACACAACCGCTTCAGTGACGGCCATCGTCAGCTCCGCAACCGCGGGTTGATCAGCACGTAGGCGATATCCGCCAGCAGATTGAGCAAGATATAGGTCGTGGCGGTGACCAAGGTCACGCCCTGCACCACGGCATAGTCCCGGTTGAAGACGCTATCAACGATCAGCTTGCCGAAGCCCGGAATCGAGAACACCTGTTCGGTCAGCACCGCCCCCGAGAGAAGGGTGCCGAGTTCGAGGGCGCCAAGCGTCACCACCGGGGTAAGCGCATTGCGCATGGCATGCTTTAAGATCACCTTGCGCTCGGCGAGGCCTTTGGCGCGGGCGGTGCGCACGTAGTCGCTGCCCATGGCCTGCAGCATGGCGCTGCGCGTGTGCCGCATCAGCACGGCCGCGAATGAATTACCGAGCACGAACGCCGGCAGCACGGTGGTCTGCAGCGAAAGCCAGAAATCCTCAAATGGCCCGACATAACCCGAGGCCGGCAGCCAGCCGAGATAGACCGCAAACAGGAAGATCAACATGATGCCGAGCCAGAAGTTGGGGGTAGAGATGCCCCACAACGCCACCAGGTTCACCACATAGTCGATCGGAGTATCCTTTTTGACGGCCGAAATCACCCCGGCACCGACCCCGATCGTCAGTGCGATGACGATAGCCATCAGCGCCAATTGCAGGGTGACCGGAAACTTCTGCGCGATCAATGTCAGCACCGGCTCCTTCAAGCGCATCGATTCGCCGAGGTTGCCGTTGATCACGCCGCCAACCCAATACACGTACTGGACATAGAGCGGCTGATCGAGCCGGTACTGTTTGCGGATTTGTTCCAGCACCGCCGGGTCGCGCTCCTCGCCGGCCATGGCGAGCGCCGGGTCACCGGGCAGCAGCTGCTGCAACGAAAAGATGATCAGCGACACGAAGAACAGTGTCGGGATCAACTGCAGCAGGCGCTTGCCCAAAAACAGCAGCATCGGCGCATTTAACCCAGCAGCGGCCAGCCAGCTCCGGCAGAAGCTGGGCTGATCGGTTTCGTCACGGTTTCAACTTCACACCGACCACCCGCACCAGACCGTCAGGCAGCTGGTGATAGCCTTCGAGCTTGTTGCTGTGAGCGATGATCACCAGACGGTGGTAGAGATAGATGATTGAGCCTTCCTGCAGGTACTTATCGGCGATTTTCTCATAGATTGCCTTGCGTTCGGCCGGCTTGCTCACTTGCCGGGCATCATCGAGCCATTGGTCGACATCCTTGTTGCAGTAGTGACCATTGTTTTGCGGCGCACCGCATTTGAGGAAGACGTAGCTGTTGCCGTCAGGATCGACGCGCCCCGACCAACCGATGAAATAGGCTTGGAAGCGGCCCTCCTCTGCCTCCTTGAGTGAGGTGGCAAACTCGGTGACGCGGATCTTCATGTCGAAGCCCGCCTCCTGCGCCATGGCCTGGATGACCTCGGCCGCCTGCCGGCTCTCGGGATTGTTCGGCACCATAAAGTCAACGCTTATTGGCACCGACACCCCGGCCGCGGCCAGCAGCTTCTTGGCCTTGGCGACGTCGCGTCCGGGTACCGGGAATTTCTGTTGGTAGTAGGCGTTCTTCGGGCTTACCCACTGGTTGCCCGGCAGATACTCGCCGTTGAAGACCACATCCGACAGCGCCTTGCGGTCGATCGCCGCCTCGAGCGCCTGACGCACCCGCGGGTCCTTGCCGAACGGCCCATTCTTGCCGGCCTCACCATTGGCGAGATTGAGCGTCAGACCCTGGTAGCCGATCTCGATCTGGGTGGCGAGCTTGAGCTTGGGATCGGCCTTGATCTCCTTCAGGTCGGTGGCCAGCGCCCGCTCGATCAAGTCGAGGCTGCCGGCCTTGAGGTTGGCGAGGCGAACGGTCGATTCGACGATCGGTCGGAACACGACGCGATCGATGTGAACATTGCCGGCGTTCCAGTAGTCGGCGAACTTCTCCACCACGATGCGGTCCTGCTGCACCCGTTCGACGAACTTGAACGGCCCGGCACAAACCGGTTTCAGCCCGAACTTGTCGCCTTCTTCCTTGATCGCCTTCGGGCTCAGGATCATGCCGGCGCGATCGGCGAGCTGCGCGATCAATGGCGAGAACGGAGTTTTCAGGCGCAACAGCACGGTGGCCGGATCGGCAACCTCGACCCGATCCACGGCGGCGAGCTCGGGCTTGCGAAACGAGCCTTGCATGTTCATGTGCCGCTCGAGGCTGGCCTTCACCGCCTCGGCATCCATCACGCCACCATCGTGGAACTTTACCCCTGGCCTGAGTTTGATGGTGACGGTCTTGCCGTCGGCAGAGGTCTCGTGCGACAGCGCCAGCTGCGGCACGAGATTGAGCTGATCGTCGATGTCGAACAGCTTGTCGCACAGCGAGGCGAACACGATGCGACCGACATAGGTACGCGCCAGGGTCGGGTCGAGCACATCGGGATCCTCGGCCAGACCGACGCGCAAGGTTGTCTGCGCCGCCACGGACGAACTCGCCAGCACCAGTCCGGCCAGCACTGCGAGCAATCGAAGGCTTTTCATATCGGCGCTCCTACCTCGGCGAACTATCCTCGCTCATTCGAGACCGGGGTCTCGAAAGCCCGGAACAGGCGCTGCAGCTCAGGGGAGAAGCCCGGCTCCGCAGCGACCGCCGGCCGGGCAGAGGAAACAATGTCGCGCCACAGATGGCAAGCCGTTGCATGCGTGTCCTCGGCCGGCAGCAGCGCCGGGGATTGGTCGGCGCAGCGCGGCACTGCAAACGCGCAGCGCGGATGGAGATGACAGCCGCTCGGCGGGTCGATCGGGCTCGGCGGATCGCCCGGCAGCAGCTGCCGCGGCCGGCTGTCCGGATAGAGGCGCGGAATGGCGGCCAGCAGCGCTTGCGTATAGGGATGTCGCGGGGCGGCAAACACCTCCTCGCAGGACGCGGTCTCGACGATCCGACCGAGGTACATCACTGCCACGCGCTTGGCGATGTGTTTGACCACCGCCAGGTCGTGGCTGATGAAGATGAAGGCCAGCCCGAGGCGCTGCTGCAGATCTTTGAGAAGGTTGAGAATCTGGCTCCGAATCGAGACGTCGAGAGCCGATACGGGCTCGTCGCAGACGATCAGCTTGGGCTCAAGCGCCAGCGCCCGGGCGATGGCAATGCGTTGGCGCTGACCACCGGAAAACTCGTGCGGAAAACGCTGCGCGTGCTGCGGCGCCAGCCCGACCGTGCGCAGCAGTTCGCCGACACGATCGCGGCGCGCCGCCGGCGCCAGGTCGGAGTGCAACAGCAGCGGCTCCGCCAGGATCTCGCCCACCCGCATGCGCGGGTTGAGCGAGCTATAGGGATCCTGAAAGATGAGTTGGGCACCGGCGCGCGCGCGCCTGAGCTCAGAGCGCGAAAGCGCGGCAAGGTCGCGGCCGTCAAAGCGCACGCGACCGGCGGTCGGCTCGATCAGCCTTAGCGCCAGCCGGCCGACGGTCGACTTGCCGCACCCCGATTCCCCCACCAGCGCCAATGTCTCGCCCTCGGCGAGGCTGAGCGAGACGCCGTCAACCGCGCGTACCACCGCGCGTGGCTGACCGAACAGCGAACGGCGCGCTACGAAGTGTTTTGTCACATCCTCGAGGGCGAGCAGGGGCGCGCTCATGCCGCCAGCCTGTCCAATGGCGCCTTCCAACAGCGCGAGAAATGCCCGCTGCCAAGTTCGCGCAGCGACTGCGCTTCGGTCCGACAGCGGGTATCGGCAAACGGGCATCGGCCGGCGAAGCGGCAACCAACCAGTGGCCCTTGCGTCGGGCTCGGCACGCTACCGGCGATGGCCGCCAGGCGCTCGCGCTTCTCGCCCAGCCGTGGCAACGAGCCGAGCAGGCCGACCGTGTAGGGGTGCTGCGGGCTGACGAACAACTGTCTGGCCGGCGCTTGTTCCACGATCTCGCCGGTGTACATGACGAGCACTTGATCGCAGGTCTCGGCGACCACACCAAGGTCGTGCGTAATCAGGATGATGGCGGCGCCGGTCTCGCGGCTGAGGTTGCGCAATAGCTCGAGGATCTGCGCCTGGACCGTAACATCAAGCGCGGTGGTCGGCTCATCGGCGATCAGCAAGGCAGGCGAGCAGGCGAGCGCCATGGCGATCATCACGCGCTGGCGCATGCCGCCGGACAGCTTGTGCGGGTACTCATCGACCCGCGCCGCCGGCGAGGGGATCCGCACCCGCGCCAGCATGTCGATCGCCGCCCGACGCGCCGCTGCCGCCGTCAAGCCGCGATGCCGAATGAGGGTTTCCGCGACCTGATCCCCGACCGTGAAGCTTGGATTGAGCGATGTCATCGGCTCTTGAAAGATCATCGCCAGCCGGTTGCCCCGAAGATCGCGCATCTGCCGCTCCGGCAGCTGACCGAGATCGCGGCCTTCGAACCTGATCGATCCGGAAAGCCGCGTCCCCGCCGCCGTCAAGAGGCGCATGATGGCAAGCGCGGTCACGCTTTTGCCGCAGCCGGATTCGCCGACGATGCCGAGCGTCTGTCCCCGCGCCAGCGCAAAACTGGTGCCGCTTACGGCTTCAGTGACGCTGCCACGATCCCCCTCGAAGGCGACGCGCAATTCCTTGACCTCGAGCAGCGAACTCACCGGAAGCCCTCGGCAATCGATTTGGCGATGGCATCCTCCAGTTGCCCGCGATCGACCAGCCCGGAGGGCTGCGCCCCGCTTGGCATGAAGCGCCGAAAGTGCAGCCAGCGCTCGCGCGCCACCGCCTCCAGTCTGGCCAGTTCGACCAGCGGCTCGGCGTGATCATCCACGCGCAAATCGTAGAGCGGGTAGGCCTCGCGGTCGTTGATCAATAGCGCCGCCGACTGCTTGCCGCGCTTGTCCCCGCCCGCCGCCTCGCCCGCCTGCATGGCGCCGATCAGGCGCTGGGCAAACGGCAACTCGGGATGGGCATCGAAGCCGCGCACGGTCGCCTCGAGCACGGTCGGGCCGGCGAGCATGTTGCCGGCCACCGAATAGCCGGCGCCGAGCCGCTGACCGCACCAGGCGATGCATGCCGCCCCGGTGTAGGCCGCGAACTTGCCATGCCGGTCCATCACGTGCAGCTGGCGATTGGCCCGTCCCGCGTCGGCCGCGATCAGTTCGGCGATCACCGCCTCGGCCGTGGCACCGGCCTGCAACAGCTCCAGGCCGCGGGCCCCGAAGTAGGGATTGATGAACGCCTGCGAGGCAATGGCGCCGACCCCGGTCGCAACGTGCGGCACCAGCGCCCCCACGGCAAAGAACTTGCTGGCGACAATGATGCCGATACGCTCGGTGGCGGCGTCGCGTGCGATTATCGACCAGGTCATGCCATTGCCGTTGGTTGCGAGCTAATGCGTTTGCGGCGCGCCGGGCTGCAGCCGCGGCTGCGCCTTGGCGAAGCGCTCGTCGCGCAGGCACAGCTCGACGATGCGCTTGACGGTCGGGTAGGCCTCGAGGTTGCCCTTGAACACCTGGTGGCCGACGGCGTGGCTGACGAGACAAATGTCGGCCATGGTGATGCGCTCACCGTGTACGTAGCTGCCGGTGGCCGCATCGCGCGCCAGATGCCCCTCGTAGGCATCGAGGCCGGCGCTGAACCAGTGCCGTACCCACGCCAGCCTGCCGTCCTCGTCCACATCCAGGGTAGCGGCCAAGTGATTGCGCACCCGCGGCACGATCAGCGGGTGCGAGTCGGCGACTGCAATCAACGACAGCGCCCGTACCCGCGCGCGGCCGCGCGCATCGGCCGGCAGCAGCGGCGGCTCGGGGTGAAGCTCATTGAGGTATTCGAGGATGGCCATGGACTGGAACAGCACATTGCCGTCGTCCTCGATCAGGGCCGGGATCACCATCTGCGGGTTGACCCCTTTGAACTCGGGCGTTCGCTGATCGCCGGCGTCGAGATCGACATAGACCGGCTCGTAGCTGACGCCCTTCAGATTGAGAGCAATCCGCACCCTGAAGGTGGCTAGCGAGCGCCAGTAGGTATAGAGTTTCATGCGCCTAGATCTCCTGCTGCCGACTTTTTGCTATTTGATCGCCTGCGGATTGATGGGCGAGCCAGTGGCGCCCGGAATCACCAGCGGTGCCCCGCAGAAGAAAAACTCATAAACCTTGTCGCGCGCGCAATCTTCCGCCAGCTCCTTCAAGTCGAACATCTCGCCCATGTAAAGACCCATGGCAGGGATCACCACCCAATGCCAGGGCTGATTGACGTCCTTGGTCTCGTTCGGCCGTACTTCCACACCCCAGGTATCCGAGCACACGCCTGCCACCTGCTTATCATAGAGCCAGTAGCAGCTCTCGAATTTGAGACCGGGGGCATCGCCGCCGGCATAGCCGCCCCAATCGCCGCGCCGCCGGCAGGCTTCCATCTGCCCGGTGCGCACGATCACAAAATCGCCTTTGCCGATCTTGACCGCCTGCGCCGCGGCGCAGGCATCGAGATCGTCATTGCCAATGCCCTCACCATCGCTCAGCGTCTCGACGCCCTTGAAGCGGGCGATATCGAGCAGCACGCCGCGGCCCACCAGCTTATCCTTGGCGTGCTCGATGCCCAGCTTGGAGAGGCCGTTGCTGTCGACCGCCGAGGCGGGATGCCCGTTGTACATCTTGTCGTGATAGAAAATGTGCCCCAGCGCATCCCAATGCGTCGCCGACTGGATTGGCATGTTGAGCGCATCGTCGGCGTACAGCAGGCCGGTCTGGCGGCCGGCGAGGGCATCGGTGCCGGTGGCAAGCATGGTATGGATTGGGTTCCAGCGCTTGCCAAACAGTCCGCGCTGTGGACCGCTGGCGCCGAGCGGCATGCCGAGCGCAAACACCGTGCCGCGGCGGATGAGCTTGCCGGCGGCCACCACGTCTTGCGGCGTCACATGATTGAGCGTGCCGATCTGGTCATCATTGCCCCAGCGGTCCCAGTTGCAAAGCGCCTTGAAGGCAGCATCGACCGCGGCCTTGTTGACCGTGATGTTGCGTTTCCCGGCGGGCTCGGTCGGATCAGGCATCGCGTCCACCCCTTGTCCTCTGGTTGCATTTTGTCTGGCGCAAAGGCTGTTCGACAATCGTGCGTTTGAGCTCAGGCTCGGGCCATTTTGCCCCAGGTCCTCGGCCGATGGCCAGGGCGGGTTCAGCGGCGCAAAAAATCAAGTAGTGCGGTTTCGGCGAGAACGCGGTCGGGGTCGGCGTAGACCGCCGCCGCCAGCCGCTCGGCTTCGGAGGGAAAGTCATACCTCAGATAGGCCCCGAGCCGGCGGGCCTGGGCGATGAACTTGCCGGCCACGGCCATGCGCGCTTGGGCGAAGGCGTCAAGCCCAGCCTCCATGCTGGGGTGTTGATCGAGCGCCGCGGCCAATGTCGCCGCATCGGCCGCCGCCTTGGCAATGCCGCCGCCGACGTGCGGCCGGATCAGGAAGGCGGCATCGCCGATCAGCGCTACCCGGCCAACGGCCATGGCCGGGCTCTCCAGATCGTAGATCGGCTGTAAAAACGGCTGCTCGATGCGCTCCACCACGCCCGCAAGCCCGGCCGGCAACAGCTGGCGGGCCGCCCGGCGCATATCGGCGATCACCGCCGGACTGATCAGGGGTGGCGGGATCGACAGCTCGTGTCGGTGGCCGGCGGCATCGGTCAATAGCCGGGCCAGTTGGCACCCGGCCTCGACCGGGCGGTACCAGACGATGTTCCAACTGCGCATCCCCGGGCGGAGGTCGTTGTCTGGGCCTGCGACCGGATAGCCCAGGAACTGCTCGCCGGGGGGTAGGCAGAATACCAAGCTGTCGAACAGCGCCGGCGACAGGATGGCGGCAACCTCGCGCTCGCCGACCAGGCCGCGCCATGCCACGTAGCCGGCATAGTGCGGTTGCACCTGGGGCAGCAGCCGCCCGCGAACGGTTGACCGGAAGCCATCGGCGCCAACCAGGAGGTCGCAGCGCAACGAACTGCCGTCGCTAAAGTGCGCCGCCACGCCACCCGGCGATGGCACGATCCGATTGAAGTCACGGTTGAGGTGATAGTGCTCGGTGCCAACGGCGGCGCTCAATAGTTCGAACAGGCGATTCCACGAGGTGGCCGTTTGCGGGCAGTAGCGTTCGGCAACCAGCCTGCCCGCGCCATCCAGCACCAGCCGGCGCTCGAGCGGGATGCCGAAGTCGGTGTCGCAGTCGATGCCGAGCTCGGAGATCGCCTGGCGCATCTCGGGGTGCGTCATGATGCCCGCGCCGCGGCCGCGCAACGGCACCGGCGATCGCTCGAACACGTCGACCTGCCAGCCGCGCTGGCTGAGGTTAAGCGCGCATAACAGCCCGCTCATGGAGCCGCCGATTATCGCGGCGCGGCGCCGCCCGGGTCGCATTTTTGCACCATCGTGTAAATCGCCATGGCGGCGGCCACAGCAGGATAGCCAATCAGCCAGCGTTGCTGCAGTATAGCGCCGATATCGCCCCTTTAAGCGTGCTCTCAAAAGCCGCATCGGCCGGGAGGATTGGGCATGCCACCATCGAGCGCCGTCGATCGTGGAGCGGCGCCATGCGGCGCCGTTCTGATCGGTAGTTAGGCCGGGCTGACGCGGGTCATGGGTATTCCATTTGAGCTGTTGATCAATGCCGTGGTGGCTGGCGTGCTGCTGGGCGGCTTTTACGCCGCCGTGACGCTCGGCATCTCGATCTCTTTCGGCATGCTCGACGTCGTCAACATCGCGCATCCCGCCTTCATCATCCTTGGCTCCTATATTGCCTATCTGTTGAACCTCAGCTTCGGGTTGGACCCGATCATCGCCGCCCTGATCATGCTGCCGGCGTTCTACGTTCTGGGCCAGGTGGTGTATCAGATCTATCACCTGTCGTTCGAGCGCCGCGGCCAGGATGCACTACGCGGCCTCGCCTTCTTCTTCGGCCTGCTGTTCATCACCGAAGTGGTGCTGATCCTGGTATTCGGGGTCGACTACCGATACGTCGAGGCACCCTACATTGGCCCGACTTGGCGGCTCGGCTTCGTCGACCTGCCATTGCGCATGCTGGTTCCGTGCCTGGTCTCGCTGCTGCTGGTGGTGGTCCTGCAGCTGCTGCTGACGCGCACCTTCTTCGGCCGCGCCCTTAAGGCGGTAGCCCAGGATCAGCTGGCGCTGCAGCTGATGGCCGCCGATCCGATCCGGATCAAGCGCATGGCGTTTGGCGTTTCCATCGCCACCGCCTGCCTCGCCGGCGCCTTCCTCATCATCATCCAGCCGGTGGAGCCATCGGTCGGCCGTGACTACATCGGCCGCGTGTTTGCCATCTGCGTACTTGGTGGCATGGGCAGCCTGCCTGGCACGGTGATTGCCGCAATGCTGCTTGGCATTGTCGAAAGCCTGACCGCGACCTTCTACGGCCCGTCGTGGGCACCGGCAGTCGCCTTTGGCTTCTTGCTGCTGACGCTGGCCGTGCGGCCGGCCGGCATTCTCGGGCGATAGCCAATGCGATCCTGGTCTTTTTTCGCAATCGCCCTGTCGATCGGCGCGCTGCTGTTCGCGCTGACCCTGTGGGTGCGCAACGACTACTTGTTCTTTGCCGGCTACGTGGTGCTGCAGTTCGTGGTGCTGGCGACCGCCTGGAACATCCTTGGCGGCTACTGCGGCTATGTGAACTTCGGCTCCGCCGCCTTCTTTGCCATCGGCGTTTATAGTGCGGTCGCCGCCAACAAACTGGGCAGCAATCCGGCGCGCTTTCTGCCCGACTTCGTTGCCAGTGGGCTGGCGCCGCTGCTGCCGCTGCCGATCCCGGTACTGATGTTGATCGCCGGCCTGGCGGCCGGCGTCGTCGGCTTCGGCATGGGCTACCTGACCTTGCGCCTGCGCGGTGTCTTTTTTGCCATCGCCACCCTGGCGATGGCGGTGGTGTTGCAGACCTTGATCATCAACTGGGACTTCGTCGGCGGCTCGCGCGGCGCCTATATTGTCCGCCCGGCCAAGGCCGCGCTCGGTCCGGTGGCCATCGGCTACATCGAGTATCTGTTCGCGATCATGCTTCTGCTTGCCGTCATCGCGCTGACGATCGCCAGGCTGATCGAACGCTCGCGCCTCGGCTACGGCTTTGCCAGCATTCGCGACGACGAGCTCGCCGCCGAGGCCTGCGGGGTGCCGACCCTGCGCCTTAAGCTGATCGCCACCACCATATCCGGGGCGTTGATGGGTATGGCCGGCGCGCCGTTCCCGTTTTATATCGGCTACGTCGAGCCGGCGGCTGCGTTCGGGCTTCCCTATGCCGTCAATTCCATCGCCATGCCGATGATCGGGGGCACCACCAGCTGGGTCGGACCGTTGCTCGGTGCACTGGTGCTCGGTTCGCTGCAGCAAATTGCTACGGTAACCATCTCCTCGGCCGTCAATCTGTTGATCGTGGGCGTGCTGTTGGTAGGCTTCGTGGTGATTGCGCCGAAGGGCATTGTCGGGCTGGTCGAGGACTGGCGGCACGCGAGAGCCAAACCATGACCGGGCCCCTGCTCGAGATCAGGAGCGTTGGCAAGCGGTTCGGCGGCTTCGTTGCCCTCGAAGGCATCGACCTCGACGTCGCGCAAGGCGAGCGCCTGGGGTTGATCGGCCCCAATGGCTCGGGCAAAAGCACGCTCGTCAATTGCATCTGCGGCACGCTCAGCAATGAGACCGGCAGTGTACGTTTCGAAGGTCGTGTGCTCGACGGCCTGGCCGCCAATCAGCGAACGCATCTGGGGCTGGCGCGCAGCTTTCAGCTGCCCCGGCCGTTTATGAGCCTGTCGGTCGCAGATAACCTGCGCATCCCGCTGCTTTATGCCGTACCCAAGCGCAGCTTGTCGCTGCTGTCGCCCGCAGATCTCGACGCACGCTGCCTCGAATTGCTGCGCCAGGTGGGACTTGAGGCCAAAGCGCGACAGCGGCCGCGCACGCTGAGCCAGGTCGAGATGCGCAAGCTCGAGCTGGCGCGGGCGATGGCGGCGGAACCCAAGCTGCTGATCGCCGATGAAGTCATGGCCGGGCTGTCGCCGGCCGAGATCGAGGATATCATCGGGCTGCTGCTACGGCTCAACGAGCAGGGTATCACCATCATTCTGATCGAACACATCATGCGCGCCGTGATGCGTTTTTCGCAACGCCTCGCCGTGCTGGTGTCCGGGCGCAAGATCGCCGATGGCAAACCGCAAGAGGTGGTCAACAACCAAACCGTGGTGAGTGCCTACCTTGGCCAATAGCCTTGCCATCGAGGGCCTTCACGCCGGCTATGGCGCCGTACGCGTCATCGATGACGTGTCGCTGACGGTGGCTGGCGGGGAAACCGTGGCACTGCTCGGTACCAACGGCAACGGCAAGAGCACCCTCATCAAGTGCATCATGGGTATTGTGCGCCCGAGTGCCGGACGCATCCTCGCCGAAATCGACGGCGAGCGCCACGAGCTCAGTCGCATGGCAACCGAAGACATCGTTAACCTCGGTATTGCCTTGGTGCCCGAGGGGCGGCGGCTATTTCCCAAGCTGACGGTGGAGGAGAATCTGCTGCTCGGCGCCTTCCGGCACAAGGCCCGGTCGCAAATTGCGCGCAATCTCGAAAGCTGCTTTACCACCTTTCCACGGCTCGCCGAGCGCAGGAGGCAACTTGCCGGCAGTCTCAGTGGCGGCGAGCAGCAGATGGTGGCGCTGGGCCGCGCGCTGATGCTGGCGCCGCGCATTCTGCTGGTGGACGAGCCCTCCGTTGGCCTGGCGCCGCTGCTGGTCGCGCGTACCATCGACGCCATCAAACTGTTGAAGGAACAGCATCAGCTGACGGTGCTGATGGCCGAGCAGAACTTCACCCAGGCCATTCGCATCGCCGACCGCGGCTACGTGATCGTGCACGGCAAGATTGCGGTCGAGGGTGGCTCCGCCGAGCAGCTCAACAACAACGAATTGATCAAAAAGTTCTATCTCGGTTTGTGACCGGCCAATGGGCGCGGCGCCCGGGGGCCGCCGGCGCGCGCCCGCCGCAACTTGACACCTTCGCGGCCCTGGAACAGCCTGGGGCGGAGAGGCGGGCCAGCGGCGCGCTGCCAAGGGAGACCAATCAAATGCGAGCCTACACGCCGGAAACGATCACCGATGCCGTGATCGAGCAAATGTCGACCACGTCAGATCCGCGTATGAAGCAAGTCATGGAATGCGCCATCAAGCACCTGCATGCCTTCGCCCGCGAGGTTAACTTGACGCCGGCGGAGTGGATCAAAGGCATCGAATTCATGACCAAGGTCGGGCAGATGTGCACGCCGGCGCGGCAGGAGTTCATTCTGTTGTCGGACACGGTCGGGCTGTCGGCGCTGGTCAATATCATGCACGACAAGACCAAGGTCGAGGAGGCAACCAGCGCCAGCCTGCTCGGCCCCTTCTTCCGCGAGAACACCCCGAAGTTCGCGCCCGGCGAACAGATCGCCAAGCGCGCCGACGGCGCCGAAATCGTGCTGTTTGGTCGTGTACTGAGCGCCAAGGGCGAGCCGCTGCCGGGTGCCCAGGTCACGGTCTGGCAGACCGCCGCCGACGGTCGGTACGACATCCAGACCGATGCCAGCACCATGGACTGCCGCGGCGTATTTACCACCGACGCCGGCGGCAACTACCTGGTGCGCACGGTGCGCCCGCTCGGCTACTACATCCCCCTCGATGGCCCGGTCGGCGGCATGGTGCAAGCGCAAGGTCGGCACGGCATGCGCCCGGCACACATCCATTTCTTGATCAGTGCCCCCGGCTACCGCGAGCTCACCACCGCCCTTTACATCGCCGGCGATACCCATCTTGAGGACGATGTGGTGTTTGGCGCCTCCGGCGATCTGGTGGCGGAGATCAAGCCGGCCGATGCCGGTTGCCCGATCCAGGGCTTGCCGAGCATCAACTTCGATTTCAACCTGTCGCGCGAGAGCATGGCCGATAAGCTGACCGGCCGCGTCGGCGCCGATCCGGGACAGATTACGGCCGGCGACGTCAAGGCCGAGAAGCCCTACGGCGGTGCGCCGCCGGCCAGCGCGGCGGCCGAGGCGGAGAAGAAGGGCGGCATCCTGGCCGGCCTCTTCCGCGGCCGCTGAGCCGATCGCTGGTGCCCCGGGCCACTGCTGGCCTGCCCGGCCAATGCCGCGCAAGGTCCGACCAGGCGCGGGCATCGCCCGCGCCGCCGAGCGCGGCGTGGCTTTGGGCGCAATAGCTCAGGGCGGGATGGGCGCCGCCGGCCGACGACCTGAGCCTTTAGATCGGCCGAGGCGTGGAAAGAGGACCCCCATGACCGACGACGAACAGGCGATTTGCGAGCTCGTTACCGAATGGATGGAGCGGAGCCAAGCTGGCGACACCGCGGCCGTGCTCGAGCTGATGACCGATGACGTGCTGTTCCTAGTGCCTGGCCGCGAGCCCTTTGGCAAGGATGCCTTCGCTGCTGCCTCCGGCGCCATGGCCGGGGCGCGCATGGAGGGCAAAAGCGAGATTCGCGAGCTCAAGGTGATGGGTGACTGGGCCTACCTCATCGGCCATCTCGAAATCGCCGTCACTCCGACCGGCGGCACCACGGTGCGCCGCGCCGGCCACACGCTCACCCTGTTGCGCAAAGAAGCGGATGGGCGGTGGCGGCTGGCGCGCGACGCCAACCTGTTGACGGTACAGGCCTGAAGCCGGCATCAGACCTGGGCCGCCTCGAACGCATTGGCGCCGGGCAACCACCAATATTTTCGTTGCATGGCCATGCCCAGCATTGCCTGTTGGTACTGCGCGCTCAGCACCAAGGTTTTAACGTGGCCGCCCGCGACCATCGCCACCCGCGCCGCCGGCCGATAGCGCTCGATCGCCTGCAACAGGGCGGCGCGCCGGCGTGGCGGTACGAAGGGATCGCGCTCGCCAATGACGAACACGCTGTTTTCGGCAATCCGCGCGAGATTCTGCGCCGGGTGGTAGCCAAGCATGGCCTGTGAGAACTGCCACAGGCGAATGCCGCGCTGGATGGCGCGACGCTTGACCATGCGCGTCGCGGGACTTTGCCACAGCATCAGGTCGCCGCGATCGGCGGCGGCGACGGCGCAAACCCGGGCACCAAGACGATTGGCGAGGTAAATCGCGGGATAAGTGCCAACGCTGAGCCCGACGATCAGCGTCTCGGCTGGGGCGGCGCGGCGCGAGACCAGCAATGCTTCCGCGTCCTCGACCAACCGGCGCATGGCCTTAACGCCGAGCTCGGGGTCGGAGCTGACGATGGCGCACGGCATCTCGTAGCAAGCGAGGAAATCGAGTGGCGTAAAGCCGGCTTGACGGCAGACGCTGAACGGGGTGTGCCAGGGAAGGAAGTAGATGACATTGGCCTTGGCATTGCCGTCGATGCGGCGAAACGCCAGCGTTTTATCATCAGGGGGCACGCCACGTTTTAAGAGCAGGAGGTCGAGCAGGTCCAGCATAGCGAACTTACAACCGCATGGCGGAGCGCTGGTTCCGCGGCTGGTCCACATCCTCCGTACCTTGACTTTTTTTGTATTGGCCGCGCACCTGCCCCGCCGGCGGGCGCGCCGACCGGCGCCGGCCGCCCATCACCTATGACCGCTGACAGCGGGCTACTCCTCACGCCCCGTCGATGATCGAGGCCAGTGCCGCAATAAAGGTGGCGCGCTGTCGGTTGGGGATCGACGACAGCAATTGCGCCCCAGCGGCCCGCGCCGCGCGTTCACCAACCGCCAACATTTTTCTGCCCTGCGGCGTCAAGCGCACGGCATAGACGCGCGCGTCCTTTCGCGTCCGCCGCCGCGTGAGCAAGCCATTGAGCACCAGCCGCCGCACCAGTTCGGCGGTACCCGAGCGGTCGATACCGGTGGCAATCATGATCGCGGTTTGACTAAGGCCGTCGGCGTCGGCCACCGCCTTGAGGACCGCGAACTGCCGCGGCGTGAAGCCGTAATCGCCGACGTGGCGCGCAAACAGGTGGTCGGCGCGCTGGCCTGCACGATGCAGCAGATGCAAGGGTGAGGAAGACGTCCTCGAGACCGACGCAAGTGTTGTCATAGCTCAGTCGTGTCGCCGCCCGCGCTAGCTCAATGCAGGAAGCCGAACAGGTGCAAAAGGATAATGACGAAGATCGGCACCCCGGCGAGCCACAGGATGATATCGCGCAACATCAAAGCCTCCTTAGTTCGCCGGCACGTTGAAGCGGGAGCCGCGGGCGAGTACGAATCTCGCCGGCACCCGGTTGTCGCGATGCTGCCCGCCGCGGATCGCGGCCCACCAGGCCGCCCCGAACGAGACGATGAGGCTCGCGGCGGTGACGAGGCCGGTCAGGATCGCAGCCTTGCGGGCCTTGTCGGCCGCCTCACGAGCGGCGTTGAACGCCGCATTGACGCGCTTTTCGGCGTCCTCACGTGACACGCCCGAACTTTGTGCCACGACTTGCACCAGGTAGCCGCGGTCTTGATCCGACAAGCCGCCGGTGGCGACCGCGTGCGTCATGACGCGCGCCAGCTCGCGCCGCGCATCGGCGCTGATCGTTGCCGGTCGCGTGCCGGTGGCGGCTGGGGTTGGGGTAGCAGACGAGCTCGGCGCCTGCGCCACCGCGGTCGGCCGCAACATGGCATCGAGCACCACGTCCATTGGCTCACTTTGCGAGGCGGCGAGCGCGCTGGTGGAGCGGCCGGCGATTTCGATGCCGGTCTTGGCTGCCGCACCGGCGGTGAGCAAGATCAGCACTGCGCCGATCAAGATGCCGACTGCCCACACCAGGCCGCCGAGCAGACCGTCGCGAAACTCCACCTCGTGTTCGGCCGGTTCGCGCCAGCGCGTGCGCATGCGTCCGGCCACGTAGCCGCCGACCATGAACGCGCCGATCTGCTGCATCATGACCCACAGCACTGCCAAGCTGGCGATCAGTTTCGTCGAGGCGCCGACGTTGGGCCATGGCGAGGTCGCCGACAAACCAATCGCGGTGCCAAAGGTGAGAAGCACGAACGAGATCGCGGCCGCCAGCAACGCGCCCGCCAGCACGGCACCCCACTCGACGAAATTGACCCCTGCCACCGGGGCGGCGACGCCCGCGGCTGGGGCCGATCCGACCTGTGTCATGACTATGCCTCCGTTAGCGAAGCCCAAGGGCGCCGAGAATGAACATCACGACCACGATGAGACCGATGATGTAGATGACGTCGTTCATGGCTGATCACCGTCGGGGCGCTGGCGTTGATGGATCGTGCGAGTTCGAACAATGCTCCGGAACAACTGGCGGACGCCCGTGATGTTCCGTGTTTCGGGCCAAATTCCTCCAAAGCAATCCGATCCTTGGGCCGCCAAGCTCCGTCATCGCCACAGCATCGCTGGAGCCGCGTCGGGTCATCCGATGGGCTGGGAACTTTGGTCGCCGATCGGTGGTTGAACTTGAATACGAGTGCTCGATGAGGTTCGTTGACAGGAGCGGGTCATGGCGCGATGTGACGTATGCGGTAATGATTACGACAAGGCCATCCGTATCACCCAAGGCAGCCGGACGATGACCTTCGACAGTTTCGAGTGCGCCATCCATGCCATGGCGCCGCGGTGTGCTCACTGCGACTGTCGGGTGGTTGGTCACGGCATCGAGGCAGGGGACAAGATCTATTGCTGCGCCCATTGCGCCAAGCATCAGGGCGTGAAGAATGTGCGCGACCGCGCGGCCTGAGCTGCCGACAGGCGGTTCGACGCCGACCCGGCCTGATCATCGGCCGCGCTGAGAACGTGTTGGTCGGCTGCGGGAAGAGACAAAGGACCCGCCCGGCCGGCGATGCGGCTATCGGCAGTCGCCAGCAGCCCACCCAACACCTGCCTCAACCCGTAATGATTGCTCAGCGCCTGGAGCGGTGCCATGGCCACAGCGCATTCCCGCCGATCTCGTTCCCGCACATCCGCGAGCCCAGCCCGCCCCGCTCGTGCCCGCAAATCTCAGACCCGAAAACGGCGCCGGTCCGCCACAACAGCACGCTCGCCGCGAAAATGGTCGGCGGCGGTCAACCGCACCAGCGATGCTCTTGACCTGCAACCCAAGGTGTTTGCCGGTGAGGATCCCAAAGCGATTGCGCGATCGCTCAAACGCTCGGCCGAACGCAGCCGCCGGCGCAAGGCGACGCCCTACCGCTCCGCCATGTCGATGCTGACCTTCTATATCAACCGCGCCGGCAATACCCTGTCGAAACGCAGGCTCGATGTGCTGCAACGTGCCAAGATCGAGTTGCGTCGGGCGTTCCATCGCCCATGACGTGAGCCCAGATGATGGCGCGCCGCGCGGGCGGGGTTACTTGTCATGGCGTTTGCGATGGTGATGGCGGTAATGGCCGCGGCCGCCACAGGGGCGCACGATCCACGGTTCGGCCCAGTAGTGACCGCAGCGCCAGCGGGCGTATCGGTAGCCATAGGCGGAGGGCACCGGAAAGTAGGGCGGGCCACGCCAGGCGGTGTCATCGAGAAAGGCGACCGCCGGCGAGCTCGCCAGCACCGTGGCAAGGCACGAGCCGGTGAGGGCCAAAGCCGCGACAATGGTCATGCGCATCTCAATTCTCCCTACCCGAACGGCCGCCTCAGAGCTTCGCCCGACGGCACGGTGCCATCGGCGCCAGGGGCCAATGGCACCACCAATCTAGCAGGTTCCGCTCACCCGGGAACAACAGGCTGGCAGCATCGTCAATGCCCGCGGGTGCGCGCGGTCGCTCAAGAGCCGCACGCATTCAAAGCGGGCGAGCCGCGATCGGGGCGTCCGATGCGGGCCGCGGCCGGACCGCAGCTCGTAAACAGGCTTGCAGGTCGTAAACAGGGTTAAAGCCGGCAGCATGGTTTTTGCGCAACAGCCGCTGCCGATGGCCGGCGCCGGGGTCCGTTTGACCCAAGCAACGACGCCGGCGCGCGCACACCCAGGTGCGCTTTGACGCCCGCCATCGGCCCACCCCTGGCAGCGCCATCGCCGACCCCAACGCCCGCGGCCGCCGGCGGCATCGGTCGGGGTTGATCGAGCGCCGGCCGAGCCCGCACATGGTCGCCCGGCGACTGAAGTCGGCCCGCCGAGCAACGAGTGGTGGAACCAACTTTGCAAATTCCCGTTTGGCGACCATCAAGGGCGCCAAGGCGGAGCGTCGTTGCCGATGGTTGGGTCATTCGTAAAGCTCGCTTTGTTTGCCCTGGGTCTGGTGCTGATTGAGCCCCTGGTGCCGGGGACAGGCCTGCTCGGGGCGGAGACGCCGCCACCACCGGCCCCGGGCGATGCCGGGACGGCCGCCATCCATTCCGAGCTCATTGGCGCTCCCGTCTACGCCGCCGACGGTGTCCTGGTCGGCGAGGTAGCCGACATTTCCTATGACGAAGACGACCAGCCAAGACGCGTGCGCATGACCAGCAGCACGAGCTTGGGGCTCGGGACGCGGACGCTCGAAATTCCCGCCGGGCTCTTCACCGTGCTGCGGGGCGCGGTGGTCATCGATCTGCCCGCAGAGGCGGTGAGCGCGCTGCCAGAGTTGGCCGAGCAGGAGGACGAGCGCTAACGTCGGGCCGCAACGGTTGGGGAACTCGCTCGGCGGCAACGACGTTTCCAAGCACTCGTTGCAATTTTGCGGCGGCAATTTTGCGATCATCGCGCCCCTCCCGAACCACGTGCCTCGCCACCCCCCGTGTCCCCCTTCCAATGCTTGAGCGCCTGATCGTCCCCGTCCTTGCCGCGGCATGCTTGGCCGGCTCTGGCTTCACATTCGGTGACGCCGAACACGACCGCACGGTGGCAGTTGCCGGCGCGGCGGCCGCCGCTCCCAACATCCAACGAAGGGGCCAGCTCGTGGTGACGGCGGATTGGTTCGATCAGCTGTTTGGCGCTGCGCCTGGCGATGACTGGGACCGCGACAGCGACGAGCGCGGGCGGCGTGCCCATCGCCACGGCCACGGCGAGGCACCGGAGCCGCACGCCGGCGTGGGCCATTTTCGGACCATGTGCGTGCGCCTGTGCGACGGCTTTCCGATCCCCATGAGTTTCAGCACCGTGCGCTCGCGCTTTGCCGGCGATGCGCGGCGCTGCGCTGAGGCCTGTCCGGGGGCGCGGCTTTATGTCTACCCCAATCCCGGCGGGGAGCTGGCGGATATGGTCGATCTAAAAGGCCACCCTTACCGCGAGCTGCCCACCGCCTTCCTCAACCAACAGACCTACACCGCAAACTGCACCTGCCACGGCAATCCTTGGGACGCGGAGGCGGTGGCGCGTCATCAAGCCTACGCGGCGGCGGCGCGGCGGCAGGCCGAAGAGCAGACGGGCAAACCCTCGGCGAACTCGGCCGAACGCACCCAGCGCGCGCGGCGTTGGGCCGAGAGCCACTCCGAGACCGGCGAACGCCGCTAGCGTGGCCAAGTCGCTGAATGGGCCAGGTCGCCCCAGCAGCGCCAAGCGCCTGCCGGGCGCCGATCAATGCAACTTCACGTGCGGCTCGGTGCGCCGGGTAATGAGGCGAACGAGGGTATCGAGCGAAACTTTGGTCACCCCGTGCAAGGCCAGCTGATGCAGCTTATAGAGCGACTTGTACATCAGGCGGGCAATTAAGCCCTCGATGAATAGGTTGCGCCCGATCAGCCGTCCCATCAGGCTGCCGACCGTCGAATATTCACCGAGCGCAACCAGCGAACCGAAATCGCGGTAGTGCCAGTCGATGAGCGGCTGACCGGCGAGGCGCCGGCGCATCTGTTTCAGCATATGCGTCGCCTGCTGATGGGCAGCCTGCGCCCGCGGCGGCACGGGTTGGTCGTGCCCGGGCCAGGGACAGGCGGCACAGTCGCCGATGGCAAAGATATTGGGATCGCGCGTCGTCTGCAGCGTCGGCAGCACCACCAGCTGATTGAGCCGATTGGTTTCGAGGCCGGCGATATCCTTCAGCACCTCGGGTGCCTTGACGCCCGCGGCCCACACCACCAGCTCGGCCGGAATCAGCCGACCGCTCGCAAGCCGGAGGCCGTTGGGCAATACCTCGGCAACGCGCGCCGATGTGTGCACGACCACGTCCAGCCCGTCGAGCAGCTTGGCGGCCGCCTCAGATAGCCGCTCGGGCAGCGCCGGCAAAATGCGGTCCGCCGCCTCGATCAAGTGAATCTTGATGTGCTTGTCGGGGTCGATGCGATCGAGCCCGAAGGCGACCAGCTGGCGCATGGTCCGATGCAGCTCGGCGGCGAGCTCGGTTCCGGTCGCGCCGGCCCCGACAATTGCCACCTGCAACTGCTCTGCTCGCAGCGGTTCGGGTTGGGTATGCGCCCGGATCAAGGCGTTGACCAGTCGGCGATGGAACCGCTCGGCTTCGGCCTGGCCCTCGAGCAGGATGGCGTTGGCCTTGGCGCCGGGCGTGCCAAAGTCGTTGCTGAGGCTGCCGATGGCGATGATCAAGGTGTCATAGGGCACCAGCTGCGGCCCGCTGACGATGCCGCCGTCCTCGTCGCTGACCGGGGCCACGGTGACAAGCCGGCGCTGCCGATCGATACCGTTCATCTCACCCAAGCGATAGCGAAATCCATGCCAGTGCGCCTGCGCCAGATAATCGAGCTCGTGCATGGAGATATCCATGCTGCCGGCGGCGATTTCATGCAGCAGCGGCTTCCACAGGTGGGTGCGCTTCTTGTCGATGAGCGTGATCGCCGCCTTGCCGTGCCGGCCGAGCTTGTCGCCAAGGCGCGTCGCCAATTCCAGTCCACCGGCACCGCCGCCAACCACGACGATCTGGTGCAGGCGGCTGCGGCCGCCGGCGTCCGTGGTGGCGGCGTGCGCCCTAAGGCTCATGTCTGCTTCAGTCATTCTCGACCTGCCGCCGGGGCGCTCGTTTCGATCGTGGCCGGCCCGCGACCCTTGCGGTCGCGAGCCGCCGCGCCCGCCCGTTGCCGAGGCGCCGCGCGCGGGCCAATGCCGCTATAAGCCCTGGCGCGCGATGCGCCAAGCTCACCGCAGCGGCCCAACACCGGCTTATCCCGTCAGGCGGCCGTCCCGCGCTCAGCGCGCGCTTGCATTTTCCCGGCCGCAAGCCCAACACTTCAGGACTTCGAGGCTGTCGCGGCCAGTTGCGCCAGCGCCGATTGGCGCTTACCAGGCCCGCGCACTGGCCGCCTAACTGGGAGCAAGACTGCGCATGTCGACCAGACTACCCAACGCGAGCGATGTGGTGATCGTCGGCGCCGGCAACGCCGCCTTGTGTGCCGCGCTGGCAGCGGCAGAAAGCGGCGTATCCGTGCTGGTGCTCGAGCGCGCCCCCGAGGCGGAGGCGGGCGGCAACAGCCGCTTCACCGCCGGGGCCTTCCGCTGCGTCTATGACGGGGTCGAGGACCTGGCGGCGCTGATGCCGGATTTGACCGCGGAGGAAATAGCCAACACCGATTTTGGTACCTACACCGAGGCGCAGTTCTTCGACGATATGGGCCGGGTCACCGAGTACCGCACCGATCCCGAGTTGTGCGAACTGCTGATCACGCGCAGCAAGGACACGATGCGGTGGATGCGGGACAAGGGCATCCGCTTCGCGCCGATCTACGGTCGCCAGGCCTTCAAGATCGACGGCAAGTTCAAGTTCTGGGGCGGCTTGACGGTGGAATCCTGGGGCGGCGGCCCCGGCCTGGTCGACGGGCTGACCAAGGCCGCGCATCGGGCCGGCATCACCATTGCCTATCAGGCACGGGCGCTGTCCCTGATCGGCGATGACGCCGGCGTCAGGGGCGTACGCGTGCGCTCTGCGGGCAGGACCAGCGAGATCGCGGCCAAGTGCGTGGTGCTGGCCGCGGGCGGCTTTCAGGCCAACGCCGAATGGCGCACGCGCTACCTGGGGCCCGGCTGGGAGCTGGCCAAGGTGCGCGGCACGCGCTTCAACACCGGTGACGGCATCCGCATGGCGCTCGACATCGGCGCCCAGCCAACCGGCAATTGGTCGGGAGGTCACGCCGTCGCCTGGGATCGCAACGCCCCCGAATTCGGGGACCTGTCGGTGGGGGACAACTTCCAAAAGCACAACTATCCGTTCTCGATCATGATCAATGCCAACGGCGAGCGCTTCCTCGACGAGGGCGCCGACTTTCGCAACTACACCTACGCCAAATACGGTCGCGTGATCCTGGCGCAGCCGGGCCAATTCTGCTGGCAGGTATTCGATGCCAAGGTGTTGCACCTGCTGCGTGACGAGTACCGCATCAAGCGCGTCACCAAGGTGCGCACCGAAACCCTGGAGGAGCTCGTTCAAAAGCTCGACGATGTCAATCCGGCTAAGGCGCTGGCCACCATCAAGGCCTACAACGCCGCCGTCAAAACCGACGTGCCATTCAATCCCAATGTCAAGGATGGACGCGGGACCGTCGGGCTGGCAATTCCCAAATCCAACTGGGCGGTGGTGCTCGATACACCGCCGTTCGAGGCCTACGCCGTCACCTGCGGCCTCACCTTCACCTTTGGCGGCCTCAAGATCGACACCAGCGCGCGCGTGATCGACACCGACGGCGAGGTGATCCCGGGCCTGTACGCGGCCGGCGAGCTGGTCGGCGGACTGTTCTATTTCAACTATCCCGGCGGTAGCGGGCTGATGAACGGTGCCGTGTTCGGCCGCATCGCCGGCAGCGCCGCCGGCCAGCGGGCGGCGCTCTAGTCCAACGGCACCGGCGCCGCCCAGAACTGCCGCGCCGCCACCAGCGCCGCGATGACGCGATCGCCGGCGGCGTCGTCCGCGGCCGATGCCCGCAACGGGTCGCGCGGCAACAGCTTGTGGGCCAGCAGCAGTCGCGCCAGGTCCCAGCGCGTGCCATCGTTCAGCCGCTGGGCCTCGTGCACAAACAGCGCCGCGGCGGTGGCGTGATAGATGCCGGTGGCGGCCTGCCGCGCTACCCGCGCGTCGGCTGCAGCCGCAGCGTGCTCAATCAGGGCGAACGCCGCGCCGATCCGCTCGCTGAGCGGCCTGGCAAGCTCGGCGGGAGCGGCGGCAATCATGGCCTCGAGCCTTGCCTGCAGCAGCCGATGCGCCGCCGTCTTGCTGGCGGCGCGCACCACGTCGAGGGCAATGATATTGCTGGTGCCTTCCCAGATCGAACCGAGGTGCGCCTCGCGCAACAGGCGCGGCTCGATCCATTCCTCAATGTAGCCGTTGCCGCCACGCATCTCCATGGCATCGCCGGCAACCTTGCGGGCATCGCGGCAGGCGCGCAGCTTGATGAGCGGCGTCAGGATCCGTCGCAGGGTCTCGGCCTCGGCCTCCCCGCGATCGGCGCGTTCCAGGCAGTCGGCGCTATAGAAGGCCACGCTGAGGGCGGCCTCGGCCGCAAGGATCATCTTGATCAGTTGCCGGCGCACCAATGCCAGATCGAGCAGGCGCTGACCGAAGGCACGGCGACCAAGCGCCACCGTCAGCGCCTCATGCACGGCCCGTCGCATCAGCCCGGTCGAGCGCACGCCGTTGGAGAGCCGCGACTGGTTCACCATCTCTGCTATCTGTTTGAATCCGGCCCCAACATCGCCGATCAACCAGGCCACGGCGCCCTCGAGGCTGATCTCGCCCGAGGCCATGGCGCGCGTGCCGAGCTTGTCCTTGAGGCGCACAATGCGATAGCGGTTGGGCGCCCCGGAAGGCATCAGGCGCGGCATCAGGAACAGGCCGAGGCCGGCGGTGCCGCCGGGGGCGCCGTCGGGCCGCGCCAACACCAATGCCAGATCGGCATCGGCGTTGGAACAGAACCACTTTTCGCCGAACAGCCGCCAATGATCGCCACAGCGCTCAGCGCGTGTCGTGGTGGCGCCGACGTCGGAGCCGGCCAGCCGCTCGGTCATGAACATGGCGCCCTGCAGCTGGCCGTCGCCGGTGGCGGCCAACAGGCCCGGCAGATAGCGCGTCACCAGCTCATGATCGGCGTAGCGGCGGATGGTGCGGGTCAGGCTATCGGTCATGTTGACCGGACACAGCAGTCCGAACTCCGACTGCGCGAACAGGTAAGTGAGCGCATACTTGCTGGCGGCGGACAGCGGTTGGCTCCAGCCGAGAGCCGGCCGGTGCGACAGTGCCGCCAAAGCCAGTTCGTCGAAGGCGATGCGCTCCATGGCACGGTAGGCTGGGGCCTTGACGATCGTCTGGCGATCCTCGCCAAGGCGGGTACGCGGTTCAAGCCGCGGTGGCATCCGGTCGGCCTCGCGCGCCAACTCGTCGAGGCGACCCCCCACTAGCCGCCCGAGGCGGCCGAAATGCTGCGCCATGTGCTCACGCTCGGCGGCGCTAACGTAGATCTCGAGCAGACCCTTGAGCGAGGGATCGGATGCGTAAAAGTCGAGCCCGGTCGATTCCGGCGACGGCGAAACTGTTGAACCGGACTTGCGTGGCTCGACGTTCATGGCCATTAATCATCCGATTGTGAAGCCTCAAGGTTGGTAAACATGCACTATACCACGCTCGGGAAGACGCAATTGAAAGTGAGCGTGGCCGGGCTCGGCTGCGGCGGCAACAGCCGCATCGGCCTCGGTACCGGCCTCAGCGCGGCGCAGTCGGTGGCCCTGGTGCAGGAGGCGCTCGATCTCGGCGTCAATTTCCTGGACACGGCGGCGGCCTACGGCACCGAGGCCATCGTCGGCAAGGCCATCAAGGGACGGCCGCGCGACAGCGTCGTCATTTCCACTAAGAGCCACGTCTCTGCCGACGGCAGTCCGCTCTCGGGCGCGCAGGTTGTCGCCAATCTCGAAGCCTCGCTGGTTGCGCTCGACATGGACTATGTCGACGTTTTCCACCTGCACGGCCTGTCGCCCAAGGCCTATGACCACGCCATGGCCGAGATCGTGCCGGCGCTGTTACGCCAGAAGCAGCAGGGAAAACTTCGCCACCTGGCAGTATCGGAGACGGGGCCGCGCGATCCCCAGCACAGCATGCTCACGCGCGCGGTCGAGGCAGGGGTATGGGAGGTGGTGATGCTGGCCTTCCACATGCTGCACCAGAATGCGCGTCGGCCGGTGCTGGAGCGTACGCGCGCCAATGGCGTTGGCACGCTGTGCATGTTCGCGGTGCGCAACATCTTCAGCAAACCGGGGCTGCTGCCAAAGACCGTCGCCGACCTGATCGCCGAGGGCACGCTCGCCGAGGAGGGCATCGAGCCGGCAAATCCGCTGGGCTTTCTGGTGCATCCTGATGGTGCGCTGAGCATCGTCGATGCCGCCTACCGCTACGCCCGGCACGAGCCAGGCATCGACGTGGTGCTGTTCGGTACCGGCAACGCCGCCCACCTCAAACGCAATATCGCCTCGATCCTGAGCCCGCCGTTGCCGGCCGACGACGTGGCCCGCCTCAATCGCTACTTCGGGCACCTGGTGGGCGTCGGTCTCGATCTGCCGGACCGGATGCACGAACCGAAGGCCAGGGGCTAACGCCACGGCCTGCAAGCCTCGGCCGCGCTGCCCGGCAGCGACGGGCGGCGCAGCGTTAGCGCTTGGCTGCCCTGGCAGTGCGTGCAGCCTTGGCGACGCTTGCAGGCTTGGCGGCCTTTGACTTGCCGGCGCTGGCAGCCTTGGCCGCCGGCGGCGACGATGCGGGCGGTACCATCCGGCGGCGGCGATGCTTGAGGCGGGCTTCGAGCCAGGCCTTGAGCACCACGGCGTTGTTGTAGAGCTCATCGCGCGCGGCATAGAGCAAGGTCACCGGCTCGCGCTCGAGGCGAGCCATGATGCGATCGGCCGCGCTCGCCGCCGGCTCGTGCTCGAGCTCCCGGCCATAGGCGGCGACGAAGGATTGCCAAGCGCCCTTATCGGCGTGCACCTGCCGGCGCAGCGCGTCGCTCGGCGCAACGTCCTTGAGCCAAAGGTCGATCTTCGCCGCGGCCTTGGCAACGCCGCGCGGCCACAGCCGGTCGACCAGGATGCGCGCCCCGTCGCTGGCCGTGGGCTCCGCGTAGATGCGTTTCACCGCCAAAGCCCGCGACGGCGGTGACGGCGTTGGCTTGCCAGACGGCATGACGTGCGCCCACCCCTGTCCGCCTCAATCGGTCGGTCCGGCTCGATCCGGCCCGCGCGCGCCCCACGCCACCGCCCGCGAGCCTACGGTGAAAGCCGCACCGGCGCTAGCCGCAGGGCCACCGGCGCGATAAATTGCCGTGGCAAAGCTTGTGGGGGGCTCGGAGGGTCAGCATGCAACGCGCGCACGTCTGGGCAACGTTGTTGCTCGTCCAGCTGTTCGCCGCGCCGCCGACCGCGGCGGTGGCCGCGACCGCCGGCGAGGTCGACGTCATCGTCTCCCGACCCGACCCCACGCAAGCTCAAACGCCGGCGCACAAGCGTTTGTCGGTGCACGGCTTTTTCAATTTGGTCAAGCGTACCGCGGCCAGCCTGACCGGCTACGCGCTACCGCTGACCAAGTGTGAGAAGTGGAGCTTGCCGCGCGACAAGCTGGACGCGGTCAAGCGGGCGGCGGCGCGCCGCGGCCTGCTGGTGACGGAACTTGGGCCCGGTTGGGATCATGTCTTCCAACCAACGCCGCCCGACCTCAATATCGGTGGCAAGCAACGCTCGATGATCGACCTGGCCAGCACCTCCAGGGCGACAACCGGCGTCAAGATCATGTCGGGTCCGGCACCGTCGATGCTGGAGTACGCCTTGACCAAGGACGCCAAGGCGCCAGCCGGCGGCGAGGCTCCCAAACTCACCGTGGCGCTCAACGACCAGACGGTGTTGACCATTGCCCGCAGCAGCGTCGCCATCAAACCCAACCTATGCATCTGGCGCGGCGAGGTCGAGCAGACGGGTGGGTTGGTGACATTGATGTGGTGGCCGAACGGGCAGATGGCGGGCACGGTGCAGGACCGGGGCAAGATCTTCTCGATTCGCCATATGGGCGGCCAATTCTATGCCGTGGTTGAGATGAGCGCCGAGCGCATGCCGCAGGAGCACGCCTCGCTGCCCGCGCAACTGCGCGGCGGCGATCCGAATTTGCGCGATGATCCCCTGGTGCAGCAGGGCGACGCCAGCCTGTTGCATCGCTTGGTAACGGCGGCGCGCCCATCGTTGCCCGCTGCCGCGGCACCGAAGCCAGCGAGCCCGCCCGCCAAGGTTGCAGCCACCAGCAAAGCATCACCTGCCGGCAAGGACGTCGTCATCGACGTGATCGTCGCCTACACCAAAAAAGCCGCCGGCAACTACGGTGATGTCAAGCGCGAGCTCGTCGATCTGGCCATCGAGGAGGCCAATCACTCGTTTCGCATGAGCAATATCGACAGCATCAAACTGCGGCTGGTGCACGCCTACCAGACGGATTACGTCGAGGCGGGTGAGCACTTCCAGCACCTGTGGCGATTTGCCGACCGCGGTGACGGCTACATGGACGAGATCCATGGCTTGCGCGACAAGTATCGCGCCGACGTGGCCGTTCTGATCGTCGATGATGCCGCAGGCTGTGGGTTGTCGACGCGCGTTTATGCCGATGCCGAGGAGGCCTTCGCGGTGGTGCACCACGAGTGTGCCGCGGCATCCTACTCGCTGGCCCACGAGATCGGCCACATCATTGGGGCGCGCCACGAGTTGGCGCTCGACAAGAACATGACCCCGTTTCCCTACGGACACGGCTTCGTCAATGGCAGCAAGTGGCGCGACATCATGAGCTACAAGGTGAGCTGCGGAGGCTGTCCGCGGCTGCCGGTGTGGTCGAGCCCGAACGTACTGGTCAAGGGGGAGGCCGCCGGCACGGCCGAGCTCGACAATGCGCGGGTCATCCTCGAACAGGGCGCGCGCGTTGCCGCGTTCCGCTGAGCCGGCTACAACCGCGGCTTGCCGACGATGGTCACGGTCAGCTGATCGCTTTTCAGCACCGCGCCGGCGACACGTTTGACATCGGCGAGCGTCACGGCATTGATCTTGGCATTGTGCCGCGTCAGATAGTCCGGCCGTTCCCCATCGACCCAGATGCTGAGGAGCGAACTGGCGACCTTGCCGTTGGTGTCGAAGTCGAGCAGATAGGAACCGGTCAGGTAGCGCTTGGCGTTCTCGAACTTGCCCTGATCGGGCCCATCCCGTGCGGTGGTGGCGAGCACGTCCTTGAGGACACCCAAGGCCGCGCCCATGGTATCGTTTTTGGTCGAAAACGCGCCGAGCAGCAGCGAGGTGATGGAATCGTGCACCAATCCGGTCTGTACCGAATAAGCCAGGCCGCGCTTGACACGGATCTCCTCGGTCAGCGAGGCGTCGAAATCACCGCTGCCGATGATGTGGTTTAACACCTCGAGCGCCGGAAAATCCTTGTCGTCGCTGGCGACCGCGGCAAGGCCGAAGGTGGCGGTAGCGGCCGGCAGATCCTTGTCGACCACCACCGGCGCCGGGCTCGGCCGTGGTGCCACCTTAGGCAACAGGTTAACCTCGGCCGCCTCGGGCAGCGCGCCGAACAGGGCATCGAGTGCGGCCGCGGCTGCCTGTTGATCAAGGTCGCCGACGATCACCACCTTAAGCACGCCGCGCGCCAGCAGCTTGGCGTGCTGACTGCTGAGATCGTCGCGCACAATCCGCCCCACCGAATCCGGCGTGCCGTCGGGTGGCCGTCCGTACGGATTGCCGGGAAAGGCCTCCAGGTACCAGCGCTCGATCGCCAGTCGGTTCGGATCATTGGCGGCAAGGGCGAGATCGGTCAGGCGCTGCGACCTTACCCGTTCGATGGCATCGTCATCGAACCGTGGGCTGCTGAGGGCCAGTCGCAACAGCTCGGCCGCCTTCTCGAACCGCTTGCTCAAGGTCTCGAGGCTGCCGTAAACGGCGTCGCGGCCGGCCGCGAGCGAAAGCCGCATGCCAAGTTGTGCCACCTCGGCCTTGAAGGCTTCTTCGCTGAGATCGCCGGCGCCCTCGGTCAACAGGTCGGCCACCATGCTGGCGAGACCCTCTTTGCCGGCGGGATCTTGCGACGCGCCGCCGGCGAAGGCGAACCGCACCGCGATCAACGGCACGCTATGTTCCTCCACCAGCCAGCCCTTGATGCCCTTTGGGCTCACGATCTCCTGGACGGTGAGGGCCCGGCCATCGCTCGGAACCGCGACCACGGCCAGCACCGCCCAAAGCCCGCCGACGAGCGGGCGCGCCAGGCGCCTGAGGCAAGAGGTGATGGCTGACATCAGGCGCTCCTTCCCGCTCATGGCTTGGCGGCCTGCGGCGCGGCGTCGGCTGGCGACCTGGGCGGTGGCAGCAAGGTGCCGGTCACGGAACGCTCGATCTTCAGGTACTCGCCGGCGACGCGCTTGACGTCGTCCAGGCTGCGCTTGGCAACGCGGTCGGCGAGCCCGGTGATGTCGGCAATGCTCTGCCCGAAGGCAATGCCCTCGCCGTAGCGGCGCGCCAGTTGCATCTGGTCGTCGGCCTCAAACACGTGGGTCGCCTCCACCGCCGCCTTGGCCCGATCCAACTCCACCTGGGTGACACCTTTGTCGCGAACCTCACCCAGAATGCCGTCGAGGATGGCTTCGACCTTGTCGATGCCGACGCCCTCGAGCGGGATCACAACGAAGGCGATGCGGCCGCTATCGCGGCCGGCGCTGGAGAAGGTGGCCCCCGCCGTCGAGGCCAGCTTTTCCACCACCAGCCGGCGGTAGAGGCGCGAGGTGTCGTCGCCGCCCAGAATGCGCGCCAGCAACTCCAAACTCTCGGCATCACCCGGTGGCCCGGAGGCGAAGCTCGGGGTCAGATAGTAGCGCAACAGGATGTTGGCTCCGGCGCGTGGATCAACGATCTCGACCCGCCGCGCCGCGATTGGTTTGGGCTCGTCGGCGCGCACCGGCCGCACCAGGCCGCGATTGGGTTTGTTGCGCCCATAGGTGGCCTCGGCCAGCGGCCGTACCTCGCCCGGGGTGACGTCACCGGCCACCACCAGCACCGCATTGTTGGGGGCGTAGTATTGCTTGTAGAAAGCGATTGCGTCCTGACGCGACAATTTTGCCATCTCGTGCTCCCATCCGATCGATGGGCGCCGATAGGGGTGGTTCAAGTAGAGCGCCGTCAGCATTTGTTCGCTGAGCAGGCTCAGCGGGTTACCGTCGATGTTGGAGCGTCGCTCGGCGAGGATGACGTCGCGTTCGGTCGTCACTTCGTCCTCGACCAGGCGCAGATTGAGCATACGGTCCGCCTCGAGCTCCATGACGGCACGCAAATTCTCCTTGGCGACGCGCTGGAAGTAGGACGTGGTGTCGTGCGTCGTGGTGGCGTTGTCACGGCCACCGAGCCGGGTAATTCTCCGCGAAAACTCCCCGGACTTGAGTTTGCCGGTCGACTTGAACATCAGGTGTTCGAGGAAATGGGCGATGCCCGACTTGCCCCACGGATCCTCGGCGGCGCCGGCGCGATACCACACCATGTGGGTGACGACCGGCACGCGGTGATCCTCGATCACCACGACCTGCATGCCATTGCCGAGCGTGAAGGTATTAACCGTTGGCTCGGCCTTGGCGCGCACCGTTAACAGCAGGAGGGCGGCAAAAGCCAAGAGGAAGCCGCGCCGCCAGCTCGGATTGCACGTCGCACTGATGGACATCCGGGCCGTCCTCGCCGCTCATTTTGGCTAGACCCAAGCTAGCCGGCACACTTGCAAGCGTGGATAGCCTTACCGCCGCCGGCCCGCAAGCCGCCGTGGCGCCGAACGCGGTTCTATCAGGCTGGGTGGTGGTTGGCAGCGCTGGGTGCCAGCGGGCCGCTCAGGGCTAGACTCGAACGTGGTAAACGCAAACTGCGGGCGCCGATTGGCTCGGCGCCCGCAGTGGCAATCGGTCATACCAACGCGGTACTTACTTCTTCTTTGCACCCGGCGCCGCAAACGCGCCGCTCTTGAAGATGTCGGAGGCCTTCGAGTTCGGGCCAACCTTGTCCAGCTCTTTGAAGAAGTTACCGGCCGAGAACCGCTCGTCACCAGCGTTGCAGGCGTCATAGCCGCGCAGAGCCGTGCGGCTCAGGTCGGCAAACTGCTCAGGCGACATCTTGGCCTGCCGCGAGCGGTCGAGATTGTCCCAGAACGCCTTATAGTCCTTCGCGCAGTCGGCTGCCAACGCCGGGGCGCTCAGCGCAGCGACGGCAACGAAAGCAAGTGCAAAACGCTTCATATTGATCTCCCTATAACTGCCAATGATCTCCCGATCAGGAGCAGCGACGCGTCTTTCGTCGCTCGCTGTGTGCAGATACGAGTCAGCTCTAAAAAGGTTTCAAAGTCCAGGCAAAAAATGCACATTAAAAAGCACGTAATTGTTTACACTCAAGGCCCCTAGCGGCCTCCGGCGGGGGCCCAAATAGCCCGCTCCGCCCGCGGAATTGCCGGGCTGGGCAGCATTCTGTGGCGTAAGCTGCCGCCGGTGCTTGACCTGTCCGCCAATCTGGTCACAGCTTGTTTCAGGCGAGGTTTTGCCACAGGGCTGGGTTGGGCCGAGATCCCAAATGCCGTTGTCCAGGGAGCAGCTGATCGAGGCGCTCGGGCGTGTGGCCCAGGGTGACCAGGCTGCCTTTAAAGCCGTGTACGCGGCTACCTCTCTGAAACTTTATGGCATCGTCGTCCGTATCTTAGGGCGCCGTGATCTGGCTGACGAAGTCTTACAGGAGGTCTACGTCCGAGTGTGGCAAAGCGCAGCCGATTATGACCCCGTGACCAGCTCGCCGATTACCTGGCTCGCCACCATCGCCCGCAACCGCGCTCTCGACGAGGCCAAGCGTAAGTCGATGGTATCGCTGGAGGAGAGCCCGCAGCTGCTGCAATTGCCGAGCGATGACGATCCCGCCGCCAGCTACGAGGAGATGGAGCAAACGCGACGCCTGTATGCCTGCCTCAACGAACTCGAACGTGAAAAGAAGGAAATAGTGTTACTCGCCTACCACTACGGTTTGACCCGCGAGGAAATTGCTCGCCGGTTGAATCGCCCCGTACCAACCGTAAAAACCTGGCTGCGCCGTAGTTTGGAGCAGATCAAGAGCTGTCTTGGTCAATGACTGAGGAAGACGACATCGACGGATTGGCGGCCGAGTACGTGCTTGGCTCCCTCAATCCCGGCGAACGCACCGCGGTCGATCAACGCCGGCGCGGCGATCGGGCGTTGGCGGACGCCATCCGCGCCTGGGAGCGGCGGCTTGGACCTCTGAACCGGCGCGTCGGCGAGATCGAGCCGCCGGCGCACCTGTTCGAGGCCATCCTGCAACGCATCCAGGCGCCGCGTGCCGCCGAAGTGGTCGAGCTCAGACGTCATGCCAGGCGCTGGCGCGGCATTGCCGCTGGCGCCGCCGCCATGGCGGCATGCCTGGGACTGGCCGTCGGCTGGTTTCTCTACGAGCGGTCGCTGGCACCGGCGCTGCTGGTGGCAGAGCTCTACCGCCCGGCCGGCACCTCGACCGCCGATGAAATCATCAATCCGGCTTTCGTGGTCACGGTCGACGTCGCGGCCTGCCGCATCACCGCACGCCCGGTCACGGCGCAGCCTCGGCCCGGACGCAACTACCAGCTGTGGCTCGTCAACGCCAGCACGCCGGCGCCGCTCGCCGTGCTCGGCGGGCCGGGGGCCGTGAGCGCCCCCTGCCCGCAACAGGTCACGGCGGCGACGCTTGCCAATGCCACGGTGGCCGTGAGCCAGGAACCGGACGGCGGCTCGCCAACCGGGGTGCCAACGGGACCATTTACCTTCCTCGGCCGGCTGATGGCCCCGGCGCCCGTGCCCGGGCGGGCACCATCGCGATGAGCCTTGCTCCCGAACCCCGATCTCAGACCAACCGAGGGAGGCTCAAGCCATGATCGGCCTGCGCATCGCTGCTGCCGCGGCAGTGGCCGCCGCTCTCGTCTTCGGCGCCGGCCCACCGGCCAAGGCGCAGGGCGGCGAGGAACGCGTGCCGCTCATCATGTCAAAGCTGCCGCCGGCGGGCTCCCAGCTCTACAATGCCATCAAGCGCCACGCCGGCAGGGCCAAGGGGCAAGTGCTGACCTTGACCAAGACCGAGATGTGGGCGGTGCCCAAACGCAATGTCGAGGCGGTGAAGCGGGCGGCGGCCCGACACGGCGTTGGCGTCGATCAGCTCGGCAACGACTGGAACCACGTGTTCCACTCGGCGCCCAGCGACATGAAGATGGACGACAAGCAGCAATCGATGGTCGACCGCGCCAAGTCCTCGCGCGCCAGCATGGGGGTCGGGATGATGATGGCGCCGCGCGCCCCGACCGTCGAATACGCGCTCACCAAGGACGCCAACAGCCCGGCGGCGGCGCACGACGCCGCCAAGATCATCGTCAAGCTCAACGCCGACAAGGTGTTGACGATCACGCGTGTCAGCGTCGACATCAAGCCCAGCATGTGCGTTTGGCGTGGCACGGTCGACGGCACCGACGCGCCGGCAACGATCATGTGGTGGCCGGGCGGCAAGATGGCCGGCACCGTGCAGCACGAGGGTCGGATCTACTCGATCCGGCACGTGGGCGGGGAGATGCACGCCGTCGTCGAGATGGGCGAGGATCGGATGCCCGAGGAACACGCGCCGATGCCGGCGCGCATGCGCAACAACGACCCCAATTTGCGCGATGACCCGCTGCTCCAGCAAGGCGACGCCAGTCGCCTCAGGCCGGTGACCGCCGGCATGCAGCCGGTGCCGCCGCCGGCGCGCCGGCAACAGCCAAAGCTCGCCGCCGGCCAGGGCAAGCTCATGCCCGGCAAGGCCAAGGCCGCACCGGCGAGCAAAGACATCGTCATCGACGTGCTGGTTGCCTATACCAAAAAAACCGCGAGCAACTATTCCGACGTCAAGCGCGAACTGATCGATCTCGCCATCGAGGAGGGCAACGAGTCGTTCCGCATGAGCCATCTCGGCAACATCAAACTGCGGCTGGTGCACGCCTATCAGACCGACTATGTCGAGGACGATGGTGAGCACTTCGACCATCTCTATCGCATGGTCGACAAGGGCGACGGCTACATGGAAGAAGTGCACGGCCTACGCGACAAGTACCATGCCGACGTGGTGGTGCTGATCGTCGACGACGCCAGCGGTTGCGGCCTGGCGACGCGGGTGTTCGCGGAGGCCAGCGACGCCTTTGCGGTGGTGCACCATGAATGTGCGGCCTCGTCCTATTCGCTGGCCCACGAGATCGGGCATCTGATCGGCGCGCGCCACGATACCTCGATCGACAAGAACATGGTGCCGTTCCCCTATGGGCATGGCTTCGTGAACGGCACCAAGTGGCGCGACATCATGAGCTACAAGGCCAGTTGCGGTGGCTGTCCACGCCTGCCGGTGTGGTCGAGCCCCAAGGTCCTGATCAGAGGCGAGCCGGCCGGCACGCCCGATCTCGATAATGCCAGGGTGATCTTGGAGCAGGCCGCGCGGGTTGCCGCGTTCCGCTAGCGCGGTGCCGCGCTCAGGCGGAAGCCCTGATAGCCGTTGGCGGCGATTTCGTTGCAGCGCGCCACGTACTTGGGAAAGCCGCCGATATAAGGCATGAACACCCGCGGCTTGCCGGCAATGTTTGCCCCAAGGTACCACGAAGCGCAGGTATAGCGCAGCGTGCGGCCTGCCACCTCACCCACATGCTCGCCCCAGGCCGCCTCCGCCGCGGCCTCGGGCTCTGCCACCCGGTAGCGCTGCCCGCGCATGAAGCCCAACAGGTCGGCGATCCACTCCACGTGCTGCTCGATGGTGGGCAACATGTTGGTGAGCACCGACGGGCTACCCGGCCCGGTGATCATGAACAGGTTGGGGAAGCCGGCGATGGCGACGCCCAGATAGCTCTGTGGCCCGTCGCGCCATTTGTCGTTGAGCGCCAAGCCGTCGCGGCCGCGGATGTCGATCCTGTTGAGCGCCCCGGTCATGGCGTCGAAGCCGGTGGCGAACACGATGGCATCGACCTGGTAACTGACACCGTCGGCCGTAACGCCGGTGGCGGTGATCGCCTCGATTGGCGCCGAGCTGACGTCGATCAAGCTGACGTTGGCGCGGTTGAAGGTCTCATAGTAGCCGATGTCCACACACAGCCGCTTGCAGCCGATGGTGTTCTTCGGCGCCAGCAGTTCGGCGATGCGGGCATCGCTGACCTTATCCCGAATCTTGCCGCGGACGAACTCGGCGGCGCTGTCATTGGCCTGTTGGCTCACCATCAAGTCCTGGTAGGCGCCGAGGAACCACAAGCCGCCGTGATCCCAGCGCCGCTGGTATTCCCGCCGGCGCTCCTGCGGCGAGGTCTCAAGCGCCAGCTTGTCGCTATAGTCGAAATCGATGCCGGTCATGGTCGTCTTGGCCCGGGCCCGCAGCATCGGGTAGTACGCCTTCACCTGGGCGAGGTAGCCACGCTCGAGCGGACCGTTGTGCGCCGGCACCGCGTAGTTGGCCGTGCGCTGGAACACATAGAGGTGCGCCGCCTGGCGGGCGATGATCGGGATCGACTGCACCGCCGATGAGCCGGTGCCGATCACGGCCACGCGCTTGCCGCTGAAGTCGACCTCCGCGTGCGGCCAATAACCGGTATGATAGCGCTCGCCCTGGAAGCTGTCGGTGCCGTTGAAGCTCGGCAGGTTGGGGGCCGACAGGCAGCCCGTGGCCATGATGCAATAGCTCGCCTCGAAGCGCGCGCCATCGCTCGCCACGATCCGCCAGCGCCCGGCGCCGGCGTCGAACCCCGCGGCGGTCACTTTGGTATTGAAGCGGATGTCGCGGTAGAGGTCGAAGCGCTCCGCCACGTGCCGGGCATAGCGCAAGATCTCCGGCTGTGCGGCGTAGCGCTCGCTCCAGTCCCAGTCCTGCTCGAGGGCGGCGTCGAACTGGTAGGAATACTGCACACTCTCTACGTCGCAGCGGGCACCAGGGTAGCGATTCCAGTACCAGGTGCCGCCGACGTCGCCGCCGGCTTCGAGCACGATCGCCCGAAATGCGAGGCCGCGCAGGCGATGCAGCATGTACATGCCGGCGAACCCCGCACCGACGATGATCACATCAAAAGCCGCGTCTGGCGCCGCGCCGGGCCGAGGTTGTGTTTGCATGTTGGAGGCTTGTCCCTGCCTGAAATCGCAACACCCCTGCGGCCGCCTAGAACGTCTCGAGCAGCCTGCCGAAGCCGGCGATCGGCTCGCGAATATCATTGCTGCGCAGGGCGTGCCAATAGGTGGCGGCATTGATGGCGACGACCGGCTTGCCGAGCCACAGCTCGGCCGCCGCCGCCAGCCGCAGCATGGACAGATTGGTGCCGACTTGCACAATGGCATCGACGTCGTCACCGTCGAGCCGCTGCAAGGCGTCGCGGCATTGGCCCGGCGACACGCTCGCGATCGCCGTCCACGACGTGCATTCGAGGGCAAGATCACGCACCACCTCGAAGCCGGCATCGCTGAAATAGCGCTTAACCTCGGCATTCATGACCGGCCAGTAGGGCGACAGGATCGCGATCCGTGCCACCCCGCCGTAGGCCCTCAGTGCGGCGGCGGCGGCATGACTGCCGATGCTGATGCGCAGCCCGGTCGCCTCCTCGATGCGGCGCACGAACTCATCGGCGCCCTTGCTGCCGCCCAGGAAGCTCAGGCCGGACATGCCCATCACCAGGTAGTCGGGCTCGCAGGTCATGACGCTGTCGATGGCGGCCGTCACATTGCTGCCAATGGTGGCGATGCCGGCATTGAATGTGTCGTTGCTGAGCGCCTTGACGTTTGGCGTGAAGATGCGGCTGAAATGGTTGCTGACACCGGCCGGACGTAGGTCGTCGAAGTCGGGCTGCACCACGGTGTTGGTGGACGGGGCGAGAACACCGAATTTGCGCCGCCAGCCCAATTGATCCGGCATCCCTCGTCTCCCTTGCCCCAATTGCTGTCGTCGACACGGGCTCGTATCTTGCGCGCTATTCTCCGGCGCTGGCAAGCGGGCCTTGGCGCAGGCCGGCAATGCCTCGGGTGGCAGGTTGAGGGCAATGGCAATGCGCAATCGCAAGCGGGTTTTCTACAACAGCCATGGCGAGGAGGCGCTCTACGCCATGATCCGCGCCGCCGCCGGCGATGGCGTCGAGGTGCTCACGCTCGAACGCGACGATGCCGGCGAGCGCCGGGCGAAATTGGCCGAGGCCGACGCCGTGATCGTGGCCGCCACCCGCTTCGGTGCGGAGCTGATCGCGGCCGCACCGCGCCTTGAGTTCGTGCACCATCAAGGCGTCGGCTACCACGACACCGTGGCCTGGCAGGCGCTGGCTGCGCGCAACATTCCGTTGGCGCTCACGCCCGGGGGGACGGCGGAAAGCGTGGCCGAGCAGACCATCATGTTCATTCTCTCGCTCATGCGCCTCCTGCCCTACGCCGACAGCGAGCTGCGGCAGGGCCGCTTCCACATCAACAGCATCCGCCCGCTGACCCGGGATCTGGCCGGCCGCACGGTTGGGATCGTGGGTCTCGGCCGCATCGGCAAGGCGGTGGCGCGGCGGCTGCAGCCATTCGCGGTCAAGGTCATCTATCACGACATCCTGGCGATGCCGCCGGCGCTCGAGGCCGAACTCGGGGTGACCCCGGTCGGATTCGAGGACCTGTTGGCGCGAGCGGAGATTGTGACCCTGCACGTGCCGCTCACGCCCGCGACCCGCAAGATCATCAACCACGCCAGCCTGGCTCGCATGCGCGCCGGCGCCTACCTCATCAATACCTGCCGCGGCGGCGTCCTCGATGAGGGCGCGCTGGTCGCGGCGCTGGCGCGCGGCCATCTGGCCGGCGCCGCGCTCGACGTGTTCGACCCCGAGCCGCCGCCGCCCGGCCACCCGCTGTACGGCTTTCGCAACGTGGTTCTGACACCGCACATCGCCGCCGGTACGCGCGATGCCTTTATGGCGAAAATGGCGTTTGTGTTCGCCAATCTCGACCGCTACTGGCGGGGCGACCCGGTCGAGAACCTGGTCG
>DATFXD010000005.1:0-40967 GCA_035258605.1 Hyphomicrobiaceae bacterium | reverse complement strand
GGGTCGGCCGCCACCTCGTGGGTGTCGAAATTGAAGGTTTCCGACAGGATCTTGTAGGCAAAGCGGGTCGAGCCGCCGTCCATGCCCTCGGTCACGCCGGCCGCATCCCGGTACTCTTGGATGGTCTTGGCGTGGGGATCGGTGTCCTTCAAGCTCTCGCCGTCGTAGACCCGCATCTTCGAATAGAGCGATGAGTTCTCGTGCGACTTGAGCCGGGTCAGCACCGAGAAGCGCGCCAGCATGTCGAGCGTACCCGGCGCGATGTCGGCATCCTTGAGCTCGCTCGAGGCCAGCAACTTCTCGTAAATCTTCTTCTCCTCCGCCACCCGCAGGCAATAGGGCACCTTGATGACGCTGATGCGGTCGAGGAAGGCCTCGTTGTTCTTGTTGGCGCGGAACGACTGCCACTCGCTCTCATTGGAGTGGGCGATGATCAAGCCCTGATAGGGCATGGCACCGACGTTCTCGGTACCTACGTAGGTGCGGTCCTGCGTCGCCGTCAGCAACGGGTGCAGCATCTTCAGCGGCGCCTTGAACATCTCGACGAATTCGAGCACGCCCTGGGTGGTGCGGTTCAAACCGCCGGAATAGGAATAGGCGTCGGCGTCGTTCTGCCCGAAATGTTCGAGCTTGCGGATGTCAACCTTGCCGACCAGGGAGGAGATGTCTTGATTGTTCTCATCGCCGGGTTCGGTCTTGGCAACGCAGATCTGCCTGAGCTTCGAGGGATGCAGCTTGATCACCGAAAACTTGGAGATGTCACCGCCGAACTCGTCGAGCCGCTTCACCGCCCATGGCGACATGTTGCCCATTAGGATGCGCCGCGGGATGCCGTAGCGGTCCTCCAGCATGGCCCCCATCGAGATCGGATCGAACAGGCCAAGCGGACTTTCGAAAATCGGGCTGATGCCGTCGTTGGTGGCAAGGACGTAGACGGGGCAATTTTCCATCAGGTCCTTGAGCCGGTCCGCCAGCGACGACTTGCCGCCGCCGACCGGACCCAAGAGATAGAGGATCTGCTTCTTCTCCTCGAGCCCCTGCGCGGCGTGGCGGAAGAAGCCGACGATGCGCTCGATCGTCTCTTCCAGGCCGAAGAAGTCACTGAAGGCGGGATAGATCTTGAGCGTCCGGTTCATGAAGATGCGGCCGAGCCGCGCATCCCGGGCGCTGTCGACCAGCTCGGGTTCACCGATGGCCGCGATCATGCGCTCCGCCGTCCCGGCGTACAGCGACGGATCGGTTCGGCAGGCATCCAGATATTCCCGCAGCGACAGTCGGTGCTGCCGCTGGCTCTCGTATGCCTGAGCATAGAGGTCGAAGATGCTATCCTTTGTCGTCATCTTTCATCGCCTCTGCGTTCGGCGCGCTCCTAGCGAGATTAGACCAAAAAAGTGAGGCGGGGGTAGGCACCTACCACTTTGCTCACCCGGCGTTGCCTGATCGCGCCACAGCGCTGCCCGCCTCGCCACGGTGGGCGATGAAAAGATGGGGATTGTTCGCCGTTCAGGCAATCGTCTTTCTCGGTGAGATACAAGGCAGGCGCCTTGATGTTCACGGTATATTGGGGTGGAGAGACGGCTTGAGGCCCCGGGTCCCCGCCTTAATCTACTGTGCGCTCTTGGCACCGATATTTCCACAGCCGCCGCGGCGCATGGTGAAGGCCGAGCCACTCCAACCTTGGCCCGGCGCCGAATCACGATGGGTGCGCCTTGGTCAAAGACGCGTGAATGAGGGTCAGGCACCGCCCTCCAAGCGCACGGCAATGCCGGCGGCCGCCATATGCCGCTTGGCCTCCTCGATTGTGAACGTTCCGTAATGGAAGATCGAGGCAGCAAGTACGGCACTGGCATGTCCGAGCTTCACCCCCTCGACCAGATGATCGAGCGTGCCAACACCCCCCGAGGCGACGACCGGCACCGCAACGGCATCCGCAACGGCCCGCGTCAGATCGAGGTCGAAGCCGACCTGGGTGCCATCACGGTCCATCGAGGTGAGGAGAATTTCGCCGGCACCCAGCTCCACCACCTCTCGGGCATAGGCAACGGCATCGAGCCCAGTTGGGTTCCGACCGCCATGCGTGAATATTTCCCAGCGCGGGGTGGCGAACGGATCGGACACCTTCTTGGCGTCGATGGCGACCACGACGCACTGGGCGCCGAACTTGTCGGCGGCCTCGGCCACCAGCTGGCGGCGATTGACGGCTGCGGTGTTGATGGAGACCTTGTCGGCACCGGCTCGCAGCAGTTTGCGAATGTCGGCACTGCTGCGCACGCCGCCGCCCACCGTCAGCGGCATGAAGCAGCGCGCGGCGGTGCGCTCGACAATGCTGAAGATGGTGTCGCGCTGCTCGTGGCTGGCGGTGATGTCAAGAAAGCACAACTCGTCGGCACCGGCGGCATCATAGGCGGCGGCGGCCTCGACCGGATCGCCCGCGTCTTTGAGGTCGACAAAGTTGACGCCTTTGACGACGCGGCCGTCCTTGACGTCAAGGCAGGGAATGATGCGGACCTTGAGCATGTCGCGGTTTTGCGACGGCAGCGGGGAGCATGCAACAAAAAATGACCCGCGCCATCGACCGGCCGCCGGCTTGAGCCCGCCAGACGCCGGGTTGCGTTGCGCAGGGCGTCTGCGCCATTGCCGCGAGCCTCAGGCCTTGGCGGCAGCGGCGCTGCGGATCAGCTTCAGGGCCGCCGCCGCGTCGAGACGGCCATCATAGAGGGCGCGGCCGGCGATGGCGCCGGCCAGCATCCGATACTCTGGGCGCAACAGCGCCTCGACATCCTCGATGCCGGCGAGCCCGCCCGAGGCAATGGTGGGAAGCGGGGTGGCGCGCGCCAGCGCCGCGGTGGCCTCGAGGTTGAGCCCCTTAAGTACCCCGTCGCGGGCAATGTCGGTGTAGATGATGGCCGCGACGCCGACGTCTTGAAAGCGGCGTGCCAACTCGAGGGCGCTGAGCTCGCTGGTCTGGGCCCAGCCCTCAACGGCAACCTTGCCGTCTCTCGCGTCGACGCCGACCGCGATCCGCCCGGGAAAACGCCGGCAGGCGGCCGCCACCAGGTCGGGGTCGCGGACGGCGATGGTGCCCAGGATGACGCGGGCCACCCCGGCCTCGAGCCAGGCCTCGACATTGGCAAGGGTGCGGAGGCCGCCACCAAGTTGCAGCGGCATCTGCACGCTACCCAGAATCGCGCGCACGGCCGCCCCATTGACCGGCCGCCCGGCGAAGGCGCCGTCGAGGTCGACCACATGCAGGTAGCTAAAACCCTGGGCCTCGAACAGCTTGGCCTGCGCCGCGGGATCCTCGTTGAAGACGGTGGCGGCCGCCATGTCCCCGAGCTTGAGGCGCACGCACTTGCCATCCTTCAGGTCGATGGCGGGAAACAGGATCACGTCGGCCTCGCGCGCCTGCGGGGGGTCGCAGCCATGAGTTTGCTCATTTGTGCTGCGATCAGGGGTGCATGGCGCTCGACAGTCAAGCCTCGAATTTGCTCCCCGACCGCAGTGACGCTCGGCCGGCCGCAGGTCGCCGGCTCACGGAAGCCGATGCGATCGACATCTGGATGGCGCGCTGGCTCAGGATCCGCCGCAAGGACATCCTGGCGCGCTACGCCTGCGACCCACGCCGGCTCTATGAGATCTGGGAAGGCCAGCGCTTTGTCGGCAGCCGCGACAAGGCGCTGGCGCTGTTCCGGGAGCGCCATCCGGGCCTAATCGATCGGGTGGACTTCGGGCCGCATCGGCGCATCCCACGGCGCCCGGCGCCCGACCTCCAGCCACACCTGTTCGACCGCGACTAAGCCTGTTGCAGGCTCCTGGCAGCGTCGTGGCCGAGCGGCTTATTGTCCGGCGAGCGCCGGCGCCCACTACGCTGCCTGGGCATCGCGGGCGGCCGCATCAATCTGCGCGGCCAGGGCGTCGTCGATGCCGAGGCGCTCAGCCAAGTCCACCAGGAAGGCGTGTTCTTCGTCGCTCTCGACATCGACCGCAATGCGCGCGGCGGTGTAGACCTGGATCGCCTGCTCGCGGCCGCTGACCTGGTGCGCCAGGTCGTCGGCGGCAGCGGGGCGCTGCACTTCCTGCATGAGGAACCGCTGCGCTTCGCCCGGCGAGCCAACCTGCCGCAGGTTGGCCAGGATCTTCTGGCGCTCGCTGGCATCAATGCGGCCGTCGGCGGCCGCCGCGGCAATCATGGTGCGGATCAAAAGCCGGGCGCCGTCATCGCTGAGCGCAGCGGCCTCGAAGCCCGAGCCGTCCGGCGCCGCCGCCAGCCGTTGCGGCGGCTCGCCGGCGCCGGCGTGGCCCGGCAACGACCGGCCCTGCTGGTAATTCTGGTAGGCCTGGTAGGCGAGACCGCCGATCAGGGCGAGGCCACCGAGCTTGGCTGCGGCCCGCGCCACCGAACGACCGGTTTCGGTGCCGAGAATGAGCGCGCCCAGGCCGCCGAGGGCCGCACCGGCACCGACTTGGTTGGCCGCGACCAAAGCCTTGAGCTGGGCCAGGATCTCCTCGGCGGACTTGCCCGTCATGCCTTCGATGGCGCTCCGCGTCAGGTGTGACGCCCCGGTCGCCCGATCGAGGCGTTCGCTGCCCTCGCGCACCCCAGTCACGGCCTGCCCCAGCACCCGCCGCACGACGTCGAACGCGCCGCCGCGGCCCTGGCCGGTCTGCTGCTCGAGCGTCTTGAGAAGGTCGCCGAGGGCAGCCCCCACCGCCCCGGACATCGCTGCGGGATGGCCGCCGGCAACGGCATTGCGCAATAGATCCTCAAGCCCATTGGGGCCCGAACCACCGGCGCCGGTTGCGGCGGGGAGGGGGTCCTCAGTCCGGCTCGGAACGCCATTGGCCGCGGCAGGGCGCGGCGATGGCCGCCGGCCGTCGGGGGTAGCGGTGGCGGTGTCTTGGCCCGCTGCGGCGGGTCCGACGCCCCCTGCGCTGGGTGCGGTCGCCGCCTGCTGGCGCCACGCCGCGGGGTCACCGCGCATGAGTTCATCGAGAATGCTGCGAACATCAAACATGGGAGCCTCCGCTCGACGCGTCATCCCCCCGCCCAAACGTAGGCGCGAGCACGGGCCCGTGGCAACGCGGGGATTTGCCGGCGGTGGCTCTGTAGGTTCACATCGGTGGTATGCCGGAAGCTCCCCAGCCGCCCCTAACGAGCCTGCGAGCTCGGGCTCGGATCCTGGGCCGCGGCCGATCGGGCGGGAAGCGGCGGGGGTTCGTCGGTGGCCCCGATCAAGGGCTGGGTGCAGCGCCAAAGGAGGCCGGCAATATCATCCATGACCGCGAACACCGCCGGCACGAACAGCAAGGACAGGACCGTTGAGGACAATAGTCCGCCGATCACGGCAATGGCCATCGGCGCGCGGAACTCGCCGCCGGCGCCGAGCCCGAAGGCCGATGGCAGCATGCCGCCGATCATGGCGATGGTGGTCATGATGATCGGACGGGCGCGCTTGCGACCCGCCTCGACGATGGCCTCGAGCCGCGGGGCTCCGCGGCGCATCTCCTCGATGGCAAAGTCGACGAGCATGATCGCGTTCTTGGTGACGATGCCCATCAACATCAAAAGGCCGATCACCACCGGCAGGCTGATCGGCTTGGCCATGATGGCCAGCGCCACGATCGCCCCGCCGATCGACAGCGGCAGCGAGAACAGGATCGTCACCGGCTGCAGGAAGCTGCCGAACAGCACCACCAGCACCGCGTAGACCATCATGATGCCGGCCGCCATCGCCTTGGCAAAGCTCTCGAACACTTCGGCCATGATTTCGGCGTCGCCGAACTGGCGGATCTCGACCTCGGCCGGCAGGGCCTTGACCGCGGGCAGCGCCATCACCGCATCCACCGCCTTGCCCAGCGGCGTATCAGCGTTGAGGTCGGCACCAATGACGACGCGCCGGCTGCGATCGTAGCGGTCGATGGCCGTCGGTCCCTGCCCGAGCTCGAACCGCGCCACCACCGCCAGCGGCACGGCGGCGCCGGTGGCGGTTGCAACCGTGAGCGATTCCAGGGTCTGCCGGTCGCCACGGGCGCGTTCCTCGAGCTGGACCCGGATCGGCACCTGCCGGTCGCCGACGTCGAACTTGGCGAGGTTGGCGCCGATGTCGCCGATGGTGGCGATGCGAACCGCCTCGGAAATCGCCTCCGTGGAAACACCGAGTTCGGCGGCAATATCCGTGACCGGCACCACCCTGAGCTCGGGGCGGTCGAGCTCGGCGCTCGAAACCACGTTGCTGATGAGCGCGACGCGCTTGGCCTGGCTCACCACCTCCGCCGCCGCATGCGTCACCGCCCCGGCGTCGCGTCCAGCGACCACCAGCTGAAATTGCCGTTGGCCGTTGTCCTTCAAAAACCAGTAGCGGATGTCGGGCATATCGGTGAGGCTGGTGCCGATCGCCAGCTGCACATCGCTCTGCAGCAAGCTGCGCTGTTCCTTGTCGATCAAGTTGATAACGAGCGTTGCCTTGCGTACTTCCGCGCCCGAACCCATGACGCGCCCACCATTGACGAACACGCTTGCCACCTCGCGTCGCCGGCTCAGGCGATGCACGATCGTGTCGGTGATGGCCTTGGTTTCCTCAAGCCGCGAGCCGGGCGGCAGCTCGACGGCAAGCAGCAGGCGGGCGCTGTCCTCGGCCGGCAGAAAGCCGGCAGGAAGCAGATAAAAGGTGCCGATCGAGGCGGCGAAAATAGCCAGCCCGACCGCCACCGCCCGGTACCGGCGCGAGGCCGACCAGCGCACAATCTCGGTGTAGCTGCCGAGCAGCCAGCCCTGTTCCTGTCGTTGCCCTGATGCGCGCAGGAAATAGGCGGCCAGCAGCGGCGTTACCAGACGCGCCACCAGCAGCGAGAAGAATACGGCGAAGGCCACAACCAGGCCGAACTGCTTGAAATATTGACCGGCAATGCCGCCCATGAAGCTCACCGGCAGGAACACGGCGATGATGGTGAGCGTGATGGCGATGACGGCGAGACCGATCTCGTCGGCGGCCTCGAGCGCGGCGCGATAGGCGGATTTGCCCATGCGCATGTGGCGCACGATATTCTCGATCTCGACGATGGCGTCGTCGACCAGAATGCCGGTGACGATGGTAATGGCGAGCAGGCTGACGAGGTTGAGCGAAAAGCCTACCGCATCGATCGCCCAAAAGGCTGGAATAATGGAAAGCGGCAGGGCGATGGCCGAGATCAGCGTCGCGCGCCAATCGCGCAAGAACACGAACACCACGGCGATCGCCAGGATCGCCCCCTCGATCAACGTCTTCATGGTGGATTGGTAGGCGCCGAGCGTATAGCGCACCATGCTGTCGAGCTGCCGGAATTCGACGTCGGCATAGGTCCGCCGCAGTTGCTCGATCTTGTCGGCGACCTCGGCGGCAACGACGGTGTCGCTCGCGCCCTTGGCGCGCGAGATGGCAAAGGCGACGATCGGCTTGCCATCGAGCGTGGCAAAGGTGCGCGGTTCGGCAATGCTGTCGCTGACCGTGCCGAGCTGATCGAGCCGCAGCTTGCGGCCTTTGGGCAGGGCGATCATGGTGGCGGCCAGCTCCGCCACCGACGGCTTGCCGGCCAAGGTGCGGATCGCCTGCTCGCGTCCGCCGATCTCGCTGCGACCACCGGCGAGATCGACGTTGGTGGCTCTGAGCTGCCGGTTCACGTCGCCGGCGGTGATGCCGAAAGCCGATAGGCGATCCGGATCGAGCGCGATCCTTATTTCGCGCTCGGCACCGCCGAAGCGCTCGATCTGCGACACTCCCTTGACGCCTTGCAGGGCGCGCACGACGACGTCGTCGACGAACCAAGACAGCTCTTCCGGCGTCTTGCCGGCGGCGCGGGCGCCGTAGGTGACGATCGGCAAACCTTCGATCTCGATGCGGGTGACGATCGGCTCATCGATGGTGCGCGGCAGCTCGGCGCGAATGCGCGCGATCGCGTCCTTGACGTCGTTGAGGGCGCGGTCCTGGTTCACGCCCAGCCTGAATTCGATGCTGGTGAGGGAGGAGCCTTCGGTGATGGCCGAGCTCTGGTGTTTGATGCCGTTGACGCCGGCGACGGCGTCCTCGACCTTCTTGGTGACCTGCACCTCGAGTTCGGTCGGCGCCGCCCCTGCCTGCGTAATACGCACCTGCACGATCGGCACGTCGATGTTGGGAAAGCGTGTGACGGGCAGGCCGGCGAAACTGGTGTAGCCGAGCGCCAGCAGCACCATAAACAGCACCAGCGCCGGCACCGGCCGGCGGATGAACCAGGCCGAGACGTTCCAATTCATTGCCGCGTCTCGCTGACCTTGCCGTGGTCTTCGATCGGCCGCACCGGATCGCCGTCGCGCAGGAAGGTGCCGGCACGGGCGACGACGAGGTCGCCCTCGCTAACGCCGCTGCGAACCTCGACTATGCCGCCCGCCGACAAGCCGATTGTGAGCTTGCGGCTTTCGACCCGATGGTCGCGAATGAGCTGCACCATCGGCCCATCGGCTGCGAACAGAACGGCAGCGGCGGGAAGCGCCAGCCCGTCGCCGGTCGCCGTCACGATGCTGCCGCGCGCGAAGGCGCCGACGCGCAGGCTCGGATTGTCGCCCAGAAATATGCGCACGCGCCCGAGGCGGGTCACTCGATCGACCTCGGGCGAGATCAGGCGCACGGTGCCGATCACCTCGCCGGCGCCGGCGACTTCGAGCCGGGCAGGCTGGCCGATTGCGACCGCCGCCAGCCGGGTCTCGGGGACCTCGGCGTCGAGTTCAACTTCGCCCTTGGCGACGATGCGGAACATCGGCTCGGCCGCCCCTGCCGCAAAGGCGCCGATGCGCGCCATGCGCCGGCTGACGACGCCCTCCGACGGGGCGATCACTTCGGTACGGCCGCGCCGCCAGACCAGTTCTCGCCGCTGGGCTTCGACCTGCGCCGCCTCGGCCTCGGCGAGCTGCAAGCCATCCTGAGCGGCCAGCAGCTGGGCTTGCGCCGTGCGCGCGGCCTGCTCGCGCTGGTCAAAGGCGCTGTCGGCCAAGTGACCGGCGAGCCGCAATGGCTTGGCGCGTTCGTAGGCGTTGTTGGCTTCCGCCAACCGTGCTTCCGCCTGGGCGATTCCGCTGCGAGCCTGGGCCATGGCCGCCCGCGCGCGGGCACGGGCCGCGTCGTTCTGCGCCAGCTGGGCTTCGAGCGTATCGGCGACGAGACGGGCGAGCACGTCACCCTTGTTGACGCGCATGCCTTCCTCGGCCAGCACCTCGACGACGCGCAGGCCTTCGACCTCCGGCCCGACCAGGACCTCCTCGCGCGCCGCCAGCGAGCCGGTGACGGGCACCGTCGCGGTGAAATGCGCCCACTCGACGCGGGCAACCGTGACCGCCTGCGCCACGATCTCTTGCGCCGGCGCCTGCGACGCGCGCTTGGGCGAGGGTTGCGCCACCAACGTCAAGGCCACCGCTGCGGCGGCGAGCAGCACGATCAGCGCAATGCCGAGCTTTCTTAGCATGGGTCCCCCGCACCAGCGGCCGACGGCGGCGGCATGTCTTTGACCGGATTGAGTAGCGCCCCGACCAGCCCGAGCACGGCCGGCATCACCGCCTCGATGTCGAAGCTGGCGTCGACGGCGCGGCGCCAGAACATGCCGTCGGCGATGATCATGAACGCCCCGACCGTCGTCGGGATGTCGAGCGCCGGGGCGATGCGTCCCTCGGCCTGCAGCTTGGCAAACAGCGTGGCAAAGCTGTCGACGATGTAGCGATCGAAGCGACGGTAGATCTCGCCCACGCGCGGATTGCGCGTCGACTCAAGACCAATGTCGATCGACATGCGGTGGTCCTTGGCGGCGTCCTCGAGAAAGTACTGCTCGCCAAGCGCGCGCAGCGCCTGCATGAAATCGGGCGCGCTGGCGAGGGCCTCGAGCCGCTCGGCAAATTCTTGGCGATCGCGTTCGGAAATCCCCGCAATCAGCGCTTCCTTGCTGTCGAAATAGACATAAAGCGCCCCCGGGCTGATCGCCGCCTCCCGGCAGATGTCCTGCATGGTGGTGCGATGAAAGCCGGCGTTGGCGATACAGCGCTCCGCCGCATCCAGGATGTGCTCGCGGCGCGCTTGCTGGGTTTCGGGCTTCAGTTTTGGCATGGACCACCCCTGTCGGCCGCAGCTGCGATCACGTTCGGCCCGCCTTCGGCAGTGCACAAAATAAAACGAATGGCCGTTTTATTTGCGTGAAAATCGGCGGCTTCAAGGCGTCGGCGCACCCGGTCGGGCCGGGGCACTCACGATTGCGTGAGAGCCGGCGCTCTCGCACAGCAAGCTCTGAGATATCGGTGACGCTTTAGACCTTGAGAAGGCGCGGCGCGGACCCCGGGCGTGAGCGCGCGGCGCCCACGGATGGGGATCGAGGAACGGATGGCGGGTCGACAAGAAAAAAGGCACGTCGGCCTGGTGCGTCGGTGCCCCAAGTTGAACGACGGTCCGGCCGTGGAGGGACGCGAGCGCCGGACCGCTCAGCGCCAAACGTGCGGTCATCGGGTTGCGTTCCATGCCGCGCCGGAGCCCGCCTGCCCCGCGCCAACGCGGGCGCTGGTGGAGCGCTGGCGTGTCGCGTGCTACCTCAACGGGTCGGCAACTCTAGCGAGCCCGTTTGCCATGATCCCGCTGCTCAAAGGTCTGCGCATTCTCGACTTGACGTCGGTCATTCTGGGTCCCTATGCGACCCAGATTCTGGGCGACCTTGGAGCCGAGGTGATCAAGGTCGAGCCGCCGGAGGGTGACAGCATGCGCCCGGTGGCGCCGGTCGCCGCGCCCGGCATCAGCGCCATTTTTGCCAACAACAACCGCAACAAGCGATCCGTGGTGCTCGACCTCAAGAGCACCGCCGGCCGCGCCGCCCTCTTCAAGCTGCTGCCGACGGCGGATGCCATCGTGCACAACATGCGCCAGGACGCCATGGACAAGCTCGGGCTGACGTTCACGGCGGTGCGCGCGGTGAGCCCCAAGATCATCTATGCGGCAGCGGTGGGCTTCGGCCGGCATGGCCGCTACGCCGGCAAACCGGCCTACGATGACGTAATCCAGGCGGCCTCGGGCTTTGCCGGCCTATTCGAGATGCGCGACGGCACCCCCCTTTATGCGCCCACCATCGCCGCCGACAAGGTTTCCGGCCTGCACCTCGCCTACGCGCTGCTGGCGGCCTTGTTGTACCGCGAGCGCAGCGGCGAGTCGCCCGGCTACATTGAGGTGCCGATGTTTGAGCTGATGGCGGCGTTCAGCTTGAGCGAGCATCTGGGGGCGGCGACCTTTGCCGAGGATGGCAATGTCGGCTACGCGCGCGTCCTCTCCCGCGGTCGTCGACCCTACCGCACCAAGGACGGCTGGATCGGCGTGCTGCCCTATACGGAGCGCAACTGGACCAAGGTATTGCGCGAAATCGGTCGCGCTGAGACCTGCGAACAGCCTTGGTTCCGCAATGCAACCGAGCGCAGTCGCCGGGTTGATGATCTCTACGACCTGCTGGCGGCGGCGCTCCCGTCGCGGAGCTCGGCCGAATGGCTGGCGCTGTTCAAGGAGCTCGACATTCCGTGCCAGCCGGTGCGCAAGCCAGGTGATCTGCTGGCCGACCCGCATTTGGCCGACGTCGGCTTTTTCGCCCCCAATTTCGCGCACGCCACACCGGTCACACGCACCTTGCGTCAGGCGGTCAACGTCGAGGCCTTGCCGGTGGAGCCCGACCTGCCGCCGCCGGCGCTGGGCGCCGATACCGCCGAGGTGCTGCGCCTGACCGGCTGCAGCGAAGCCGAGATCGCCAGTTGCACCGCTGCCCGCCGACCGGCTGCCGAAGCCGGCCCGCGCGACCGCGCCTCAGGGCTGGGCGGCGGGTGATTGTCGCCCGCCCATGCGCTGGGCAATCGGTTCCAACACCATGCAGGCCTGAAACTGGAACTCGCCGGCGCCACGATTGCGCCGGTCCCGCTCGGCTTCCGCTTCGCGGCAGTTGGCGTGCCGCGAAATCAGCACCGGCCGGCGGTCGGGGCCATTGTGGGCGATCACCAGCCAGGTACCGCACGGAAGGGTTTCAGAGCTCATCTGCCATCTCCTTTGTTCGATGGCGCGACCGGGCGACTTTAACGCCGTCGTACCCAACGACGGCCGGCCGGCGCCAGTTTGCATGCACCATCTCGATGCTGTTTTCGATCGGTTATGCGCCGCGGCGCGGGTCAGTTCGCGCGGTGCGTGGCTCCCATCTCGCGCGCAATGGCCGTGCGCAGATTTGCCTCCGCCAGCGCCAAGTTGGCGGCGACGCCCGCGCCTTGTCCGTCAAGGTAGCAGCGCCAGACAAATTTTCGCGGATTAGCTTCCTGGCTAACGGAGCCGACAGCCAGGTGCGGGTCCGCCCGCACAAAGAAATTGACGACTCCGGTATGGGGACAACGCTTCGTGGTGATCACGCCCGGCCTCCTTGGTCGTTCGTCTCCGCTCCCTTCCCACGTTTACTTGCCTCGTTCCCCCTAAATTTCCCTTACGCTAGCAAAACAAAGATGGCCGAACACCCCCGTCATTTCGGCGGTGCAATATCGAGCGGTTCCACGCGTGTACGGATGATCCCGACGTCGCCGAAGCAGTAAAGCTCGGGCTTGGGAAGCGCCGGCTCGGGTTTGAGGGCCTAAGCAGCGCGAGAGGCGAGACATCGGCGAGCTAGACGCGTTCCAGCACCACCGCGATGCCCTGGCCGACGCCGATGCACATGCTGACCAGGGCATAACGCGCCCCTGCCCGCTGCAACTGTCGGGTTGCGGTCAGCGCCAGGCGGGCGCCGGAGGCGCCGAGCGGATGGCCGAGGGCGATGGCGCCACCGTTGGGATTGACGCGGGCATCCTCAAAGCCGAGACCGAGGCCCTTGAGGCAGGCCAACACCTGCGCCGCAAACGCCTCGTTAATCTCGATCACGTCCATATCCTTAAGCTGGAGACCGGCGCGTTCGAGTGCCTTGTGCGCCGCCGGCACCGGACCGAAGCCCATGGTCCGCGGCGGCACGCCGGCGACCGCCGACGCCAGAATGCGGGCCATCGGTTTGACGCCGGCCCTGCTGCCCGCCTCGCGGCTGGCAATCAGCAGGGCGGCGGCGCCATCGTTGATGCCCGAGGCGTTGCCGGCCGTGGTCACCCCATCCGGGTAGAGCGGCTTCAGTTTCTGCAAGGTCTCAAGCGAGGTGTCGGGGCGCGGATGCTCGTCCGCGCCGACCACCGTATCCGGCCGACCTTTGCCTTGCGCAATCGTCACCGGACTGATCTCGCCACGGAAGAAGCCATCGCTGTTGGCCGCGGCGTATTTCTGTTGCGACGCGAGCGCGAACCGGTCGCAGGCATCGCGCGTTAGTTGATGATCGCGCGCGAGATTATCGGCGGTTTCGGGCATGGTGTCGGCGCCAAACTGACGCTCGATCTTGGCGTTGGGAAAGCGGGCGCCAAGGGAGGAATCATACGCCGTGAACGATTTGCTATAGGCCTGCTCGGCCTTGCCGACCACGAACGGGGCACGCGTCATGCTCTCGACCCCGCCGGCGACGCAGACCTGGGCTTCCCCGCAGCTAATCGCCTGCGCCGCTGCGACGATGGCATTGAGGCCCGAACCGCACAGGCGATTGTGCACCGATCCCGGCGTCTCCACCGGCAAGCCGGAGAGCAATACCGCATGCCGCGCAACGTTGCGGCTGTCCTCGCCGGCCTGGCTGGCGCAACCGATGGCCACATCATCGATCGATTGCGGCGCGAAGCCCGCGCGTCCCACCACCTCCTTGACCACGCCGGCGAGCAGGTCGTCGGGCCGCACGCGCGCCAGCGCGCCGGCATGGCGGCCAAAGGGCGTGCGCAGGCCGTCGTAAATGTAGGCGTCGAGCATGGTGACTGGTCTCCCCGAGATACCTCGTTGGCGAGCCGCGTCCAATCCTGCCGGACGCGGGCGCCGGCGACGGCTAGGTCCGCTGCGCCGATTTAAATTCCTTGGGGCCGCGCAAAGCCAGGATCAGCTCCGCCATGATGGCGATGGCAATTTCCTGGGGGGTCTGGGCGCCGATATTGAAACCAATGGGGCAATGAATGCGCCCGATCTCGGCCGCGCTGAACCCGGCATCGGTCAGGCGCTGGGTTCGCTTGGCGTGATTGCGATTGGAACCGAGCGCGCCGACGTAAAAGCAATTGGAGCGCATGGCAAGCTTCAGCGCCTCATCATCGATGTGGCCAACGTGCGCCAGGGCGACCACCGCCGTGTAAGGATCAAGCCCGATTTTAGGTATCGTGTCCTGTGGCCATTCCGTATCGAGCCGGATGCCCGGGAAGCGGGCCGCAGCCGCGAACGCGGTGCGCGGATCGATCACCACGACCTCATACCCGGCCATGCTCACCAGCTGCGCCAGAATCTGCCCGATGTGGGTGGCACCGATGATCAGGATCCGCGCCGGGGGCACCATTGCATGCAAGAAGATCTCGCCGTCCGGCGTCATCTCGAGTTCGCTCTCGCCGCTCTCGAAGCGCTTAAGAAGCGACGAGTCGAGACCCTGATCGTCGCGTACGTAGATGTCGCGGTGGCCATCCTTGAGCCGGGTTCGCACCAGGAGCCCGCGGCGGCCGTTGCGAGCCTCGAGCGCGCGCTCGATCAGCGGTAAACCGCTGGCCCGGTCTAGGCGCTCGACGAATACTCGGATTTGTCCGCCGCAGGGCAGGCCCACCTGCCAGGCGGTCTCGTCGGCAACCCCGAAGTCGAGCGTCTTAGGCTCGCCGCTCGCGAGAATGTCTTCGGCCTCGGCGATCACTTCGCCTTCGACGCAGCCACCGGAGACGGAGCCCTCAAAGCGCCCATCCTGCGCCACCACCATCTGCCCGCCGATGCCAACGGGGGCGGACCCCCAGGTGCCGACCACGGTGGCAAGCGCAATACGGCCGTCGGCGTCGAGCCAGTTGCGTGCCGCGCGGAGGACGTCGTGGGTTTGCGCCCGATGCAGCGCGCGTGGTGGTTCGGACATGGTCGAGCCCCTTGGCTAGTTGCGTGGCTAGGCCTGAGCCACACGGAGCCGCCCCGGAGAGCTGGAGCGGTCAAAAACGAAAATAAGCGGCGTTGGCCGGCGATGCCAGTGCCGACATTAATTGCCGCTGACGTGCCGGCCCGGGGGCAGGGACCCACTCAAGGCTGAACCCCGTCCCGGGCGCGCCCGCAGCCGCCGCGTGTCAACCCTTGCGGGAGTGCCGCCCTGGGCGGTCTCAACCCATGCGTGAGAGGCTCTTGTTTGATCCCCGGTAAGGTGGGGCCAGCGCTTGCCTTCGCCATGAGGTGGCGCGCGCGGCCGTGAGGGGAGGTCACGGCGGTCCGGTCACAACGTTTGCTCAGACGTTCAAGCGAGGATTGGACGTCCTGTGGGGCCGGTGGCTTGTGGGCCGGTGGCCCCGATCACAAGCCTGGCCTTGGACGGGGCACGCGTCACCTTGCAGCGGGCGATGGGACGCAGGCGATCCCACGCAACAACCCAGTCCCGGGCTTTAGTTAGTCGTTTGTTCACTCCCGCGAGGGAGATTTGGAGCGGGCGAAGGGATTTGAACCCTCGACCCTCACGTTGGCAACGTGATGCTCTACCCCTGAGCTACACCCGCGTCCATCGGGCCGGTATATGCAGCAAAACCCCCGGGGTTGGCAAGCATGGCCTCCCGCCTGCTGGGGCAGCGGTTGTGCGGGGCGCGCGCGATCGAGTAGGAGTTGGCGATCGCCAGCGCAGATGGATCAGCCCCTCGTGCCCGCCACCCGTCAACAGTTGTTTCAACGCCTTCAAGACCTCGGCATCAGCACCGAGACGGTCGAGCACGAGGCGGTGTTCACCGTGGAGCAGAGCTCCAGGCTGGAGCGGGCGCTAGCCGGCGGGCACACCAAGAACTTGTTTCTCAAGGACAAGAAGGACAGGCTGTTCCTGGTGGTGGCGCTGGGCCGGGCGCTGATCGATCTCAAGACCCTCCACAAACGGCTGGGCAGCGACCGGCTCAGCTTCGGCCGGCCCGAGCTGCTGATCGAGGTATTGGGCGTTGCCGCCGGCTCGGTCACGCCGTTCGCGCTGATCAACGACCGCGACCAGCGGGTGACGGTGATACTCGATGCCGATATGATGCAGCACGAGCGCCTCAACTATCATCCGCTGGAGAATACGGCGACCACCAACATCGCGCGCGCGGACCTCCTGCGGTTCATAGCGGCCTGCGGCCACAATCCCCGGATCTTGGCCGTGGCGACCGCCAATGCCCCGACCGACGCGGCGACGGGTAACGCGCCTTAGCATTGGGGCGCGCGTGCACTATATAGTGCGCGCGGCCCGCAGCTGGAGAGCGAAATGGTTTTTGGTTTTGGCAAGCCTACTGAGCAGAAGGGCAGTACCGGCGTGGTCAGCGACGTGGTCAAGGACACGAACACGGCCAATTTCGCCAAGGATGTGCTGGAAGCCTCGCGCAAGGTACCGGTGCTGGTCGATTTCTGGGCGCCCTGGTGCGGACCCTGCAAACAGCTGACGCCGGTGCTGGAAAAGGTGGTGCGGGGCTATAAGGGTAAAGTCCAGCTTGTCAAAATCAACATCGATGAGAACCAGGCGATCGCCGCCCAGTTGAGGATCCAATCGCTTCCCACGGTCTATGCCTTCCGCGACGGGCGCCCGTTGGACGGCTTCATGGGCGCGCAACCGGAAAGCGCGGTCAAGGCGTTCGTTGATCGATTGCTCGGCGACGAGGCGACCGGGGAGGTCGCTGCCGTCATCGAATCGGCCGACAAGGCGCTCGAGGCCGGCGACGTGCAGTCGGCCGCCAAAATGTACGCTGCCGTGCTGCAAGAGGATGCCCAGAACGCCGCGGCGCTTGCCGGGCTTGCGCGGTGTTATCTCAAGACCGGCGATGTGACCCGCGCCGAGCAGACCATCGCTCTGGTGCCGCCCGACCATCAAAACCTGCCCGCGGTCGCCAGCGCTAGGGCCGCCCTTGAGTTGGCGCGCAGCGCCGAGAAGGCCGGTGACGTCGCCAAACTCGAGGCCCAGGTGCAGGCCCAGCCAGCAGACCATCAGGCCCGTCTCGACCTGGCGACGGCGCTTGCGGCCAAAGGCAAGCGAACGGAAGCTCTCGATCAACTGTTGGAAATGGTCCGCCGCGACCGCAAGTGGAACGATGAAGCCGCGCGCAAGCAACTGGTGCAGCTGTTCGACGCCTGGGGGCCGAAGGATCCGCTGACCTTGGAAGGGCGCCGCCGGCTGTCGTCCATCCTGTTTTCCTGAGGGAAGGAGCAGGTCGCCGTTTGCCGAACCTGTTGGAGCGATATCGCAGTCCTGCCGATCTGCCGCGTCGGCTGCCGGTGTTTCCGCTGCGGCGGGCGATCGTGCTGCCGCGCGTGAGCCTGCCGCTCACTGTCTTCGAGCCGAGATATCTGGCGATGCTGGACGATGCCATCTCCGGCGATCGGGTGCTGGCCTTGGTGCAACCCAGGGCGGGCGACGAGGAATCGCCGGCCGGCAAGTCGGTAGCGCTGCGCGCGGTCGGCGGCGTCGGCCGCCTGACGGCCTACGAAGAACTCGATGACGGCCGCGTGCTTATCACCCTGTCAGGCATCGCGCGCTGCCAGTTTGAGGACGAGATCGCCGGCGACAAGCCCTATCGCATCTGGAACGTCGGCTTTGACCGCTTTCAGGGGGATTTCATTGCCGGTGTCGGCGAGGACGACGTCGACCGGCAGGGGCTGTTGCACACCTTGCGGACCTATCTGGAGGCGCGCAACCTCAGCGCCGACTGGTCGGCGATCGGCAATGCCTCGACCGAGCGGCTAGTCAACTCGCTGGCCGTGATCAGTCCCTACGGCCCAGAGGAAAAGCAGGCGCTGCTCGAGGCCCCCGACCTCAGAACGCGCGCCGAAACCTTGATCGCGCTGGCCGAGCTCGACCTCGCCGCCGGCTCGGAGGGGTCTGGCTCGAAACTGCAATGAAGCGTTGAACCAAGCTAACCCGCGATGACCGACGAGAGCCAACAGCTAAAGCCACCGGGCGGCGCGGCAGCAACCCCTGCCGAGCGCGTCGACCGGCGGCTGCTCGAGCTGCTGGTTTGTCCGCGCACCAAGACCTCGTTGATTTACGACGCTGCGGCGCAAGAGCTGATCAGCAAGGCGGCCGGGCTCGCCTATCCGATTCGCGAGGGCATCCCGGTCATGCTGGAGGAAGAGGCGCGCGCGCTCACCGATGACGAGCTCAATGCCTTGGGCAAGCGCTGACGTCCACTCCATCCTGGTGCGCGACCTGGTAGCGCCATAGCGCCGGGCGGCCGAGTTCGCTAGGCTCGTTGACCCGATGCCTTTGACCCGATGCCTGGCCGAGGTGAGCCCTTAGACCCATGTCCACCACCATCTACAAGCACGAGCACGAGCTGTTTCGCAAAACCGTCAACGGTTTCATCGACCGCGAAATCGCCCCGCACTACGAGCAATGGGAGCAGCAGGGTCAGGTCAGCCGCGAGGTATGGCGCAAGGCCGGCGCGGCGGGCCTGCTGTTGACCGACACGCCGGAGGCTTATGGCGGCGGCGGTGGCGACTTTCTCTATAGCGCGGTCATGATCGAAGAGATGGCCAAGCGCGTGTTCACCGCGCCGGGCTTCCGGCTGCACTCCGATATTGTCGCGCCCTATATCCTCAATTACGGCAGCGAGGAGCAAAAGCGCACCTGGCTGCCGAAGATGGCGCAGGGCGAGGTGATCACCGCCATCGCCATGACCGAGCCCGGCACCGGCAGCGACCTGCAGGCGATTCGCACCACGGCTTTGCGCCAGGGCAACGAACTCGTCGTCAACGGCCAGAAGACCTTCATTACCAACGGCGGGCTAGCCGATCTCGTGATCGTTGCCGCCAAGACCGACACCGCGGCCGGAGCCAAGGGCGTCAGTCTGGTGCTGGTCGAGACCGACCGGGCCGGGTTCAGGCGCGGCCGCAACCTAAAGAAGATTGGGCAAAACGCCCAAGATACCGCCGAGCTGTTCTTCGAGGACGTGCGGGTACCGCCGGCAAACCTTCTGGGCGAGGAGGGCCGCGGTTTCGCCTGCCTGATGAACCAGTTGCCGCGTGAGCGCCTGTTGGTCGCCATCGGCGCGGTTGCCATCATGGAAGCGGCGCTGGGCTGGACCATCGATTATACCCGCGAGCGCAAGGCGTTCGGCAAATCGCTGGCCGAGTTCCAAAACACGCGCTTCAAGCTGGCCGAGGTGAAGACCGAAGTGACCGTGGCGCGGGTGTTCCTCAACCACTGTCTGGCGCTGTTCCTGGACGGCGAGCTCGATGCCACCACCGCTGCTATGAGCAAGTGGTGGCTGACCGAGCTCGACAACAAGGTGCTCGACACCTGTCTGCAGCTGTTTGGCGGCTACGGCTATATGCTGGAATACCCAATCGCCCGCGCCTTTGCCGACGCGCGCGTGCATCGCATCTACGCCGGCACCACCGAAATCATGAAGGAGCTGGTGGCACGCGCCCTGTGACGTGCGCTGCGGGTGGAGCGTCGTCCTCCCACAAGCGCCTGACGTCCTAAGGCATTGCCAGCGCGCGAGCGGGATCGGGCGGGGCCCGACATTGAGCCGGGGATAGACGGCATCGCCGATCTGGCGTCCGCCAGCCGCTCGTGGCAGCCTTGCGCATGCCTGCGATCGAGCCACGCGCGGCCACCCAAGCCCTCTGCCTTGGCTGTTGTCGGATCGGCGACGCGCTGGCCGGGGTGTGCGCGCGCTGCGGCTCGCCGCGGCTGGTGGCACACCCGGAATTGTCGCACCTCGCCATCGCCCACATCGATTGCGATGCGTTCTACGCCTCGGTGGAAAAGCGCGATCGGCCCCCGCTCGCCAACGAGCCCCTGATCGTCGGCCATGCTGGCGGTCGCGGCGTGGTGCTGACGGCCTGCTACATCGCGCGCGGCTTCGGCGTGCGCTCGGCCATGCCGATGTTCCAGGCTCTGCAACGCTGCCCGCAGGCGCATGTGATCCAGCCGGACATGGCAAAGTATAAGCGGGTCAGCGATGAGATCCGCGGCATATTCCAGACCGCCACCGATCGCATCGAGCCGCTGTCGCTGGACGAAGCCTATCTCGACCTCAGCGATCCACAGCGAGATCGGGTGCCAGCGGCCGAGGCCCTGGCCGGTATCGCGGTGCAGGTGGAACGGGAGATCGGCATTACCGTCTCGGTCGGCCTTTCCTGCAACAAGTTCCTGGCCAAGCTTGCATCCGGGCGCCAGAAGCCGCGCGGCTTCTCGGTGATCGGCCGCGACGAAGCCAGGGACGTGCTGGCACCGCTGTCGGTGCGCGAAATCCACGGCGTCGGCGCGGTAACGGCGCGGCGCATGGAAGCCGACGGTCTCCACACCATCGGCGACTTGCAGGCGATGCCCGAAGCGATGCTGATCGCCCGCTTCGGCAAGTTTGGACGCCGGCTTTGGCTTTATGCCAACGGCAACGACGACCGCCGCGTCATCCCCGACCAGCCGGTGAAGAGCATCTCCGCCGAGACCACGTTTGCGCGCGACACCGCCGCGGCGGGGGAGCTGCGCGACGTCGCCAGCCGATTGAGCACCCGCGTCGCCAGCCAGCTGGTGCGCAAGGGCGTTGCCGGCAGCTCGATCGTGCTCAAGCTCAAGACTTCAGATTTTCGCCTGTTCACCCGCAGCCGGCGGTTGCCGCATCGAACCCAGCGCGCCGACGTCATCTACCAAACCGTGGCCGGCCTGATCGACCGTGCCGCCGATGGCCGCAGCTTCCGGCTGATCGGCGTTGGTGTCGGCGACATCGAAGCCGCGGCCGGCGCCGACCCCGCCGACCTGTTTAACTTCAACAGTCCGGTGCCGCCGGAGCCATGAGCGCCGGCCGAGCGCGAGGCCCGGGCAAGCCCTTTCCGCCGATTGACGCAGAGGCTCGAACTCAGCATAGCTGCCGACGGCGGCAACTGCGCAGTTCGGCGGCCGATGCCTGACGCGTTGGCTGCAAGCAAGGGCAACCGCACCAGCCGGGGCGGCAGGAGGAAGCATGATCGGCAGTCAGCAGCGTATTTTGACCACACACGTTGGCAGTTTACCGCGCGACAACGAGCTCACCGATCTCCTGATACGGCGCGAGGCCGGCGAAGCCATCGATGGCGCGGTGATGGCGGCGGCCATGGATCGCTCGGTACGCGCCACGGTCGCGGCCCAGGCCGCGGCCGGGATCGACATCGGCAACGACGGCGAGCAGCAGCGGGTGGGCTTCCAGACTTATGTTGTCGAACGCATGTCGGGTTTCGGCGGCGAATCCAAGCGCAAGGTCGGACGCGACTTCGCGCAAGTGCCGGAACTGATCGACATGTTCCTGCGCCGCTTTCCGAAGCGGAGCAAGATTTCCAACGCCCCGCAGGCGGTGGCCGAGGTGCGCTACCTCGGCACCGATGGCATCGAGGACGAGATCCACCGCTTCAAGGCCGCAACCGCCGACGCCACGCCATTTGCCGAACGCTTCATGACCGCACCGTCGCCGGGCATTGTCGCCACCACCATGCAGAATGCCTACTACGCTTCGCACGAAGCCTACCTGATGGCGCTGGCGCGGGAGCTGCGCCCGGAATACCTCGCCATCCATCGGGCCGGGCTGATCCTGCAGATCGACGCGCCCGACCTGGCGATGGAACGCACCATGACGTTCCAGGACGTTAGCGACAGCGAATTCGTGAGCATTTGTGAACTGCATATGGCGGCCATCAACGCGGCCATTGCCGACATTCCGCGCGAGCGGGTGCGGCTCCACTGCTGCTGGGGTAACTGGGAGGGGCCGCACATTCACGACATTCAACTCGCGACCATCCTGCCCGTGCTCTATCAGGCCAATGCCGGGGCGTTGACGATCGAGTTCGCCAATCCGCGCCATCAGCACGAATACGCGGCCTTGCGCGCCCAACCGCTGCCCAAGGATTGGCTGCTCATTCCCGGGGTGATCGACACCACCACCAACTTCGTCGAGCACCCCGAGGTGGTGGCACGGCGACTGTTGGAGGCGGTGAGCGTGGTCGGCGACCGTGAGCGCGTGATTGCCTCCACCGACTGCGGCTTCGGCACGTTCGCCGGCCGCGAGTGGGTCGCCGCCCCGATTGTGTGGCACAAGTTGCAGGCGCTGCGCCGTGGCGCCGATATCGCCTCGGCGCACCTGTGGGGCTAGGGGCGCGGAGCCACCATCACTGCGGCCGGGTCGGAAATGCCCGGCTGCCTGAGCTCTGCGCTAGGCCACGTGCCGCCGTCGTCTGCTCGGGGTCGGGAGCCTGGCCCGCAACCTCCACGCCGTCGCCGCGGCCGCCGCCGTAGAGAATGACCGCACCGGCGACATCGCCCGGCTGCAGCTGGCGGAAGCGCTCCTCGTAGCGATAGCCCATGATCTGGCCGGCACCATTCGGGTGATCGAGGCCGATGGCGTGGCCGATCTCATGGGCGATGGTGTAGCGGATATCGTAGGTGCGCAAATCGCCGTTGAAGCCGATTTTCCAGGACTTTGAGGGATTGAGACAGACGAGCGCCTTGGAGATCGGCTTCAGGCGCTCGCGCGAGGCGGCATCGTAGAATACGTCGGCAAAGGCGTGGCCGGTGGGATCGACTTGGGCCCCAATAACGATATCGGCTTGGGCGGCGCTGTCAGCCTCGCGAAAGTGCAGATCGGCCACCGCCTGCCACATGGCAAAAGCCGCCGCCACCTCCTCGCGCAACGTCGAGAGGGTCAAGGCTGACGCCGCCAGCAGCTCGTCGGGGGCGGTCACCTTTTGGCAGTTGCGGGCGCCCGGGAAGTCCATTTGCTGGGTGGCAATGGCATAGGTAATGGTCGGCGCCTTGCCGCCGACCGGCTGCCAGCGCACGTTGTTGCCGTCGAGTTTGAGGATCTTGTAGCTTTCCGCGTCAGCCGCGCCGACGCCGCCAATCACGGAACACAAAATCCCGGCCGCGAGACCAATAGTTGCAATTCTCAAGGCTAGCCCCCGATCAATGCGTTCGGTCCGAGGCTTCAGACCGCGTTCCCCTCCAGGCGCTTCGCAGGTGCAAGAGGCCGACCGCGAAAGTGCCCGCTGCAAAATTGGTAAAGTTTTGAGAAAACCGCGTCAACGCGCGGAAATTGCCATACCCCTGCAATGCAGCATGCGGATGGCCGGACGCGAGCCCTAAAATAGGCAACGCCGAAAGGCCTCCAGGCTTTCCCGCTGACCTTAATCACATTGCCGTGAACGAGCGGAGCCTTTGCCAATGGGCAAGGCGGCAGGGCGAAACCGGCAGGACGTGGCAGCCTTTAAAAAAAGCCCCGCCCAAGAGTGGGCGGGGCCTGGCGATGTCATCAGAAAAACAGGCGAAGGGGATCCGTTACTCGCTGATCAGCAGCGCAACCTGGTGATCGTTGGGATCGACGATCACCACCTGGTCCTGCGCCACCACGTAGCGATAGGAGCGCAGCTCAGGGATCCGCTCGATCACCGGCTCGGGGAACGGCGCGACCTCGATGCTGTTGGGGACCTCTGCACCAAGGGCCAGGCGGACGCTGAGGTCAGCCGAGCGCTTGCGGTCGATGTGGCTCAGCACAAAGCGCCGCTGGTCGGACGATAGGGTGAGGTGCCCGCGCGGACCCGAGCGCTCGGCCCGCTGCGTTGAGGCCGGGATCACGTCGACGATGGCATAGCTGTGCGGATCGACGATGACGATCGTGTCGTCCTCGAGCAAGACGTAGCTATACCCGCGGTAGACCGGGGCCACGTCGATCACGGCCGTGACCAACGGATGCAAGCGCACCGAGCGCGGCAGGGTGGATCCGATGTTCACCGACACATTGAGCTTGCGACGATCAGTACGCTGGATGTTGCGATCGCGGAGCAGGTGCGTGCGGACTTCAGCGTGCTGCTTTTCGCTGGCCTCAACGCGCTTGGTCTGCTGCATCTGGCCCTGCTTGTCAGGCGTGCGCTGCTCCTGGGCGGCCTTGCCCTCGCCCTTGTCGCGACCGGTGTCGCGACCGGTGCGCTGGGTCTTGTCCTCGCCCTTGGCCTTGTCGCGGCCCGTGTCCTGACCGGTGCGCTGCGCCTTATCCTCGCCCTTAGCCTTGTCGCGGCCCATGTCCTGACCGGTGCGCTGGGTCTTGTCCTCGCCCTTGGTCTTGTCGCGGCTCATGTCCTGACCGGTGCGCTCGCCCTTGTCGCGACCAGTGCGCTGGGCCTTATCCTCGCCCTTGCTGGTTTCGCGACCCATGCGGCCGGCCTTGTCCTGATCTTTGCCAGCCTCGCCCTGCGCCGACTTGCCGGCACCGTGCTCCGTTGCCTTGTCGCCACGCCGCTCTTGCGACTGGTTCATGCCGCGCGCGGGCTGCTTGCGCTCCTGGCCGCTGCCGGCACCGGATTGGCCCTTCTCCATCTTTTCGGCCGGAGCTTGGCCCGCCCCGCCGCCGGCACCACCCTTGTCAGGGGTCTGAGCCAGCGCCATCGAGGCGGTACACAACAGCGCAGCGAGCGACACTGCTAGCGAATGCCTGAAGTTCATTGTGAGGCTCCTTCTCTTTCACAGCCTTGTTCTCATGCCTTGAGGGCGCCACTCACGAGACTGTGACGCCGGTCCCGGAAGAAACCGTCAGCCGCCGTCCCCCGTTCCATTGGCCATGATGCGCTAAAAAAAGCGCCGCTCGCTCGAGACGCCCACGCGCGGGCCGCCAGCGCCGGGCCTGCCGCCCGCGACTAAGCCGCCAAATGCCCGCAATTTTCGCCGATCCTGCGAGCACACGCCGCAGCGCACGGGCCCGCGCCGGGTCGCGGCGGCTTGGCGCTGCCATCCGTGTACGGGCGGGGGGTCCTTAGCCGCGCCGTGGCAGGATCGGTGGCGGCCCGCCTGATCACTTGAAGTTGCAGTGCAATTCGGCGCCGAAAGATGGAACCTGACTAGCAGTTAAGAGGTTGAAGTAACTGGCATCGAGCAGCCGGAGCTAGCTAGCAGAAGAGGAGCCATTTCGATGACAGAAATGTTTGCGCAGGGCGACCTATTGATCGAACGGGTTGCGGATATCGAGCCCTCCGGGACGATTTTGGCCCCTGAAGCCAGCGGCGCGGTCGTACTGGCGGAAGGCGAGACCTCAGGCCACCGCCACGCCATCTATGATCGGGTCACGATGTTTCGGGACGATGCCCTGGCCCGGGAGATCCCGGCGGGATTGTATCTGGGCCACGTCAAGGTGACTGGGGGCGCGGCCCTGGTCGTGCACGACGAACACGCGCCGTTAACCCTGCTTGAGGGGACCTATCGCGTCCGTCGGCAGCGCGAGCTTGAGCCCAAGGATGCGGTACTTGTCGCTGATTGAACTGCCGCGCCTGTCCCACTTTCAAAAATCGGCGCTCGGCACCTATGGCGAGCGCTGGTCTGAGTTGCGCCGCTCGACGACGCCAGTCGACCGAGACGAGGCCGAGGCGGGCGTGGCGCTTGCCTACCAGGCGGCGGGGCTGCCGCCGCCGCGACAGATCATTTGGGGCGGCAGTCCACACGAGATCGCCAACCAGTGGGTCACGGCAAGCGATGCCGGTGGCGAGAATGTCAGATCCCTGGTGGTCGATCTGGTGCGCAGAAAGGCGGAAGCCGCGGTCGATCGAGCCATCGGCGTGGCGGTACGTACGGCGTTGGCGGAAGAACCGCGCCTATCGCGCGTGCCCGCCTTCTGCACGAGCATCGACGAGGCGGTCGCCCGCGACTGCGCCGGCATCAAGCCGACCCTGCGCAAACGCCTTACCGCGCTATTGCAATTGCGCCGCCGCCCCAGTCTCGGGTTTCCTGCGGCCAGCTTTGGTTTCCAGGCCACATCGGCGCTGGGGGTGCTTGAGTACTTCCATGACGTGTGTGGGCTGCGGCGCCAGACCTCGGCCCTGAACGGGCTGTGGCAGATCGCCAAGAATGCCGCCTGGATCCTGCCCAACGAGCGCAGCTGCTGGTTGTCGGAGCGCCCGACAACGATCCGTACCGATATCAACGGTCGGCTGCATGCGCCGGATGGCGCCGCCCTCGTCTATCAGGACGGCTGGTCGGTTTATGCCTGGAAGGGCGTGCTGGTGCCATCCTGGATCATCGATCGCCCTGAGCGCGTCAATATTCGCGCCATCGCCGCCAATCACGACCCGCAGATCCGCCGCTGTATGATCGATATCATGACACCGCAGCGGTTCATTGCCGAAGGTGGCGCCTACCGGGTATCGCAGGATGAAACCGGCATCTTGTGGCGACAGCGCTGGCGCTGGGAGGCGTGGGCGGCGGTCGAAGTGGTGAATGGTACCGCCGAGCCCGACGGCACCCACAAGCACTATTTCCTGCAGGTGCCCCCCACGGTACGCTCGGCGCGCGAGGCGGTGGCCTGGACCTACGGGCTGACCGAGCAGCGCTACCGTCCCAAGATGCGCACCTGATCTTGTCGCACCGGTCGTTGACGCCGCCGCCCGCCTCAGACATGGAGGGGGATGCCGCGGCGAGGCCAGCCATGACCGAAGTGCTGTTCTACCATCTCGAACACCAGCCCCTCGAGCGGGTGCTGCCGGCGCTGGTCGAGCGCACCTTGGAACGGAAATGGCGCGCGGTGATCCAGGTCGGATCCGAGGAGCGGCTGGAAGCGCTCGATACGCTGTTGTGGACCTACCGCGACGAGAGCTTTCTGCCGCACGGCAGCCGGCGCGACGGCAATCCGCAGCAGCATCCGGTGTTCCTGACGAGTTCGGACGACAATCCGAACGCGGCAACGGTGCGGTTTCTGGTCGACGGCGCGGAGCTTTCCGATGTGACGCCCTACAGGCGCGTCGTCTACCTGTTCGACGGCCGCGATGCGAGCCAGGTGGCGCGCGCGCGGGCGCAATGGAAGCGGGCCAAGGACGCGGGCTCGGAGGTGACCTATTGGCAGCAGTCTCCGGAAGGTGGTTGGCAGCAGAAGGCGTGAGGCGCCGTGCCAGGGCGCCCACCGATCCGGCTGACAGCGGCGCACGAATCAGGCAGAGATTCTTGGCGCGAGTTCCGCCTCGATCCGAACTCGTGGCTTGACGTTGCGTCGCAACAGTAACCCGTTCAAGACTAACCCGTTGTCGTCGACTTCAGGGCCTGCGCAGTGGGAACAACTCGCGGGCCTCTTTTTTTAGGCTGCAGCAACGCCCGGCTACGATCCCAGCATCGCCAGCACCTGACCCATGAGGTAGGCGAAGGCGGCGAGGCCAAGGTTGCTGATCGCCCCGGTCACGAAATAGGTGGTCTTTTTCGTGCTGATGGCGCGCGGCGAATGCCGCAATAGGCCGAGCTTGGCCCACCACCCTTCAATCGTGAGCCCGAAGGCGGCAAGCAGGATGAACCAGGCGGGCGCGCCGGCGTAACCGGCGAGGCTGACAAGACCAATGATCAGCCAATCGTACATGCGTCCATGCCACCATCGAGGCCACGCGCGCGGTGCGGAGCCGCCATCTTCCCAAATTCGCTGCGCCAAGGCCAGCGCCAGAGAAAAGCCGCGGGGGATGTCTTGCGTTGCCGCCGCCGGCAGGCTTCCCTGGCGGCGACGCGACCGCTTTCTCGAAACCAGGAGGGACGCCATGGCCGGCAACCGGGTAATCGACCTTTCGAGCGATACATCGACCAGGCCTGGCCTCGGCATGCGCAAGGCCATGGCAGAGGCGGAGGTCGGCGATGAGCAGAGCGCCGCCGACCCCACCACCAATGCGCTGCAGGAGCGCGTCGCCGACCTGCTCGGCAAGGAGGCCGCGGTGTTCCTGCCGTCTGGCACCATGTGCAACCAAATCGCATTGCTGGTGCACTGCCGGCCCGGCGATGAGGTGATGGCCGCCGACGTCGCACACATCTTCACCTCCGAGGCCGGCGGCGCCTCGACCTTCGCGGGTGTGCAGACCTGGCCGCTCGCCAGCAAGCGCGGCATCTTCGGCCCGGCTGACGTGGTGGGCGCGGTGCGCAGCGCCGGGCGCCACAGCCCGCGCTCGCGCCTGGTGGCGCTTGAGCAAACCGTCAATCGCGGCGGCGGTGCGGTGTGGCCGTTGGCGGCAATCGAGGCGGTTGCCGATACCGCGCGCCAGCGCGGGCTCAGTGTGCACATGGACGGCGCCCGCATTCTCAACGCCCAGGTGGCGAGCGGCATCAGCGCCAAGCGCATGGCGGCGCCGTGCGACAGCGTCTGGCTCGACCTGTCGAAGGGCCTCGGCTGCCCGGTCGGCGGCGTCTTGGCAGGATCGCGCGCCTTCATCGACGAGGCCTGGAACTGGAAGCACCGGATGGGCGGTGCCATGCGCCAGTCCGGCGTGTTGGCGGCGGCCGGACTTTATGCGCTCGAGCACAATGTCGAGCGGCTGGCAGAGGACCATGCCAACGCCCGGCGGTTGGCGGAGCTGATCGGCAAGCTCGGGGACTTGCGCGTCATGAACCCGCAAGTCGAGACCAATATCGTCTTTCTGGAGCCCCGCGGCGAGCAGGGCGCGCTCGAGATCGTCGCGGCGCTGGCCAAGCGCGGCGTGCGCATGGGCGCCTCCTACGGCGGCATGATCCGCGCCGTCACCCACCTCGACGTCACGGCCGAGGACATGGACGTGGCCGCCGCCGCCATGGCCGAGGTCTTGCGGCAGGCGCGGAGCTAGTCGGCCGCCAGCCAGTGGCGGCTTCGCGCTTCGGTCCGAGGCCGAGCTCGGCGCCAGGTTTCGCCGCGCCGCACGCGGCCGGTTGGCGCCAGGCGGGGGTCAGGTGCGCGGCTCTTCGAGCCGATCCAGAACCGAGATATCCTCACCAGCGTGATAGGCGGGATCCCTCCAACCGTTCTCGTCGTAGTCGGCCATGCAACGCTCGACCAGCGCCTCCATCTCCTTGAGCGCGCCCGAGGCTTGCGCCTGTTGCAGGGGAAACAACCGCACCAGCTCGTGGCTGCCGGCGTAGTTCATTTCATAAAGTTCATGGCGGGCGCCGAACTCGCTGCCGATCGCATCCCACAACAGCTTCATCAGCTTGATGCGCGCCTTGTAGTCGATGCCGCCCGAGCCGCGCACATACTTTGCCAGATAGCCATCGATCTCGGGGTTGTTGAAGTCGCGGGCGTGGCTCGGCAGGTAGATGAGGCCGGAGGCGATCACCTTCTCCACGATCGCGCGCACCGCCGGATAGGCTTCGGTCGCAAACAGCCGGTAGGCGACGGAGGCGCGCATGTTGGGAAGCACCGCCCCATTCACCCAGGGGTCGGGATTGTGGGCCATGGCATCGCTCAGCGCCCAGAACAGATTGCGCCAGCCGATCACCTCGCCAATCTGCGTCTGCACACCGCGGAACGCCTCCACGCCGGTGGCGCGCGCCGCTTTCATCAGCAGCCCGGCAAGAAAATCGAGTTTGACGGCGAACCGCGTGCAGGCCTGCAGCGTGAAGCCGTTGACGAAGCCCGAGCGCGGGTAGAAGGCCTTGAGGCGTTCCACGTCGCGATGGATGAAGACGTTCTCCCACGGGATAAAGGCGTGGTCGCACACCAAGATGGCATCGTTCTCGTCAAACCGGCTGGTCAGGGGATAGTCCCAGGCCGAGCCGGTGGCGGCGGCCGTCATCTCGTAGGAGGCGCGGCAGATGAGTTTGAGGCCGGGCGTGTCCATCGGCGCCATAAACATCACGACCATGCTCTCGTCATTGATGTCCTGGCCCATGTTCTGGCCGAGAAAGTTGTAGTGCGTCAGCGCCGAGTTGGTGGCGACCACCTTGGCGCCCGACACGTAGATGCCGGCATCGGTTTCCTTCTCGATCGAAACGTAGACGTCCTTCACCTGTTCGACCGGTTTGGCCCGATCGATCGGCGGATTGACCAGCGCGTGGTTGACGTAGAGCACGGCGTTCTGGCCGCGGGCGTGCCAGGCCCGGGCGTTGCCGGCAAACTTGCCGTAGAAATCGGCGTTGGCGCCCAGCGTGTTGAGGAAGGCGGCCTTGTAGTCGGGGCTGCGGCCCATCCAGCCATAACTGAGGCGCGCCCACTGGGCGATGGCGTCGCGCTGCCCGATCAGCTCGGTGCGCGAGCGCGCGACCTTGAAGAAACGGTGCGTGTAGCCGCCGGAGCCGGTATCGGTGTCGGTGGTCAGCACCGCCTTCGATTGGCTATCGTGCAAGGCATCGTACAGCTTGGCCACCGAGGCCGCGGCATTACGGAAGGCCGGGTGGCGCGTGACATCGCGCACCTTCTCGCCATAGATATAGACTTGGCGGCCATCGCGCAGCGATGCCAGGTACTCAGCCCCGGTAAACGGGCGCTGTTTGCCCGCAATACGATGTTCAGGCGCTTCGGACATTGATTGAACCCCACCATTGGACTAGGGCTTGCTGCCGCACCCACCCGAGCGCGCGTACGCCCTAGAGTAGGTCAAGACATGATCATCGAAAACGAGGCCTCCGTCACCGACGCCGTGCTGGCGGCATTCAGCGGCACGGAAAATCCCCGCCTGCGCTTGATCCTGCTGTCGTTGGTGCGGCACCTGCACGGTTTCGTGCGCGACGTCGGCCTCACCGAGCCCGAATTCCACGCCGCCATCCGGCTGTTGGCGGCGGTCGGTCAACACACGACCGCCTGCCACAACGAGGCGATGCTGATGTCGGGTTCGCTCGGCGTGTCGGCGCTCGTCTGTCTCCTCAACAACGCAGCGGCGGGCAGCGGCGACACCCAGGCCAACATGCTGGGCCCGTTCTGGCGCGCCGACCAGCCGATCTGCCGCTCCGGCGACAGCATCGTCCGCTCGCCAACCCCAGGCCCGGCGCTGGTGTGCCGGGTCGAGGTGGTGGCCGAGGATGGCCGCCCGGTGGCGGGCGCCGAGGTCGATGTGTGGCATTCCTCCCCGGCCGGCCTCTATGAAAACCAGGATGCCACCCAGGCCGACATGAACCTGCGCGGCCGCTTTGTCAGCGACGCGGCGGGGCGCTTCCAATTCCGCAGTGTCAAGCCAGCCGGCTATCCGGTGCCGACCGATGGTCCGGTCGGCGAGCTGATCAGGGCGACCGGCCGCCACCATTTCAGGCCGGCGCACCTGCACTTTATGGCGCACAAGCCCGGCTTCAAAACCTTGATCTCGCAGATCTACGTGCCCGACGACCCCTACCTGGCGACCGACGTCCAGTTCGGCGTCACGCGGGCGCTGATTGGCGATTTTGTGCGCCACGACACCGCCGACCAGGCGCTGGGCTTGGCGCCGCCATGGTATTCCCTCGACCAGCGCCTGCGGCTCAAAGCCGGGGAAGCAGCGCGCCCGCGGCCGCCGATCGCGGCCGGCACGCCCGCGGTCGCGCCCTAACGGCACGGGACGCGCGCAGCCGTGCTGGCGGCCTCTGCTCGGGGCCAGCTCCGCCGCGGGCATCGGGGCGGCGCTCCGCCCGGGCCACTGGCTCACGGCACCAACGCCTGCTCCAAATCGCCGATCAGATCATCGGTGCTCTCGAGGCCGACCGACAGCCGCAACAGGTCGGGTGGACACGGAGAGCTAGCGCCCTCGACGCTGGCGCGATGCTCGATCAAACTTTCGACGCCGCCGAGCGAGGTGGCGCGCTTCCACACGGCCACCTTCCCCGCCGCGGCGATGGCCGCCGCCTCGCCGCCCGCAACACGCAAAGACAGCATGCCGCCGAAGCCACCTTGCATCTGGCGGGCGGCGACGGCATGGCCGGGGTGCTGGGCGAGCCCCGGGTAGAGCACGGCGGCGATGCGCGGGTGGCCGTCGAAATGTTTGGCGATCGCCATGGCGGCGGTGCATTGGTGGCGGACGCGAACATAGAGCGTGCGCAGGCCGCGCAGCAAGAGAGCGGCTTCGAACGGTGCGGCAATGCCGCCCAAGCTGGTACGTACGCGGACGGCGCGCTCGCCATAGGGGTCGGAACCGGCAAACACCAGGGCCCCGCCAATGACGTCGGAGTGGCCGTTGAGGTACTTGGTGGCGGAGTGCATGACGAGATCGGCGCCATGGGCGATCGGGCGGGTGAGCACGGGTGTCGGCACGGTGGAATCGACGGCCAGGACGGCGCCCGCCGCATGCGCGATCCGCGCCGCCCCGGCGATATCGGTGACGGTCCACAGCGGGTTGGCCGGCGTCTCGATCCACACCAGCCGGGTGCGGCCGGGGCGTACGGCGGCGGCAATGGCGCTGAGGTCGGCGGCGTCGACGAAGGTGGTTTCGATGCCGAAGCTGGGCGCGTCCTGGGCGATCCAGTTGCGCAGGCCCCAGTACATGACGTTGGGGGCCACGATGTGCGCCGGCCGCTCCAGCGCCAACAGCGCGGTGGTCGCCGCCGCCATGCCGGACGCCAGCAATAGGGCGTGCGCGCCCCCCTCGAGCCGCGTCAGGACCTCTTCAACCTGACGCACGGTGGCATTGTCGGGCCGACCGTAGCTGTACCCCCTGCGGTACTGATTGTCGGCGTCGCGCAGGAAGGTGGTCGCCAGGTGAATGGGGGGGACGATGGCGCCGGTTGCCGCATCGCTCGCCTCGCCTGCCTGCACGGCGAGTGTTTCCGGCGCCAGGGTGGTCATGGGGCGTGCTCGCTCGTTGGTAGGCTCACGTTTTGCACCCGGTCACGGCGTGGGCGGAAGCCTTTTTTGCGGTCAGGCGCGATGGTAGGGATGGCCCGCCAGAATCGTTGTCGCCCGGTAGAGCTGTTCGGCAAGCACGATGCGGGCCAACTGGTGCGGCAAGGTTATGGCTCCAAACGACAGCCGGTGGCGTGCCGCTGCCATTAGATCGGCCGCGAGCCCGTCAGGCCCGCCAACGGCGAATGCCAGCGCCTTGCTGCCGTCGTCGCGGATCCGCGCCAGCAAATGTGCCAGGCCTTCGCTGCTCACGGCCTTGCCCGCCGCATCGAGGGCAATCAGGGTCTCGGCATGACCGATGAGCTTCATGAGGCCGGCCTGTTCCTGGCTCTTGCGCTTGAGCGCGGACGCAGCCTGGCTCTCGGCGATCTCACCCCACAGCACCGGCGTCAGCCCGAGCCGCCGCCCCGAAACCTCAAAGCGGTCGCGGTATTTTTCAAACAGCAGCCGCTCGGGCCCGTCCTTGAGGCGGCCGACCGCGGCAATCACCACGCGCATGACCGCGCCGCCCATTGCTCAACGCCAGGCCGGCCCTCAGTGCCAGACGCAGGACCGCTCAGGTGATGGGCCCAGCCTAGTGGGTGGTGGGATCGCTCGGGCGCTCGGCCGACCACATCTTTTCGAGATTGTAGAACTCCCGCACCTCCGGCCGAAACACGTGCACGATGATGTCGCCGGCGTCGATCAAGACCCAGTCGCATTGCGGCTGGCCCTCGATGCGGGCGCGCCCATAGCCCGCGTCCTTGAGCTTGTGTTGCAGTTGCTCGGCGATCGCGCCCACATGCCGGTCGGAGCGGCCGGAGGCGATCACCATGTAGTCGCCGATGGAGGACTTCCCTTTGATATCGATCGCCACAACGTGCTCGGCTTTTGCTTCATCGAGCGTCGCCGTGATGATCGCCAGAAGGGCTTGCGAGCCGTGTTCAGGAGACACGAGTTCGGCTGGAGGCGTGCTCGCGCGAGCACCCTCAAGGGCGGTTGGCATCTTGTGCTGATGGTCCTTTCGTCATCAATCCCTAGGCGGGCACCAACATTGGGTGGACACCTGCCAGGGGCGAAACCACCAAGCCGGCAACCCCGACCCGATCCTCCGCCCTGGGACTCACACCCACGTCTTGAAAGATAGAGGGCGACACCCTGCGCTTTCAAGAGCCTTGCCTTGAGGTGTGCCGAGCGCCCCAACCGGCTCAGCAGTCGCGGCCCGCCAATGCCGCGTGCTGGCGATCAAGCTGTGGCGCATCGAGCACGACGAGCCCCGGCTTCCGTGGCGCTGGCGCCTCACCCTCGACCCCTGGTTTCGCGCGAATTTCGGCCGCTTGTTGTTTTCTTGCAACTTGTTGGTTCCGCTCACGCGCCTTGCTGCGCAAATCGGTTGAGGACACCCCGGACAACGGGCCCGTCAAGAACGTCCAGGCCGGTGGCGGGATGGCCACCAAACCCCTGGCCTCCGTCTCGGGAACCCTGCTCGCGGCAAAGGCTTGGGCAGCCTTGGAGGCCAAGGCCTTGAGCCGCCAGCCCGGCCGGTCGACCACCACAACCGGCACCATGGTCAGGATCTCCCGCCACCGCCACCAGCGGTGAAAGTTCGCCAGATTGTCCGCCCCCATGATCCAGACAAAGCGCACGAGCGGGCTGCGCCGCTTCAAGAATGCCAGCGTTGCGGCGGTGTGTGCGGTTGGCAGGTCACGCTCGAAGGCTGTCACCTTGATGCGGGGGTTTTTGGCCATCGCCCGGCACAGCACCAAGCGCTCGCTGAGCGGCGCCAGCTCGGCGCGTCCCTTCAAGGGATTGCCGGGGGTGACCAGCCACCACACCTGGTCGAGCCCAAGACGCTTCAAGACGATGTCGCTGATTTGGCGATGCGCGGCGTGGGGTGGGTTGAAGGAGCCGCCCAACAGACCCACGGCCTGGCCAGGCGCGGTCGGCGGTAGCCCCTGCAACTGGCCGAAACGGTCGGGAGCAAATTGCGGCATGATATGGAGACCAGTCCTTGAGGGCGTGCGATGCGCGCGCGCCAAAGTCTAGCCACGCCGGCACGCGACCGAAAGTCCCCTTGCTGCCTGTTGAGGAGGCGCGCGGTGCCGAACTTTTCGGCAAGGGAGACCTCGCTTCGGCGCCCTTAAGACCCGCTGCGCCGGAAAACGGTCGAGGCCACGAGGCCGGCGGCAACGGCGATCGCCACGGTCGCCAGGCCGTAGAACATCGGGTGCAGAAAGGCGAAGGCGTGCAGGTAACGCTCAATCCCCTCACGCTCGAGGTTGAGCCGCACCGAGAACTGGCTCAGCAGTTGGTCGTCGCGGAAGAGGTAGACGCGGGTATCGAACGGCCCCACGGTCACGTTTGCGGGTAGCTCGATGGTCGAGCGGAAGAGACTGCGCCCAATGAACGCCACCCCGTACTGGTCCTGCACGTAGAGGCCCTGTTTCTCCTTCAAACGGATGATGGCTTCGCGGAACTCCTTGATGTCCTCGCTTGAGAGTGCCTGTGCCTGTCCGAATGCCGGAGGGAAGCGCAAATGCTGGAAACCCATGCCGTGGGAGGCGCGGAACTCCTCGGGTGCAATTTCATCGATCGGCCGCGTTGAGGCGATCGCATAATAGCTGGGCACCAGGTCGAAGGTGGCAGAGGAGGTGTTGAGCCAGAGGCCGGCGACATTGCTCTTGCGTCGGACCACCTGCCGGCTGGGGACCCCTTCAACCACGATGACGATGTCATAAAAGCCCGATTCGGCGCTCGGCTGCTGGCTGTTGTCGACCGCGCCGAAAATCACGATTTCGGTGCCGCTGAACGATGACGTCACCGCCACGTTGCGGGCGGAAACGTCCGCTTGCACCGATTCCTTGGCCCCGGGCAACTGCTCGCGCTTGATCTCGTCGACCTGGCTCAGCGGGGTATCCTTGGCCACCGGTGGTGGCGTGGGCACCGCCGGCGGTTTCTTGCGCTGGGCCGTCGCCGGAAGCGCCAGGGCGACCAGCACGGCGCTCAGCAACACGGCCAGCACGGCGGCCTTTGCTGCGGTGCCTGGCTTGGCGGGCATAAACGCTCAACTCCGATCGCGGTGCCATCACGCACAAGGTCGCCGCGGCCCGCTCACGGCCAACGCATCGCGCAATCGACGAGAAGGCTCAAGGGTTCGCGGGGGGCGCCGCGCTCGCCTGATGGCGGGCGGCGGCCCCATACCGCGCACCATAGCGACACCCGGTCGGGACGCAAGTAAAGCCGATGAAGCGCCCGTGCGGCGGGTTGGCCGAGGCCGGTCGGTTTCGGGCGTGCGCGCGCCGAGCCAGATCTAGTCCTGGTCGTGCCAACGCCAATGTTCAGCGCTCAAGTGGCCGCGCCCCGATGCCAACTTGGCGAGCGGATCGGCGGCTAGGTCTGGCACCATTTCGCCCAGCGCGCGGGCCCCCTCGCGATAGGCCTTGAGCAAAAGATCGCGATCGGCGTGGGGATCGGTTCCGCCCGGCGCCGGCGCTTCCAGGTGCGCCGGAGCGCCGTCGGTCTGATTGAGCCGGTCGGCGATGTCGGCGATGGCGTGGTGGATCGATTTGAGGACGTCGACCGCCACCCGCGCGTCTTGGCGCCGGCCCGAGGCGCAGGCCTTGATCAGCCCATCAACGCGGGTGGCGTCGGCCGAACGCGGCCGTGCCGCCGCCGCGAACACCTTCGCGGCCGCCTTGAGGCTCTTGAGTTGCTGCACCATCTCGCCGAGCTGGGTTTCGATGGCATCGAGGCGGCAAAGCTCCTCGCGCGCCTCGTCGATGACCTTCACCAGACCTCCGAGCTGCGCCTCGACGGCGTCGAGACTTTGCCGCTCCGACCTCCCTGTCGCCTCCTGCATGGCGGCGGCGACCCGGCATTCGAGCTGGCGCACGCGCGCCTCGAGGGGGGCCAGCCGCTGAGGATCCGGGCGTGGCAGCCCGGCCGCGAGCCGGTCGGCAATCCTCACAAGCTGGACCTCCAGGGCGTCCGAGCCGCCCCGCTCGCTCCCCGTTGCGGCGGCGGCGGCGCTGGCGACCTCGGACTTGGCCGCCGGTCGCCGAGGTTTCGACCGCTTCAGGTCTTCGCCCCCCGCCATCTCCCACACGCGCGTCAATGCCTCGGCACTATCGGCATCCCAAGGATCGGGAGCGCCCGGCGACGGCCGCCGCGGGCGGGCGGCAGACCGCGGCGCCAACTTCGGCGATGGGCTCTGCCCACCCTGCCAGGCGGCATGCACGTCCGCGATCCCCGCCTTCAGACCCTGGAGCGCGTCGAGCACGCCGTTGAAGAGGTGCATGCGTTCTCTGGGCAGCGCTGCGCGCGCCCTGGCAACGCGCCGATCGAGACAGTCAAGGCGGGCACGCAGCGGCGCCAAGGCGTCATGTTGGTGCCATGCCGCCGCGCCGGCTGAGGCGGCGCCGTGGCGGGGCGGGCGCGTTTCCTTGTCGCCGTGCCGCCAGGCCTGGCGGTCGGCCGGGGGACGAGGAGCGGGAGTGAGGCGAGAAGCTTGCGGCATGTGAATTCCCGGGGGCAGCGAACAAGGCCGCGCGCCTCGTAACCGGCAGGCAATGGCGGAGGGTCGTTTGGTGCCGGCCAAAGGCGATGCCGAGCGCTCGAAGACGAGAGCACAAATTCCAAGGCTCGGGACCTTAGCCTCGCAATCGCCCGTAAAGTTTCGGTTAAATGCCAAGCGATAGCCCGCGCCGCCGCCCTCGTCTCGGGCGCCGGCGGGCCGCCCACCGGGCCGGGCGAGGCCAACGCGTTGCCGGCACCACCGGAACCCGCCTAGACTTTGCCGGAAAACCAGTTGGGGAAGCGGGCATGGCCTGGCGCATTGGCGTTGATATCGGCGGCACCTTTACCGATGTGGCGCTGATCGACGATGTCAGCGGCCGCATCGGCGTCGCCAAGGCGCCGACCACGCCGGCCGACCTGGCGCTGGGCGTGCTCGACGCGCTCAAGGCGGCCATGCAGCGCTACGGCATCGGCGCCGGGGAAGTTACGCATTTGGCGCACGCCACCACCGTCGTCACCAACGCCATCCTGGAAGGCCGCGGCGCCCGCGCCGCGCTGGTGACCACGCGCGGCTTTCGCGACGTGCTCGAACTGCGCCGCTCGTCGCGTCCCGACCTCTACGACCTCTTCCAAGACGCCCCGGCGGTCCTGATCCCGCGCCGGCGCCGCTACGAGGTGAGCGAACGCATCGGCGCCGATGGCACTGCCATCATCGCGCTGGCGGAGGCGGAGATCCCCAAGCTGATCGCGGCGCTGAAGGCCGATCGCATCGAGGCGATCGCCGTCTCCTTGCTGTTCAGCTTCCTCAATTCCGAACACGAGGCGCGGCTCGGGCGCAGCTTGCGCCAGGCCTTTCCCGATACCCCGATCTATTTGTCGAGCGAAGTGCTGCCCGAAATCCGCGAGTTCGAGCGCACCAGCACCACGGCGGTGTGTGCCTATGTTGGCCCGGTGCTGTCGTCCTATCTCGATCGCTTGCAGACGGCCACCACCTCCCTTGGCCTGCCGCCGCTCTACATTATGGGCTCCAACGGCGGCGTGTTCGAGGCCGCCGAGGGCATCGCCATGCCGGCGATCGCCGTCGAATCGGGACCCGCCGCCGGCGTGGTGGCGGCCGCGCTGGCAGCGCGGCAGACCGGGCGGCTCGACCTCCTCTCCTTCGACATGGGTGGCACCACGGCCAAGGCCAGCCTGATCCGCGCCGGGGTCTACGAGACGACGCCCGACTACGAGGTCGGCGGCAAGGCCAGCGGCAGTCGCGCCATGAACGGCACCGGCCATCCGATTCGGGTGCCGGTGATCGACCTTGCCGAAGTGTCGGCGGGCGGCGGCTCCATCGCCTGGGTGGACCGCGCCGGATCGTTGCGCGTGGGGCCGAACAGCGCCGGCGCCGAGCCGGGCCCCAGCTGCTACGGCCGCGGCGGCGCCGAGCCGACGGTGACCGACTGCAACCTGCTGCTCGGCTATCTCGACCGCAACTCGCTGCTCGCCGGCGACCTGCCGATCGACTACGCGGCGGCCGAGCGAGCGGTCGCCGAGCGCCTCGCCAAGCCGTTGCAGGTCTCGGTTCTGACGGCGGCGGCGGCGGTGATCGAGGTTGTGAACCACGCCATGGCCGAGGCGCTCAAGATCGTGTCGCTGCAGCGCGGGCATGATCCACGCGCCTTTACGCTGGCCGCGTTCGGCGGCGCCGGGCCGATGCACGCCTGCGCCCTGGCCGAGGAACTCGGTATCAATGAGGTAATGTGCCCACCGATCCCCGGCGCCTTCTCGGCGCTCGGGCTGATCGGCTCTGACCTCAAGCGCGATTACGTGCGCACCGTCTATGCCACCACCGCAACCGCCGAGCCGGCAGTGCTCGAAGCCCAGTTCCAGCGGCTGGAACAAGAGGGCGCGGCGATGCTCGATCGCGCCCGCGTCGAGGCGGCCAACCGCCGCTTTGAGCGCAGCGTCGATGCCCGCTATCGACGCCAGTCTTATGAGTTGGCGGTGCCGGTGCCGGCGGGCCCGCTCGACGCCGCCGGGCTCACCGCCGTTGCCGAGGCCTTCCACGCCGCCCATCGCCGCAGCTATGGTCACGACAGCCGCGGCGAGCCGGTCCAGCTCGTCAGCCTCAGGGTTGCCGCGGTCGGTGCCATGCCGCCGCTGCGGCTCAGTCAGGCGCCGGCGGCACCCGGCACGGATCCGGCAAAGGGGCGCCGGCCGCTATGGTTCGCGGGCGCCCGCCGACACGCCGTGGTGCTCGATCGCCGGCGCCTGCCATCGGGTGCGACCGTGACCGGCCCGGCGGTGATCGAATCGCTGGAATCGACCATGCTGGTGGCGCCCGGCTGGCGCGGCCGGTCGGACGATGACGGGTTTGTGTGGCTGACGCGCGAGGGCGCCCGACCATGATCGCTCCAATCAACACCGCCGATCCGGCGACCTTCGAGATCGTCAAGAATGCACTCTTCAAGATCGCCGAGGAAATGCGCGTCGTCTTGTGCAAGACCGCCTATTCGCCGATCCTGAAATCGGCCGGCGACTTCTCCTGCGGCGTGTTCGATGCGGCGGGTGACATGGTGGCGCAAGGCCCCGACCTGCCGATCCACCTGGGCTCGATGCCGGATGCGGTGCGCGCCGTGGTGAGGAGCTTCGCCGCCGATATCGCCGAAGGCGACGTCTTCATCCATAACGATCCCTATCAGGGCGGCAGCCATCTGCCGGACGTCAACGTTGTGCGTCCGGCATTCCATGCCGGCCGCCTCATCGGCTATGCCTGCGTCAGGGCGCATTGGCCCGATGTCGGCTCCGCCACCCCGGGCAGCTACGGCGCGGTCAGCGAGATCTATGGCGAAGGGCTGCGTCTGCCGCCGCTGCGGCTCGTCAGCCGCGGTAACTTGAACGGGGACCTGGAACGCCTGATCCTGGCCAACGTGCGGACCCCTGAGGAACGCCGCGGCGATCTCGGCGCCCAGCTCGCCGCCACCCTGCGCGCCACCGAGCGGCTGGAGGCGCTGGCGCGGCGCCATGGCGGCGAGCGCCTGATCGGCTACCTGGCCGAGGTGATGGACTATTCCGAGCGGCTGATGCGCGCCGCGCTCGGCGATCTGCCCGACGGCAGCGGCAGCTTTGAGGATTTTTGCGACGGCGACGGCATCGCCGATGACGCCCTCGGCAACGATGCCCCATTCTTCATCCGCATCAAGGTGACAAAACGCGGCGATCGCTTGCTGGTCGATTTCGCCGGCTCCGACCCCCAGGTCAAGGGCCCGATGAACGCCCCACTGTCGGTAACCGCGTCGGGCGTCTACTGCGCGCTCAAGATGGCGGTCGACCCCAACGGCCTCATTCCGCCCAATTCCGGCTGCTGGCGCACCATCGAGGTCACAGCGCCGAAGGGCAGCGTCGTCAACGCCCAGTTTCCCGCCGCCGTGGTCTATGCCAACCACGAGATGTCGCATCGGGTGGCCGACATGGTGATGGGCGCGTTGGTCAATTTCTGGCCACGGCAAGTGATGGCCTGCAGCCAGGGCACATCGGCGATCATGACGTTCGGCGGTGTCGACCCGCGCAGCGGCGAGCGCTACGTGTCGTACGAGACGATCAAGGGTGGCTTTGGTGCACGACCGACCAAGGATGGCATCAACGCCATTGCCAGCGGCATCTCCAACACCATGAACACGCCGGTCGAGGTGCTGGAGATGGCGTTCCCATTGCGGGTCGAAGAGTACGCCATCGATCCCGACAGCGGCGGCGCCGGGCGCTTTCGCGGCGGCTGCGGCGCGCGCCGGGTGTGGCGGCTCCTCGACGGCGCCGACGCAACGGCGGCGCTGTGCATGGAGCGCATGGCTTCTCCGCCGTTCGGGCTGGAGGGCGGCAAGGCCGGGGCGGCGGCGGCCGTGACCTTAAC
>DATFXD010000004.1:0-5606 GCA_035258605.1 Hyphomicrobiaceae bacterium | reverse complement strand
GGCGAAGAGCGCCAGAACGGCGGCCGCGGCGGTGATGCCAAGCCCAGTCTTAACGTTGCTCACGGGGATGCCTCCAGTGGTTGGTTCCCGCGCCGGAGTAATGTGAGCCATCTGATGAATGCGCCATGAACATGACGGGGTGGCGGTCGAGTTGCCGCGGCAGGTCCGCCGCCCGTGGTTCAAACCGCTCGCCCCGGACGATTAAGCCACTGGCGCCCGTTGCCCGCTCGTTGCCTCAAAGCGCGAGGCCGATCCCGCCAAAGGTCGATTGCGGGCGACGGTGCCGGGGCTTGCCCGGCAGGGCAAGTTGCCTATAGTGCGCGCCTCATCGGCGCCCGCGAGGCGCGCGCGCCCCCGCAATCGTGAGAGCCGCCATGCCGCTGCCGGCTGACAAGGCCAAGGTGAAGAAAGTCGTGCTCGCCTACTCGGGCGGCCTCGACACCTCCATCATCCTGAAATGGCTGCAGGAAACCTATGGCGCGGAGGTCGTCACCTTCACCGCCGACCTCGGTCAAGGCGAGGAACTGGAGCCGGCCCGGCGCAAGGCCCTGATGCTGGGCATCAAGCCCGACAACGTGTTCGTCGAGGACCTGCGCGAGGAGTTCGTCCGCGACTTCGTGTTTCCGATGTTCCGCGCCAATGCCCTTTACGAGGGCGTCTACCTGCTCGGCACCTCGATCGCGCGGCCGTTGATCGCCAAGCGGCAGATCGAGATCGCCCGCCGCACCGGCGCCGACGCCGTCTGTCATGGCGCCACCGGCAAGGGCAACGATCAGGTACGCTTCGAGCTCAGCTACTATGCGCTCGAGCCCTCAATCAGGATCATTGCCCCCTGGCGCGAATGGGACTTCAAAAGCCGCGAACAGCTGATCGCCTTTGCCGAACAGCACCAGATCCCGATCGCCAAGGACAAGCAGGGCGAAGCGCCGTTCTCGGTCGATGCCAACCTGTTGCATTCCTCCTCCGAAGGCAAAGTGCTGGAGGATCCCGACCGCGCCGCACCACCCTACGTCTACCAGCGCACGACCTCGCCAATGGCAGCGCCCGACGCCGTCAGCGAGGTCAGCATCGGCTTTGCCCGTGGCGATGCGGTGAGCCTCAACGGCAAGGCGCTGTCGCCCGCCACCCTGCTCGCCACCCTCAACCAGCTTGGCCACGATAACGGCATCGGCCGTGTCGATTTGGTCGAGAACCGCTTTGTCGGCATGAAATCGCGCGGCGTTTACGAAACGCCCGGCGGCACCATCCTGCTGGCCGCGCACCGGGCGATCGAATCGATCACGCTCGACCGCGGCGCGGCACACCTCAAAGACGAATTGATGCCGCGCTACGCCGAGCTGATCTACAACGGCTTTTGGTTTTCGCCCGAGCGCGACATGCTGCAGGCGGCCATCGACAAGAGCCAGACCCACGTCGAGGGCGAGGTGCGGCTCCAGCTCTACAAGGGCAACGTGATGGTGGCCGGCCGGCAAAGCGACGCCTCGCTCTACTCCTCGAGCCTGGTCACCTTCGAGGACGACAAGGGCGCCTACGACCAAAAGGATGCGGCCGGCTTCATTCGCCTCAATGCGCTGAGGCTGCGCACCTTGGCGATGCGCGACAAGAAGGCGTGAGGGTGGGGCGAGGCCGGCTTAGGTCGGCGCCGCCGGTGGAAACGCCACCACCTCGATCTTGTTGCCGTCGGGATCGCGAATGAAGGCGCCGTAGTAGCGGGTCATGGCGGCCTGCCGCGGACCCGGCTCGCCGGCGCTCACCCCGCCCATCGCCAGCGCCTCCCGGTGAAAGGCATCGACCGCCGCCTCGGAGCGCACCCTCAGCGCCAGGTGGGCGCCGGTGTCGGCCGGCGCCGGCACCAGGTCGGGGCGCAGGTTGAGCCACAGCTCCGGATAGGCCTTGCCGAAGCCGATGGTCGCCGGCCGTTCAACCAGCTTGACGTAGCCCAACGGCTGCAACACGCGCTCATAGAACGCGCCGCCGGCGGCGAGGTCGCGCACCGGAATGGAGACATGGTCGATCATGCCGGTCGCCGCCGCTGGCGCCCGCTTACTTCGCCGCCAGCGCCGCCAGCACCTTGGGCGGCGACATCGGCAATTCGGTCAGGCGCAGCCCGGTGGCGTGGCGAACGGCGTTGGCCACGGCCGCCAGCGGCGGCACGATCGGCACTTCGCCGACGCCCCGCACACCTTGCGGGTGCCGCTCGTTGGGCACCTCGATCAGCACCGGTTCGATCATCGGCAGATCGGAGGCGACGGGCATGCGGTAATCGAGAAAACTCGGATTATCCAACACCCCATTGGCGGCGAAGATGCATTCCTCGTTGATCGCCCAACCCACGCCCTGCGCCACGCCGCCCTGGATCTGGCCCTCCACGTAGCTTGGATGGATGGCGCGGCCGACATCCTGGAAGGCGGTGTAGCGGATCACCTGCACCTTGCCGGTCTCGGGGTCGATCTCCACATCGCAAATGTGCGTGGCAAAGCCACCGGTCGCGCCCTCGGTGTTGAGCGATGAGGTGCCGTTGATCGGGCCGCCGGTGGCGCTGGCCTTGGCCGCGAGCTCGCCCAAGGTCAAGGGCGTAAAGTCGCCGGCGTTGGCGCCGGCCGGACGCGCCGCGCCATTGTCCCAGACCACGGCCTCGGGTTCGATCTTCCAAATTTTGGCGGCGCGTGCGCGCAGGATGTCGATCACGCGCTCGGTGGCCCGCGTCACCACCATGGCGGAGGCAAAGGTGACGCGGCTGCCGCCGGTCAGCGCGCTGAAGCCGACCACGCTGGTGTCGCCGATCAGCGCCTGCACCCGCCGGTAGTCGACACCCAGCATTTCCGCGACAATGTTGACCGTCGAGGCGCGCGAGCCGCCGATGTCGGGATGTCCGGTCACCACCATCACGGTGCCGTCCTCGTTGACATTGACGGTGGCACTCGACTCGCCCCCGGCATTGAACCAAAAGCCGCTGGCCACGCCGCGGCCCTGGTTCTTGCCCAACGGCGCCTGATAGTGGGGATGGCTGAGCGCCGCCTGCAACGTCTCCTCGTAGCCGATGCGGGGAAACACCGGACCATAGGCGGCCTTGGTGCCTTGCTTGGCGGCATTCTTCTGCCGCAGCAGCAGCGGATCGATGCCGAGCGCGGTGGCGAGTTCGTCGAGCACGCATTCCACCGAAAACGCCCCGATCGGCGCCCCGGGCGCCCGGTAGGCGGCCACCTTGGGTCGGTTCGTCACCACGTCGAAACCGGTGATCTCGACATTGGCGATGTTGTAGGGCGACAGCGCGCAGCCGACCGCACCGCGGATCGGCGACCCGGGAAACGCGCCGGCCTGCAGGCGGTAGCTGGCCTTGACGGCGGTGATCTTGCCATCCTTGGTGGCGCCGATCTTGACCGTGCTCGATGAGCCCGAGGTCGGACCGGTGGCGCGGAACACCTCGTCGCGGGTCATCACCATTTTCACCGGCCGCCCCGTTTTGCGCGCCAGCACCAGCGCCAGCGGCTCCAGGTAGACGATGGTCTTGCCACCGAAGCCGCCGCCGATTTCGGCGGGGATGGCGCGAATGTCGCTGAGCTTGGTCCCGGTGAGCTGGCCGGTCATGTCGCGCACCATGAAGTGGCCCTGGCTGCTGCTCCAGATGGTGGTGCGGCCATCCTTGGCGACGCTGACCACACAAGCGTGCGGCTCGATGTAGCCCTGATGCACGGGCTTGGTCTTGAAGCTGCGCTCGACGATGACCTCGGCCGCAGCAAAGCCCTGCTCGCAATCCCCGAGCTTGTGCTCGAGCTTGCCGGCGATGTTTGAGGTGGTGGCGACGCCGGGCTTGTCGCCGACCCCGCGCATGTCCTCGTGCAGGATGGGAGCCCCGGCCTCGACCGCCTCATCGACGTCGATCACCCAGGGCAGGACCTCATAGTCGACCTCGATCAGCTTGACGGCGGCGGCGGCAATAGCAACCGAGGTGGCGGCGACGGCGGCCACGGCGTGGCCCGCATAAAAGGCCCGGTCGCGGGCCATGACGTTGCGGCTGATGAAGCGCAGGTCCTGGATACCGAGGATCACCGGCTTGTCCCAGGGGAAGTCCACCAGGTCGTGCCCGGACATCACCGCCTTCACCCCTGGCAGGGCCAAGGCCTTGTCGAAATTGATGGATTTGATGCGGGCGTGCGGATGCGGGCTGCGCAACACCCGCCCGAACAGCATGCCGGGCTGGGAAAAGTCGGCGCCGAACGCCGCCCGTCCGGTGACCTTGTCGACCCCATCGGGCCTGATGGTGCGCTTGCCGATCCATTTGTTGTTGGTCGAACCATTTGCCGTCATGCTGCCCATCCCTGTCCATGCTGCCGCCGCTCGCCACCTGATCCCCCGTCCTAAGACGAGGCGTCGCCTTGACGCAAATGGCGAACCGACCGCAGCGCAATGACCCGTGTTGCGAAGCCCATATCCTAAAGCGAAGTCGGCGCCGGGCAAACAGCCGAACACGTCGCAGCGCCAGCGGCGGCGCTTAATCGCCAATGGCGGCGGGTAACCATCGGTACTGGCACCGCATTTCGCCCCGCGCGCGGGTTCACCTCCTCAGGCCCCAGGCGGCGGTGGCTCGGCCGGGGCCTGATCGAGCAGCGCCTGGGCGCGGCTACAGTCTTCGGCCATCTGCGCCTTGAGCGCCTCGATCGAAGTGAATTTGGCGTCGGCCCGCACAAAGCCGATGAACTCGACCGCGATCTCGCGGCCATAAAGATCGCCGTCGAAGTCGAACAGGAACAGCTCGAGCACCGGCTCGCCGTCGTCGAACGTCGGTCGGGTCCCGAGATAGGCGGCGGCGCGGTAGACCTTGCCGTCGAGATGGATGCGCACCGCATAAATGCCGTGACCCAAGGCGACATCGCGTGCCAGCTTGAGATTGGCGGTTGGATAGCCGAGCCCGGTACCGCGCCCGGCGCCCGCCACCACCCGGCCCGCGACCCGCCACCAGTGGCCCATCATCTGCGCCGCGCCGGCGACGTCGCCCTGCGCCAGTTCGGCGCGGATCGCAGACGACGAAAATACCTCGCCGGCGGCGCCGACCTGAGCCACGATGGTGACGCCAAAACCCGCGTCCAGCCCGGCTCGTTGCAGGCTTTCGGGATCGCCGGCGCGCTTGGCGCCATAGCGAAAATCATAGCCGATCACCACCTGGCGCACACCGAGGCCGGCGACCAGCACGTCCTCGACAAAGCCCGCCGCGGTCAGGGCGGCAAACGCCCGATCGAACGCCAGCACGAACGCCACATCGAGCCCAAACCGCTCCAGCAGCTCAAGCTTGCGTGGCAGCGAGGTCAGTTGGAAATGGGGTTTGTCGGGCTGAAAGAACTGGCGCGGATGCGGCTCAAACAACAGCGCCGCAGCCGGGGCGTGCAACTGCCGGGCGAGCCCGCGCACGACGCCCAGCAACGCCTGATGGCCCCGGTGGACGCCGTCGAAATTGCCGATGGTGATGACCGAGCCGCGGGCCGCGGCCGGCAGATCCTGGTATCGCTCGAAGATCTGCATGGCAGCGTTTTGACCCGTGCGCGCGCCAGACCCCTGCCCGACGCCTTTCCGGGCGCTGTCATGGCGCAAGCCGGGGCACGCTGTCCACC
>DATFXD010000003.1:0-9939 GCA_035258605.1 Hyphomicrobiaceae bacterium | reverse complement strand
CTCACCGGTCTGCTGCTCTCGATGGTCGGTTCGGACCTGGAGACCGGCGCCGGGCGCATGACCTTCGACATTCCGGAACTCGCCGACGGCATCGGCTTCGCCAACATCGCCATGGGCGTGTTCGGCTTCGCGGAGATCATCCGCAATCTCGAGCTCCCGCCCGAGAGCCGCGACATCCTCAAGACCAAGATCACCAACCTGATGCCGACCCGTCAGGACCTGATCGATTCCTCCGGCGCGATCGCCCGCGGCACGATCATCGGCTCGCTCGTGGGAATTCTTCCCGGCGGCGGTGCGGTGATCGCGTCGTTCGCGGCCTACACCTTCGAGAAGAAGCTCTCCAAGCATCCGGAGCGTTTCGGCCGCGGCGCCATCCAGGGCGTGGCCGCGCCGGAAAGCGCCAACAACGCGGCGGCACAAACCTCGTTCATCCCGCTGCTCACGCTCGGTATCCCGCCGAACGCGGTGATGGCGCTGATGGTGGGGGCCATGACCATCCACGGCATCGTGCCGGGCCCACAGGTCATGAGCAAGCAGCCCGAGTTGTTCTGGGGCATGATCACCTCGATGTGGATCGGCAATCTGATGCTGCTCGTCATCAACCTGCCGTTAATCGGGTTGTGGGTGCGGTTCTTGAAGGTGCCCTACCGGCTGATGTTTCCCGCCATCATCCTGATGTGCTGCATCGGCATCTATTCGATCAACAATTCGCCGGTCGAGGTGTTGATGACGGCGGGCTTCGGGCTGTTCGGCTACGCCGTCATGAAGTTGGGCTTCGAGCCGGCCCCGCTCCTGCTCGGCTTCGTGCTCGGCCGGCTGATGGAAGAAAAGCTGCGCCAGGCGCTGGTGATCTCGCGCGGCAGCTTCATGACCTTTGTCGATCGGCCGTTGAGCGGGGGCCTGCTGTTGCTGTCGCTGATCACCATCGTGCTCGCGGTGTTGCCGGCGATCCGCAAGGGCCGCGAAGAGGTGTTCCAGGAAGCCGATTGAGGGCCACGCCCGCGGCGCAGAGCTTGGGCCGTGCCCGATCAGGGCGCGCGCGCCACTCCCTCAAGCGCGGTCGCCACAATCCACCACTGCGGCCGGGCTTGGCGCAAGGCATCGGCGCCTGCCGCCGCCCGCGCCGCGTCCTCAAACAGGCCAAAGCAGGTGGGTCCGCTACCCGACATCTGCGCCACGCGACAGCCGGGCGCCGCCGTCAGCGCCGCCTTGACCTCGGCGATCACCGGCGCCAGGCCGACCGCCGGCGGCTCCAGATCATTGCCCACCGCCGCGATGTATTCGATGAGCCGCGGCCAGCAGGGGAACGGCAGTTGCGGCGGTGGCGGGCGCGCGCCGCGCCCGGTGGCAGCCGCCAGCGCCGAAAACACCCGTGCCGTCGGCAGCGGCAGGCCCGGGTTCACCAGCACCGCCGGCAGCGGCGGCAAGGTGTCGCCGGTCGCCGGTAGCGGCTCGAACTCGGCGCCCGTGCCCCTGAGAACGGCGGGCCGGCCGGCAAAGCAGACCGGCACGTCGGCGCCAAGGCGCCGCGCCACATCGGCCCACAGCGGCGCCGTAGCACGCGCGCCGTTGGCCTGGCGCAACAAGCGCAACAAGGCACCCGCATCCGCCGAGCCGCCGCCGAGGCCGGCGGCAACCGGCAGCGTCTTTTCCAAGCTAACCCGGCCCAACCGCAGCGCGGGATCGGCGGCGGCGAGGAGGTCGATCGCCACCGCGAGCAGGTTGATACCGTCGATGGCGGTGGCAAACGGTCCCTCGACGACCACCCCGGCCGGCTCGCCCGGAGAGAGGGTGACCCGGTCGCCGACGGCGGCAAAGGTCACCACGCTTTCCAGATCGTGGTAGCCGTCGGGGCGTCGCCCCACGACCTTCAAGGTGAGATTGACCTTGGCGCGCGCTACGTCCGTGCTCACCATCGAAGTTGGGTCATTTGGGGAGGCCCGAGCTCACACCCCTGCGCGCACACTCCGCGCCAAGCGCGCGGGGCCACCGGCTGCTGCTACTTGAACAACGGCAGGCTAAAGCTCGTCTCGGAGCTCTTCTTCAGATGCTCCTTCTTCACCACTTCCTTGATCCGCTTCACCGGCCGCGCCTGCTGCGGCGACAAGCCGCGCTGCAGCTTGCGCTTGATCTTGTCGGCGTCCTCGGGCTCGGGGTTCAAGGTCAAGGCTTGCTCCCATTGAAAGCGCGCCTCGCGCTCGCGGCCAACGCGCCACAAGGCATCACCCAAATGGTCATTGAGGACCGGATCTTCCGGCCGCAGCTCGACCGCACGCTCGAGGTTCTTCACCGCCTCCTTGTAGTTGCCGAGCCGATAGTGCGCCCAGCCTAGGCTGTCGACGATGTAGCCGTCATCGCTCTTCTGGCGCACGGCCTTTTCGATCAGCGCCATGCCCTGCTTGAGGTTGCGGCCCTGGTCGATCCAGGAGTAGCCGAGATAGTTGAGGGCCAGCGGCTGGTCGGGGCTCAGCTGCAGTGCCCGCTGCAGGTCGGCTTCGGCCAGGGCCCATTTCTTGATGCGTTCATAGCAGGTGCCGCGCGAGTAGAAGAACGACCAGTGCTTCTGCTCCGGTTTGTCGATCAGCTGAATGGCGCGGCCATAGTAGTCGACCGCCTCGGCGTACCGCTTGTGGCCACGCATGATACCGCCCAGCGCATCGAGCGGACGCACGTCGGTGGGATTGCGGCGTGCGGTGCCTTCCAGCAGCTCCTTGGCCTCCTCGACGCGGTCGAGCTGGTTGAGATTGAGCGCCTTGCGGATTTCGATGCTGACCTGCAGCGCGGTGTTGTTCGGTATCCGATCGTAGGCGGCGATGGCCGCTTCGTAGCGTTTGGTAGTCTCGTAGGCATTGGCCAGGGTCGCGAGCGCAAACGGAAAATCCGGCCGCAGAAAGAGTGCGAATTGGAGATAAACGGCGCCGACGCTGACGCCGCCCTCTCCGGTCAATGCCTCGCCCAACCCATAAAACGCCTCGGCAAGACCCTCCGTCGGCGTACTAACGAGCAGCGGCAGCTCGGCGCCACCCTCGATCTGCTCCATCAAAGCCTTGGCCTCGGGATGGCCATCGGCCTTGGCCTTATCGAGGTGGGCCTTGAGGATGCGCTGCGCCAGCTTGCTGTCGCCGGCGTTGGCAGCATGCCGGGCGAACGCCAGCGTAATGCGCAAGGTCTTCTGGTCGTTGGCGGGGATCTTCTCGTAGGCGGCCTGCGCCTCGGCGCGGCGGCCGGCGACGTCGGCGAGGAGCGCGCGGTGATAGCGCAGATAGAACTGGGCCCAATCCGGTAGCTTCGGAGCCTCGAGCAGTTCGAGCGCCTCATTGGTGCGGCCCTGCGCCTGGGCCACCCAGGCCCGTGCCAGCGCGCTCGTCAGTTCGCCGATCGGATTGCCGCTCACCGCCTTGAAATGCTCGTCCGCCGCGGCATAGCGCTGCGCCTTGAAATCGGCGAGGCCAATGAGGGCGTGCGCCGTGCGGTGGCTGGGCTGGGCTTCGATCAGCTCGCGCGCCAGCGCCTCGGCGCGTACGAAGTCGCCCTCGCTGGTTTCCATCAGGAACGCCTGCTCAACCAGCAGATTGTTGCCAGGATCCTGCATCAGCGCCTGGCGGTAGAACTGCGCCGCAGCGCCCGTGTCGTTTTGCGAGCGGGCGACGCGTCCGGCCAGGTAATTGCCGAGCAGTGAGGTCTGATCCTCGGTGTCGGCGACGCCAGCGCCAACCGGGGTGGACGCAGCCACGCCCGCCAGGACCGCGGTAAAGATGCTGAGCCTAGAGAGGCAGCGACGCATGTCACCTCGTGCAATCGAATTAGGTTTGCCCATCCTGATTCCCGCTGGGCACGCTAGCAGGAAAGCGTTGCGCAGGCGACTCTTAGAACGCGCGCCACGGCGGCTTTGTTCGCCGATCGTGGTCGCTGCCATCGGACCGGCACAATTGCGGCAAATGCGCGACCGGCGGCCTTGAGCCGCGATCGTGGAATCTCTGTAGCCGCCACCGCGGCGAGACTGTGGATAACGAGGCGACCTACCGCTTGAGGCCAAACGCCTCGGCCAGCGCCGCAGCCCCCATTTCGATGGCGCGCCGCGAATCTGCCACGATGCGCCCCATGGTGAGAAAGCCGTGAATTTGTCCCTCGAAGCGACGCAAGGTCACGGGCACATTGTCAGCGGCAAGCGCCCTGGCGTAGGCCTCACCTTCGTCACAAAGCGGATCGAAGCCCGCGGTCACGATCAGGGCCGGCGGCAGGCCGCGCAAGCTTGGCGCCCGGAGCGGGGAGGCGCGCCAGTCGCCGGCATCGGACGGCTGGCGCAGATAGTGCGCGACGAACCATTGCATCGCCTTTTTCGTCAACGGCAGTTGCTCGGCATGGCGGGCGATCGAGGCCGTGTCCATGGCCATGTCGGTGCCGGGATAGATGAGCCACTGCAACAGCGGTACCGGCCCGCCGCGGTCGCGGGCATCAAGTGAGACCACGGCGGCAAGATTGCCGCCGGCGCTGTCGCCGGCCACCGCCAGGCGCGTTGCATCGACCTTGAGCGCATCGGCCGCGCGCCAAACGTAGCGTGTGGCGGCGATCGCATCCTCCACAGCGGCCGGAAACTTGTGTTCGGGCGCCAGCCGGTAGTCTACCGCGACCACCGTGCATGGTACCGCATTGGCAACCGCGCGGCATACCTGGTCGTGGCTCTCAAGGTCGCCGATCACCCAGCCGCCGCCGTGGAAGTAGACGAGCACGGGCTCGGCTGCGGCCTCGGCTGCCGGCCGCGCCCGATAAAGCCGCAAGGGAATTGGGCCGGCTGGACCGTCGGCCTCGAGCTCGAGCACCTCCGCGACCGGCTCGGGGTCGGGTTGCAGGATGGGCTTGGAGGCGAGATAGACCGCACGCGCCGCAACCGGGGTCAGGGTCTCGATCGGCGGCCGCCCCGAGGCGACGATCATCTCGCACACCCGTTGTGCATCGGCATCGAGTTGGTCGGCGGGCATGCTGTTTCCCTCCCGGTTCCTTCAGCTGGCGCTCGACGTTTCACATGCCGGAATAGTTCGGGCCGCCGCCACCCTCCGGCACCACCCAGGTGATGTTCTGATTGGGGTCCTTGATGTCGCAGGTTTTGCAGTGCAGGCAGTTCTGGGCGTTGATCTGAAAACGCGGCCGCCCACCCTCGTCGAGCCATTCATAGACCCCGGCCGGACAATAGCGGCTCGAGGGCCCGGCATAGACGTCGTATTCGGAGCGTTGCTGCAGGCCGAGGTCCGCCACCTTAAGGTGTGACGGCTGGTCCTCCTCGTGGTTGGTGGCGGAAAACGACAGGTCGGTCAGCCGATCGAAGGTCAAGGTGCCATCGGGCTTGGGGTAGGCGATCGGGCGCGCTTGGCTGGCCGGGTCCAAGCTGGCGTGGTCGGGCTTGCCGTGCGCCAAGGTGTAGCCGAACCCAATGCCGGGCAGCAGCGTGTTGGCCCACATGTCGGCGCCCGACAGCACGGTACCTAACACCGTACCGAACCTCGACAGCATCGGTTTGGCGTTGCGTACCCGCCTGAGGTCGCGGTTGATCGGCCCCGCCATCACCGCTTCGGCGTAGCTCTCGAGCCGATCCTGGGCACGCCCGCTGCCGATCGCGGCAAACGCGGCCTCGGCCGCGGCAATGCCCGACAGCATGGCATTGTGCGAGCCTTTGATGCGCGGCACGTTCATGAAGCCGGCGGCGCAGCCCACCAGCACGCCGCCCGGGAAGGTGAGGGTTGGAATCGACTGCAGCCCGCCCTCGGTCAGGGCGCGGGCGCCGTAGCCGATGCGCCGACCGCCCGCGAACGTATCCCGGATCAGCGGATGGGTCTTGAAGCGTTGGAATTCCTGGTAGGGGGACACATAGGGGTTGGCATAATTGAGATAGACGACGAACCCGACCGACACCAGGTTGGCGCCGTAGTGATAGAGAAAAGAGCCGCCACCGGTGCGGTCGTCCAGCGGCCAGCCCAAGGTGTGCTGCACCAGCCCCGGCCGATGCTGGTCGGGAGCCACCTCCCACAGCTCTTTGAGGCCCAAGCCGAACTTTTGCGGCTGGTGGCCCTGGGTTAAGCCAAACTTGGCGGACAGCGCCTTGGTCAACGAGCCCCGCGCCCCCTCGGCGATGATGGTGTACTTGCCCCTGAGCTCCATGCCGCGGGTGAAGCGGTCGGTCGGCTTGCCGTCCTTGCCAATCCCCATGTCGCCGGTGGCAACGCCGGCCACCGCGCCCTCAGCGTCGTAGACCACCTCGGCGGCGGCAAAGCCTGGATAGACATCGACGCCCAGCTCCGCGGCTTGCTCGCCGAGCCAGCGGCAAAGGTTGCCGAGGCTCACGATGTAGTTGCCATGGTTGCGCATCAACGGCGGCATGATCAGGTTCGGGATCCGCAGCCGACCTGCGGGCCCCAGATAGTAGAAGCGATCGTCCGTCACCGCCGTCTCGACCGGCGCGCCCTTGGCCCGCCAGTCGGGAATGAGGGCATTGAGGCCGATCGGATCGATCACGGCGCCCGACAGGATGTGGGCGCCGACCTCGGATCCCTTTTCCAGCACCACCACCGACAGCTCGCGCCCGCCGGCGGCGGCCAGCTGCTTCAGTCGAATCGCGGCGGCAAGGCCGGCGGGGCCCGCGCCGACGATAACGACATCAAATTCCATCGCCTCTCTGGGCGGGATCTCGGTAGCTGTGAGCGCCATGAGCGAACGTCCCAACACGAGGGTCCCGCGTTCGATAGGTCGGGGCCGCCTCACCCGTCAAGCTCGGGCGTGTCGCCGGGCCTTGCCTGCTGCGGCGGCCGGGGCCATTACAATGGGGCCATGACCAATCCCCACCATGACCCCGATCTGGTGGCCCTTTTGAGCTGGTACCGGGCCATGGGTGCCGACGAGGCGCTGGCGGACACCGCCATCGACTGGCTGGCACGCGGCGACGCCGCGCCGGGGCGCGACTTTGGGCTGGCGCCGCCAGCAACGCCGCCGGCGGCCGCCCCGCCGCCGGCCCGGTCGCCGCCGCCACCTCCGCAGCCAGCCGTTGCTCGATCCGCCGTCGTTGAGCGCCCGTTTGCGACGCTGCCGCCCGAGGCCGCGATGATGGGCGCGCGGACGGCCGCGCGCGCCGCCGGCTCACTCGCCGAACTCGGCGCAACGTTGGCCCAGTTCGACGGCTGCGGTCTCAAGGCCACCGCCAAGAACCTGTGCTTTTATCGCGGCGCGGCGAGGTCCCGTCTGATGCTGATCGGGGAGGCGCCGGGACGCGATGAGGACCTGGAAGGCAAGCCGTTCGTCGGCCGCGCCGGTCAGCTCCTGGATAAGATGCTAAGCGCCATCGCGCTCAGCGAACAGGACGTGCATATCACCAACATCGTCTACTGGCGGCCGCCGGGCAATCGCACGCCGACGCCGCAGGAAGCCCAGGTCTGCCGCCCGTTCCTGGAGCGGCAGATCGAGCTGGTCGCACCCGACGTCATCGCGCTGCTCGGCGGCGCCGCCGCCAAGCAGGTGTTCGACGTCAGCGAGGGCATCATGCGCCTGCGTGGCAAGGTGCGCGACCTCGTGATCGGCAATCATGCCGCCAAAGCCATTGCCACCTTGCACCCGGCCTACCTGTTGCGCACCCCCGCGGCCAAGCGGCTGGCCTGGCGCGATCTGATCGCCATCAAAACCCTGCTGGAGAGCTAAACCACCGCCCTCCATCGAGCCGGCGTTGGCGCCGGGAGGGACCGACAACCGGGAATGAAGCACTGGCGCAAGCGCCGGCCTTGCGCCAAACACAGCGGCCACGGGCAAAGGCCACGGGCGCAACAGGTGCCAATGCCTATCGGATGGCCCGCAGATGGAGACCCGCAACATGGCGAGAACAGATGAAACCCGCCCCTTCATCCCGGTGCGGATTGCGCTGCTGACGGTATCGGACACGCGCACCGCGGCGGATGACAAGTCCGGCGACGGCTTGGCGCAGATGATCGGCACCGCCGGCCACGAGCTCGCCGCTCGCGCCATCGTCAAAGACGACGTCGCCGGCATCCGGGCAAAATTGAGCGCCTGGATCGGCGATCCCGGCATCGACGTGGTGATCACGACCGGCGGCACCGGCTTTACCGGCCGCGATGTCACGCCCGAGGCCGCAAAGCCGCTGTTCGAAAAGGAGATCGACGGCTTCTCCACCGTGTTTCACATGATTTCCTTCCAGAAGGTGGCGACCTCCACCATCCAGTCGCGCGCCTGCGCCGGACTGGCCGGTGGCACCTATATCTTCTGTCTGCCGGGCTCGCCCGGTGCCTGCCGCGACGCCTGGGAGGGAATCCTGCGCCATCAGCTCGACAACCGCCATCGCCCCTGCAACTTGGTCGAGATCATGCCGCGTCTGGAAGAGCACCGTGCCGGAGCCTAGCGACGCCGGCGCAGCCGCCCCGGACATCGTCAAAACCAGCGGTCCGCTGCCGGCCCACTGGCTGGAGGGGGTGGAGGAGATCTTTTTTGCCACCAGCACCCGCCGCTTTGCGCCCGGACCGGAACGCGATCAATTCCGCGAGCGCTGGCTGGGGCGCTATCTCGACGCCCCCGGCGATCGGGTGCTGTTGGCGATCGCCGGCGGCGCGGTGGCGGGCTATCTGGTGGGCGCCTTCCAGGATCCCGCCGAGCAGGATCGCTTCCGGGATCTTGCCTACTACCAACACCATTTTCGCGCACAGTGCCGGCGCTATCCGGCCCACCTGCACATCAATTTGGCGGCAGCGTTCCGCAACCAAGGCCTCGGCCGCCGGCTGGTTGCAGCATTTGCGGCCGAGGCGGCGGCGGCGGCCGTGACCGGCGTTCACGTTGTCACCGGCAAAGGCATGCGCAACGTCCGGTTTTATCAACAATGCGGTTTTCAGGAGCTGGCGACGGCGCCGTGGCACGAACGCCAGGTGGTGTTCCTGGCCATGGCGCTTGCCGGGGCCCGACCCGGACCACTAATGCGATAGCAAAAGCGCAAGCGGAGAGTGCGACCGATGGGCAGATGCGGCGCGTGGGCCGAGGGCGCCATCCTGCTGCTGGTCGGGCTGGATCTGGCCAGGCCCCAGCACCGCGGTGCAAGGGGCCTGTGCCGCCCCACGCTGGTGGCGCCACGGACCGCACCGGCCCGGCCGGGCGCCGCGGCCTCCGGCGGTAACGCTGGCGCAAATATGGGGCCGCCCGCCAGGGGCCGGCGGCGCGGCGGGTGGCACCCCCCGGCAAGGGGTGGGCGGCGGCTTTGGCCCTGTGATAGGTTGCACCCGGCCCCGGAGACAGCACCATGAACAAGTCCCTGGTTCAGGAACAGTTCGGCGCTCATGCCGCCGCCTATGTGACCTCGACGGTCCACGCCAAGGGGGCGAGCCTTGCCCGGCTGGTCCAGCTGGTCGCACCCCAGCCCCAGTGGCAGGTGCTTGATGTTGCGACCGGCGCCGGGCACACGGCGCTGGCGTTTGCCCCGCACGTCGACAAGGTGATCGCCAGCGATCTGACCCAAGAGATGCTGACGGAGGCGGCCAAGCTCGCCGCCGAAAAGGGTTTCCGCAACGTCGAGACCGCGCATGCCGATGCCGAAGCGCTGCCGTTTGCGGACGCCAGCTTCGAGCTCGTGACTTGCCGCATTGCTCCACATCACTTCCCCGACATCCCGACGTTCGTGTCGGAGGTGGCGCGCGTGCTCAAACCGGGCGGAACCTTGGCGCTGGTCGACAACATCGAGCCCGATGCCGAATCCACCCCGGGCTTCGTTCCAATCGAGCTGCGCGACGCGGCGCTGATCTACAACACCTTTGAAAGGATGCGTGATCCAAGCCACAGCCGCTGCCTCGGCATGACCGAATGGAGCGAGCTGATCGAGGAGGCAGGCCTCCGCGTCGTGCACAAGGAGCGCGCCGCCAAGGAAATGCAGTTCGAGGCGTGGGCGACGCGCATGGGGTCAAGCCC
>DATFXD010000002.1:0-15130 GCA_035258605.1 Hyphomicrobiaceae bacterium | reverse complement strand
TAGAACGTCATTCCCCATATCCGCAATATTACCTGCATAAAAGAAAACAAAATGCGGCAAGTTTCAAGAGCAAGGTATTATTTGCTATTGCACTGCAGAATGCGCAATGTTTGCGGGGGTTTGCTGGTGGCCGGTGGATCGCCATTCTTAAGCGCGGCTGTCGAAGGGCACCGACGCCCAAGGAGTGAGCCAAGGAGTGAGGGAGGGGCGGCCGATGCCGGGGGGTGGCGGCCTCGGGGCCAGGGGCTGGCTCGGACGGCCAGCGGCGACTGGGCGCGGGAGTGCGAAGCCCGAGCGCGCCGCCTGCGCTCACCTGGGTCGAGGTCAGCACCTGGTGCCTGGTTCGCGCTTGGGTTTCGGGCCAGGTCCGGGCCCTGCGCTTTGCGTCTGGCGAACCTGGGCGTCGGCCGCATGCCCCGCCGGCGCCCCATTGCTCGCGCAACTTCACGGCGTCATCACCGTTCCATCATCGTTGTTAATGTGTTGCGCTGGCGCCAGCGCCCCGTGGTAGAGTGAAGCAATGGCGGCACCGGATACCCCCCAATCGGCGCTGGAGCGAAGCTTCGAGCGCAAAGTCACGCTCAGCAAGTGGGCGCTGCTCTTCGAGCAGCTATGGCCACGCCTGTGGTTGCTGTTGGGGCTCATTGCCCTGTTCCTGGTGGTGTCGCTGTTGGGGCTGTGGACGCGGTTGGATGAGCTCACCCACAAGGTGGTGCTCGGCCTCTTCGTCCTCACTACGCTTGGCGCGTTGGTGGCGCTGGCGCGGCTGCGTTGGCCAACCCGGATGGAGGCGATCCGCCGGCTGGAAAACGTGTCCGCGATCAAGCATCGGCCGGCCTCCTCCTACGAAGACACACTGACGCTCAATGCCGAGGCGGCACCGACGGCGGCGTTGTGGCGCCTGCACCGTCAGCGTCTGGCGGCGCTGCTGGCCAAACTCAGGGTCGGCCGGCCAGCGCCGCGCACCGACCGTTATGACCCGTTTGCGGTCCGCGCCCTGTTGACCTTGGTCGTGCTGTTCCTCCTGATCGCCGCTGGTGACAGCGCTTCCGACCGTCTGTGGTCGGCGTTCCGGTTCGGGCCGCTGGCCAAAGGCGTGCAGGCCCGGCTCGATGCCTGGCTGACGCCGCCCGCCTACACCGGCAAGCCGCCCATTATGCTGGCCGATGGGTCGCATGGCGGCTGGCAGCAGCAGGAACGCCCGACCGGGCCCTACGAGGTGCCCGACAAGAGCCTGATGGTGATCCGTGCCAGCGGCCAGGGTCTTGGCACGCTGGCGCTCGAGCTTGCCGCCGGCGACGGGGCCCAACCGCGGCGGTTGGAGGCTCCGGCTCCCGCCAATCCCGGCGACGTTGCCGAAATCCGGGCCGAGGTTCGCACCTCTGGTCCGGCCACCGTCTACCTCGGCAGCACGCCGATTGCGAACTGGAGCTTGCAGGTGACGCCGGACCTGCCGCCCAAGATCAGCCTCACCAAGGAGCCCGAGCGCACGCCGCGGGGCGGGCTGAAGCTGTCGTTCAAGGTGGAAGATGACTATGGCGTGGTCTCGGCCGAGACCCGCATGAAGCGGGTCGCTCCCAAGGCCGACACCTCCGCCACCGCCTGGGCCCGGCCACAAGCCAAGAAGGGTCCGCGCCCCCCGCTCGAGCGGCCGCCGACGCTGGCCTTGCGCCTTCCCAAGGCCTATCCCAAGGAGGCCGAGGGGCAGAGCTTCCATGAGATCGGCGACCATCCCTGGGCCGGCATGAAGGTGCGTCTCACCCTGATCGCCCGCGACCTGGCGGGCCAGACCGGGCGCAGTGAACCGATCGAGTTGGTGCTGCCGGAACGCCGGTTCTCAAAGCCGCTCGCCCGCGCCGTGGTCGAGCAGCGACGGCGGCTGGTGGAAGACCCGCGCGACCGCCTGCAGGTCGCCCGCGCGCTCGATGCGCTCACCATCGAGCCCGACGGCTTCATCGAGGATCTGCAGGTCTTTCTCGGTCTGCGCTCCGCCTATTGGCGCCTACAGCGCGATCAAAGCCGGGCCAGCCGCAACAGCGTCGTCGGCCAGTTGTGGGATATCGCGCTGCGTATCGAGGACGGCAATCTCACCGACGCGGAACGGGCACTGCGGGCGGCGCAGGAGCGCCTGTCCAAGGCGCTCGAGCAGGGCGCCAGCGATGAGGAGATCCAGCGCCTGATGCAGGAGCTGCGGCAGGCGTTGGCGCAGTTCCTGGAGCAGCTGCAAAAGCAGGCGGAAAACCAGCCTCCGATGCAGGGCATGGATCCCAACAGCCAGATGATGACGCCGCAGGACCTCGATCAGCTGTTGCGCAATCTTGAGAACATGGCCCGCTCCGGCAACCGCGACATGGCCCAGCAGATGCTCAGTCAGCTGCGCGATCTGCTCGACCGGCTACAGTCCGGCCGCATGGCCGACCAGGGCCAGAGCCGCCAGTTCGGCAAGATGATGGACGAGTTCGGCAACATCATCGGCCGTCAGCAGCAATTGCTCGATGACACCTTCGGTCAGCAACGCCAGCCGGGCCAGCGCGGGCAGCGCGGCCAGCAGGGCCAGGGGCAGCGCGGCCAACGCGGGCAACGCGGCCAGGGCCAGCAGGGGCAGCCGGGCGACACGCCGGGCCAGGGTGAAGGCGATGAACTCGGCGGCCTCGGCGACCGCCAGCGCGAGTTGCGCGACATGCTGGGCCGGCTGCAGCAAGGGATGCGCCAATTCGGGCTCAACGCCCCCGAACAATTCGGCGGCGCCGGCGAATCGATGGAGCGGGCGGAGCGGGCGCTGCGCGATGGCGACCTCGACGGCGCCACGCAGGAGGAAAGCCGCGCGCTCGAACAGCTGCGCCAGGGCGCGCGCGACATGGCGCAGCAGATGCTAAAGCAGCTGCCGTCGCGGTTCGGTTTGAACGACAGCATGGGCGAGCTCGACCCGCTGGGACGCCCGCCGCAGCGGACCGACGGTCCCGATCCCGGCGTCGGCGTCAAGGTGCCCGACCAGATCGACGTCCAGCGCGCTCGCGAGATCCTGGAGGAACTGCGCCGGCGGCTGGGCGAGCCGACGCGGCCGCCGATCGAGCTTGAGTATCTGGAGCGGCTGTTGAAGCTGTTCTGAGCCCTCGACCGGGCACCGAACCCCCCGGTTTGGGGGATGGGTGAGACGCACTTCTCATTTGAACGCCAGGGACTTGCTCGCTAGAGTGCGCTCCGCGTGTTCAGCGATAAGCCGCCGGCCGCGCGGATCGGGTGGGGACCCCCAAACAAACAACAAGCGTGCGCCGGCGTGGGGAGAGGTAATGGACATACAGGATATGCGCATTTTTGCGCGCGTCGCGGCTTTGCAAAACTTATCCGCCGTCGGCATTGAGCTTGGGTTGACACCGGGGACCATTTCCAAGCGCATTCAGGCCCTCGAGGCCGAGCTCTCCGCCCGCCTGTTCGACCGCACCACCCGCAGCATCCGGATCACCGAGGAAGGCGCCACCTTCCTGGTGCACGTGGAACGAATTTTGGCGGAAATCGAGGTGGCTTGCGCCAGCGTCGATGATCGGGTGAGCAAACCCAAGGGCACGCTCAAGATCGCCGCCCCCGCCTTCCTCGGCCGGCGCTACGTGGCGCCGGCCTTATGCCAATTCATGCGCACCTACCCCGAAATCGACGTGCAGGTTGATCTGCAGGACCGCCCCGTCAACCTGCAAGAGGACGGCTATGACGTGGCGATTCGAACCGGCACCTTGTCGAACTCGACCTTGATCGCCAAGCGCCTGGCGCCCGACCGGCACATCATCGCGGCATCGCCGGCCTACCTGGCGCGCAAGGGGCGGCCGACGCGGCCGGAGGATCTCGCCCGCCATGACTGCCTCGTGCTCGGCGACCGGGTGCAATGGCCGTTCAGCAAAAACGGCATGGAGAGTTCGGTGCGCATCCAGGGCCCGATCCGCTCCAACGACGGGGAGCTGTTGTGCCAGGCGGCGCAGGATGGCCTCGGCCTGATCCGGGCCTCCGAGCTGGTGGTGCTGTCGGAGCTGCGCTCGGGCAAGCTCACGCAGGTGCTGGCCGACTACGAGGTCGGCAGCAATGCCGCGGTGTGGGCGCTCTATCCAAGCGCCAAACACCTGCTGCCGCGCATGCGGGCGCTGTTGGACTTTCTGGGCATCTGGTTCCGCGACCTCACCATGAGCGCGCACGGCGCAGCCGCGCTCACCGCCAACGGCCTCGGCGGCGCGGTGAAAGCGAGCCCGCAGGCCTCCGCCGGTTGAGACCGGCGGCCCGGCGGTTAGAAGGCGCGCAGCGGAAAGTAGCGGAGCAGCAGCTCTTCGTAGCGGCCGGTGGCGCGGATGTGCTTGAGCGCGGCGTTGATCAAGGTCTTGAGCTGCTGATCCTCGCGTCCAACCACGATGCCGACGCCGTCGCCGAAATATTTGGGCTCGCTGAACGGTCCGCCCTTGAATTCGCAACAGCCCTTTGACGCCGTCCCATTCAACCAAAACACCAGGCTGATGCCGTCGTCGAACAACAGGTCGACCGACCTGGTGATCAGCGCGTCACGCGCCAGCTCCACCGTCTCGAAGACGCGAATCGAACTGTCGGAGAAAAAGGCGCGCAGGTAGGCCTCGTGCGCGGTGCCCTTGGCGACGGCAATCTTCTTGCCCTCGAGACCTTCGGGGGTGATGTCGAGGCGGCCCGAGTTGCGCAGGCCGGCGAAGCGGCCGGGGGTGTAATAATAGCGGTCGGTGAAATCCACCGCCTTGAGCATGGTTTGATTGATGGCATGCGAGGCGATGATGGCGTCGGCCTCGCCCCGGCGCAGCGCTCCCACCAGCTCCGACCACGGCCGCACCTGGATGTCGCAGGCGGCCGCCAGCTCCAGACAGACGGCGCGCGCGATATCGACGTTGAACCCGGTCAGCACATTGTCCTCGTCGAGGTAGTTGAAGGGTGGATAGTCACCCTCGGTGAGGAACCGGATCACCGCCCGCCGCGACAAGGTCTGATCGGTCTCGGCCTCGGTGTTGGCCGGTGGTGTCTGCGCCAGCGGCGGCGGCACGCCAACGACGAGCATGCCGGCAGCCCAGATGAGACCCGCAAGCCAGCGCTCAATCGCCATGCCAGTCCTCCTGCCGGTCACCATCGGCTGTCCCCTGTTCGGCGCTGCCACGGTCGGCGAAGCCATGCTGCGCTTGGTCAAGGTTGGCCCCCCATCCCCGCCCGCCGTATCCTAGTGGCATTGGCGCGGCCCGCCCAGTGGCGACCGCCCCAGCCGATGCCGCTGCCCTCGCCGCAACGGGGTGCCGTCGGTTGGCGACGGCGCCGATCTCATGCCCACTCACGGCTGCCAGCTGCGCGCCTCCTGCGCCTCCGCCGGCGGCCGTCGGGCCTTGGCGATTTCGCGGGCGAGCGCACCGATCAACGCCTGCAAGCCCTGGCGGGCCACGGCCGACACCACCAGCGGTTTCTTGCGGGCGGCACGCTTGAGTTCGTCGGCCTTGTGCGCCAGGGCCTCCGCTGAGAGGCAATCGGACTTGGAGAGCGCCACGATCTCCTTCTTGCGCTCGAGCCCGGCACCATAGGCCTTGAGCTCGGCGCGCACCGTGCGATAGGCCGCCGCCACGTCCTCGCTGGTGGCATCGACGAGATGCAACAGGACGCTGCAGCGCTCGATGTGGCCCAAAAACCGGGTGCCGAGGCCGGTGCCGCGATTGGCACCCTCGATCAGGCCCGGTACGTCGGCCAACACGAAGTCGATGCCGTCGAGGCGCACCACGCCAAGATTGGGGTGGAGCGTGGTGAAGGGGTAATCGGCGATCTTGGGTTTGGCGGCGCTGACGCTGGCGAGCAAGGTCGACTTGCCGGCATTGGGCAGGCCGATGATGCCGGCATCGGCGATCAGCTTCAGTCTGAGCCAGATCGTGAACTCCTCGCCCGGCGCACCCGGATTGGCGCGCCGCGGCGCCTGATTGGTCGAGGACTTGAAATGGGCATTGCCGAAGCCGCCGTTGCCGCCGCGTGCCAGACAGCTGCGGTCCCCGACCTGGACGAGGTCGGCGAGCAGGGTCTCCTGGTCCTCGGCGAAGATCTGGGTTCCCGGCGGCACGGCGATCACGACGTCGGCGCCGCCGGCACCGGCCCGGTTCTTGCCCATGCCGGGACGGCCGTTCTTGGCCTTGAAGTGCTGCTGGTAGCGGTAGTCGATGAGGGTGTTGAGCCCGGGCACGGACGCCACCCAAACATCGCCACCCTTGCCGCCATTGCCGCCATCGGGACCGCCGAACTCGATGAATTTCTCGCGCCGAAACGAGACCGCCCCGGCGCCGCCGTCGCCGGACCGGATGTAGATCTTGGCCTGATCGAGAAACTTCATGGCACCTCGATAGCACCCTCAAACCGACCGGCTGTCAGGTCCGCCGTCAGTCGGCGCCGATGCGGCCGAGCCAGGTGCGCCAGCGCCGCCGCACCGGTCGGCGCTCGCCGGCGGACGCGATCAACAGCAATGCCCGGTGCCGCTCGAGCCGGTAGGTGATGGCATCGACATGGTAGCCGCGCGCCGCGCAGGCAATGGGGATGCGTTCGACCGGCGTAAAGCCGAGCTTGGCGAGCACCCGCCCGGAGGCCGGGTTGTCGACGAAGTGGGCGGAGGAAAACCCCGGCAGACGCCGATCGCGGCTGCCGTGCGCCAATACCGCACGGGCCGCCTCGGTGGCATAGCCCTGGCCCCACCACGGCTTGCCCAGCCAGAAGCCGAGCTCGGCGATGCCGGAGGGACGGCGGTAATAGCCCGCGCCGCCGATCAGCTGGCCGCCGTCGCCGACGATGGCAAAGCGCACCTCGCCGCGCGCCGGCTTCAGCCAGGCCAGCGCCTGTTCGGCATCGAAGGGATGGGGAATGTCGCTGGTCATCGAGGCGACCGCCCAGTCGCCGGCGAGGCGGGCAAACTGGGGCGCATCGGCGGTCTGGAAGGGCCGCAACAGCAGGCGCTGGGTGGTGAGCGTGAGCATGAGGCAAGCGTCGCGCGCGTCCGCCGAGCTCGCTCCGTCACCCCGCACGGAGAGGGAGGAGGCGAGCGCGCCCTGGAGAGAGGGATCCCACCTGGGCTACTCGGCGGCGCCCTTGGCCGCCGGCCGTACCGACACGAACACGCGTCCGTTGCGCTTGGTGGCGAACTCGACGCTGCCCTCGGTCAGGGCGAACAAGGTGTGGTCGGTTCCGATGCCGACGTTGGAGCCGGGATGCCAGCGCGTGCCGCGTTGCCGCACCAGAATGTTGCCGGCGAGCACGCGCTCGCCGCCGTACCGCTTGATGCCGAGGCGCCGGCCGGCGGTGTCGCGGCCGTTGCGCGAGGAGCCGCCTGCCTTCTTGTGTGCCATGGGAACGATCCTTGAGCTGAGCCGGCGTTCAGACGCCGATGATGTCCTTGATGCGAATGGTGGTTTCGTGCTGGCGGTGGCCCCGCTTGCGCCGCGAGTTCTTGCGCCGCCGCTTTTTGAAAGCGATAACTTTGGCGGCGCGTCCCTGTTCGACGATTTCGGCGGTCACCTTGGCGCCGGCAACGGCGGGGGCGCCGAGCTTGGGCGTGTCGCCGCCGAGCATCAGCACCTCGCCGAATTCGACGGTGGCGCCAGCCTCGCCGGCCACCTTTTCGATCTTGAGCACATCGTTCGGGGCGACGCGGTATTGCTTGCCGCCGGTCTTAATGACAGCGTACATGGTAATGTCCTTAGATTTGCCGCTTGCAAAGGGCAACTCGGCCGCGCACACGGGGTCGCGCGGGCGAAGATCGTGGCTCGGGTTGGCGCGCACTATTATGGAGGGCACGCCCAAAGTCAACTTTGCTGGCGGCGAGAGCGGCAAGACGCGTGCACGCGGGTTGACATGGGGGCTGCCTTCAACGATGGTGCGGCCCATTCCAGACGGCCCGGGATCGCGAGCCGCCGCCTGATGGCACGGGGTTGGAAACGCGTCGCTGACGCGCCCGTCCCGCCAAGTCAGGAGGTCAACGTCCGCCAGCGCGTTGCGCCCGCGGGCGCGCTTTGGCTTTTGGGCCGCGTGGTTTTTTGCCGGTGAAGTCGGTGACAACGGTGCGGGCTGAATACGGACAGTGCGATCTGCGATGCCCTCAGGCTGCGCTCGCGCGCACGTGGGTGCAATCGGCGCGGGGCTGGGACCGCGACACCCTCCCCCGGCCGGGGGAGCCGGCGCCACCGGCCGGCCGATCAACCCACGCACGGCGGGGGGCCTGAATGTTCCAATCGCTGTCAGACCGTCTGGCGGGTGTCCTCGACAAGTTGACCCGACGCGGGTCCTTGACCGACAGCGACGTGGCCGAAGCCATGCGCGAGGTGCGCCGGGCGCTGCTCGAGGCCGACGTGGCGCTCGAGGTGGTGCGTGACTTCACCGACAAGGTCAAGGCCAAGGCGATCGGCCAGGACGTGATCAAATCGATCACGCCGGGCCAGATGGTGATCAAGATCGTGCACGACGAGCTGGTGGGTATGCTGGGCTCCGACGCCACCCCGATCGACCTCGCCGCGCCGCCGCCGGTGCCGATCATGCTGGTCGGTCTGCAGGGGTCGGGCAAGACCACGACCGCCGCCAAGATCGGCTTTCGGCTCAGCACCCGCGACAAGAAAAAGGTGCTGATGGCCTCGCTCGATACCCGTCGGCCGGCGGCCCAGGAACAGCTGCGTGTGCTCGGTGAACAGACCAAGGTCGACACGCTGCCGATCGTCGCCGGCCAGTCGCCGCAGCAGATTGCGCAGCGCGCCCTCGATGCGGCGCGGCTCGGCGGCTATGACGTGGTGCTGCTCGACACCGCCGGCCGCACCCACATCGACGCGGCGCTGATGCAAGAGGCGGCCGAGGTCGGCGCCATCACGCATCCGCACGAGACCCTGCTGGTGGCCGATGCGCTGACCGGTCAGGACGCGGTGAAGCTGGCCAAGAGCTTCGCCGAGCGGGTCGGCATTACCGGCATCGTGCTGACCCGGATCGACGGCGACGGCCGCGGCGGTGCCGCGCTCAGCATGCGCGCCGTCACCGGCAAACCCATCAAGCTGATCGGCGTCGGCGAGAAGTGGGATGCGCTGGAGGACTTCCACCCGCAGCGCATCGCCGGCCGCATTCTCGGCATGGGCGATGTCGTGAGCCTGGTGGAGAAGGCGGCGCAGACGATCGACATGGAGAAGGCGCAGGCGATCGCCGAAAAGCTGCGCAAGGGCGCCTTCGATCTTGAGGACCTGGCCGATCAGCTAAAGCAAATGGAGCGCCTCGGCGGCATGTCGAGCATGCTCGGCATGTTGCCCGGCATCGGCAAGCTCAAGCGGCAACTCGACGATGCCAACCTCGACAATACGATCATCAAACGGCAGCGCGCCATCATCTCCTCGATGACGCCGAAGGAGCGGCGCAATCCCAAGCTGCTCGACGGCAAGCGCAAGCGGCGAATCGCGGCCGGGTCGGGCACCCGACCCGAGGACGTCAACCGCCTGATCAAGATGCACCGGCAGATGGCCGACATGATGAAGGCAATGGGCAAGCAGCGCGGCGGCATGATGCAGCGCATGCTGGGCCTCTCTGGCGGCGCCCCGCAGCCGAGCGCGGCGGAACTGGAGAAGATGCAGGCCGATCTGGCCCGCCTCGACCCCAAGGCGCTCGAGCGGCTCCCCAAGGACTTGAAAGCGGCCCTGCCCAAGGCGTTGCCGGGGCTGCCGGGCGGGGCCGGCCCCAAGCCCGGCAGCTTGCCGGGATTGGGCGGGCCGGGCCTCAACAGGTTCCCGGGCCCCGCCGGCTGGCCGGGAAAGAAGAAATAGCCATGCGGGTGACGCGGAGAGGGCCCATGGCTCGGGCCGGTGCATGCGCCCGAGCAATCGCGCCCACCGCCCGCAGGCGACCGTTAACCAAAAGCGTTAGGAGACCAGCATGTCCGTGAAGATCCGCCTCTCGCGCGGTGGCAGCAAGAAGCGACCCTATTTCTATATCGTGGTCGCCGATTCGGCCTCGCCGCGCGATGGCCGCTACATCGAGCAAATCGGCACGCACAATCCGCTGCTGCCGAAAGACAGCGCCGATCGCGTCAAGCTCAACGTCGAGCGGGCCAAGCACTGGCTCGCGGTCGGCGCGCAGCCAACCGATCGCGTCATGCGCTTTCTCGATGCCGCCGGCCTCGCCAAGCGCACGCAGGGCAACAACCCCAACAAGGGCAAGCCCAAGAAGAAGCGCCTGGAGCGCGAGGCTGCCGCCGCCGAGGCCGCCGCCAAGAAGGCCGAGGCCGGCGACGCCAAGTCGGCGTGAGTGCCGTGAGGACTGCGCGGCCGGAGCGCATCCTCATCGGCCGCATCGCCGGCGCGCATGGCATCCGCGGCGAGGTCTTGATCCAGTCCTACGCCGCGGTGCCTGAGGCCATCGTCGGCTACGGCCCGCTCACCGATCCCAGCGGCCGCCAGGCGTTCACCATTGTCAGTGCCCGCGCCACGCCCAGGGGCGTGGTGGCACGGCTCGAAGGCGTCAGCGATCGCACCGCGGCCGAAGGCCTGAAGGGGGTCGAGCTGTTCGTCGCCCGCGCCCGGCTGCCGACGCCCGGCGAGGGCGAATTCTATCATGCCGATCTCATTGGCCTCACGGCCGTCGATGCGGCCGGGCAGGCGTTCGGGCGGATCGCGGCCGTGCACAATTTCGGCGCCGGCGATCTGATCGAGATCGCGCTCACCGGCTCGACCATGACCGAGCTCGTGCCCTTCAACGAAGCCACCGTCCCGAGCGTGGATCTGCGGACCGGTCGGGCCGTCGTCATCCTGCCGGCGACCAGCCCGGATTAAGCGCCTTTCCGCTTGCGCCGGCAACGTGAGGGGAGGGCTCGAGGGTAGGTCCGGATCGGCGCGGGCCACGCCCGGCCGGCGCCTGGGCTAGCTGGTCTTGCCCTCGAAGAACTCTTTCATCTTGGCGAAGAACCCCGAGGAATGCGGCGAGGTCTCGCGATTGCTCTCGCGCTCGAATTCCTCAAGCAGCTGGCGCTGGCGGGCGTTGAGGCTCTTGGGGGTTTCGACCTCGACCTGGATATACATGTCGCCCATCACCTTGGAGCGCAGCACCGGCATGCCCTTGCCCTTGAGGCGGAACTGCTTGCCGCTCTCGGTCCCCTCCGGAACCTTGACCCGGGTCTTGCCATTGTCGATGGTCGGCACATCGATCTGGCCGCCGAGCGCCGCCGTCGTCATGGCAATCGGTACCCGGCAGAAGATATCGGCGCCGTCGCGCTGGAAGAACTCGTGCGGCTTGATCGACAGGAAGATGTAAAGGTCGCCGGCCGGGCCACCGCGCAGGCCCGCCTCGCCTTCGCCAGCGAGGCGGATGCGGGTGCCATCCTCGACGCCGGCCGGAATATTGACGGACAGCTGGCGCTCGCGCACCACCCGTCCTTTGCCGCTGCAATCGGTACACGGATCAGAAATGATCTCCCCGCGCCCATGGCAACCGGGACAGGTGCGCTCGATGGTAAAGAACCCCTGACTGGCGCGCACCTTGCCGGCGCCGCCACAGGTCGGGCAGACCGACGGCTTGGTGCCGGGGTTGGCGCCGGTGCCGGTGCAACCTTCGCAAGTGACGCTGGTCGGCACGCGGATCTGCGCGGTCTTGCCGTTGAAGGCCTCCATCAGCGAGACCTCCATGTTGTAGCGCAGGTCGGCGCCGCGCTCGCGGCCGGAGCGGCGGCTGCTGCTGCCGCGGCGCCCGCCCATGAACTCGCCGAACAGGTCGTCGAAGATGTCCGACATCGAGGAGGCGAAGTCCGGGCCAAAGCCGTGGCCCTGCCCGCCCCGGCCATCGAACGCGGCATGGCCGAACTGGTCGTAAGCGGCGCGCTTGTGCGGATCCTTCAAGGCCTCATAGGCCTCGTTGAGCTCCTTGAACTTCTGTTCGGCGCTCTTGTCGCTGGCGTTGCGGTCGGGGTGGCAGTCCTTCGCCAGTCGGCGAAACGCCGACTTGATGTCCTGCTCGCTTGCCCCCCGGCTGATCCCCAATACGTCGTAGTAGTCGCGCTTGGCCATGGGCCTGAGTTTCCGGTTCTCGCCGATGTTTACGCGCCCTAACCGCGTCCCCGGCGTAGGTCGTAAGCCCTCGCCCTACCAGCGCATCGGCGTCTGTGCCACGCTGGCCGGACGAGGGCTCGCATGATGGTTCCCTCAGCTTAGGCGGATTTCTTCTTGTCGTCTTTCACTTCCTCAAAGTCGGCGTCGACGACATTGTCGGCGCCGGCGCCGCCCTTCTTGTCCTCACCACCGGCACCGCCAGGCTCGCCGGCCTGCTGGGCACCATAAAGCGCCTCGCCGAGCTTCATCGACGCCTTGCCCAAGTCGTTGCTCTTGGCCTTGATGGCCTCAATGTCGTCGGCCTTCAGGGCCTCCTTGAGCTCGCCAATCGCCGCCTCGATCTTGCTCTTGTCGGCGGCGGCAACCTTGTCACCCAGATCCTTGAGCGATTTCTCGGTCGCATGGATCATGGCGTCGGCGCCGTTCTTGGTTTCGACCAGCTCGCGCTTTTTCTTGTCCTCGTCCTTGAAGCGCTCGGCCTCCTCGGTCATGCGCTTGATGTCGGCGTCGGTCAGACCGCCCGAGGCCTGAATCCGGATCGACTGCTCCTTGTTGGTCGCCTTGTCCTTGGCCGACACGTGCACGATGCCGTTGGCATCGATGTCGAAGGTGACCTCGATTTGCGGCATGCCGCGCGGCGCCGGCGGAATGCCGACCAGATCGAACTGGCCGAGCAGCTTGTTGTCGGCGGCCATCTCGCGCTCGCCCTGGCTGACGCGGATGGTGACCGCGTTCTGGGCATCCTCGGCGGTGGAGAAGATCTGGCTCTTCTTGGTCGGGATGGTGGTATTGCGATCGATCAGCCGGGTGAAGACGCCGCCCAGGGTCTCGATGCCGAGCGACAGCGGGGTCACGTCGAGCAACAGCACGTCCTTGACGTCGCCCTTGAGCACGCCGCCCTGGATCGCTGCCCCGACCGCCACCACCTCATCCGGGTTGACGCCCTTGTGCGGCTCCTTGCCGAACAGCTCCTTGACGATCTGCTGCACCTTGGGCATGCGCGTCATGCCGCCGACCAGCACGACCTCGCCGATCTCGGCTGCCTTTAGCCCGGCGTCCTTCAGGGCTTGCTGGCACGGCCCCTTGGTGCGTTCGATCAGGTCGTCGACCAGGCTCTCCAATTTGGCGCGGGTGAGCTTCAAGGTCAGATGCAGCGGCGACTGGGTCTGCGGGTTCATGCTGATGAACGGCAGATTGATCTCGGTTTGCTGCGAGGACGACAGCTCGATCTTGGCCTTCTCGGAGGCCTCCTTCAGGCGTTGCAGCGCCAGCTTGTCGTTCCTGAGGTCGATGCCGTTTTCCTTCTTGAACTCGCCGGCCAGATACTCGACCAGGCGCATGTCGAAGTCCTCGCCGCCGAGGAAGGTGTCGCCATTGGTCGATTTGACCTCGAACACGCCGTCGCCGATCTCGAGCACGGAGATGTCGAAGGTGCCGCCGCCGAGGTCGTACACGGCGATGGTCTTGGAATCCTTTTTCTTGTCGAGGCCGTAGGCCAGCGCCGCCGCCGTCGGCTCGTTGATAATGCGCAGCACCTCAAGGCCGGCGATCTTGCCGGCATCCTTGGTCGCCTGCCGCTGGGCATCGTTGAAGTAGGCGGGAACGGTAATGACGGCCTGCGTCACCGCTTCGCCGAGCTTGGCTTCGGCGGTCTCCTTCATCTTCTGCAGGATGTAGGCGGAGATCTGCGCCGGCGAATACTGCTTGCCGTGCGCCTCGACCCAGGCGTCGCCGTTGGGTCCCTTGATGATCTTGTAGGGAACGAGCTTCTTGTCCTTCTCCACCATCGGATCGTCGTAGCGCCGACCAATCAGGCGCTTGATGGCAAAGAACGTATTCATCGGATTGGTCACGCCCTGGCGCTTGGCCGGCAGACCGGTCAGGCGTTCGCCATCGTCGGTGAAGGCAACAATGGATGGGGTGGTGTTGGATCCTTCCGCGTTTTCGAGCACCTTGGGCTTGGAGCCCTCCATGACCGCGACGCAGGAATTGGTGGTGCCGAGGTCGATGCCGATCACTTTGGCCATGTCGTCTTGTCCTCTCTTTTGCGGCAGACCGTCCAGACCCAAAAACTCGGCGTCCGGCGCCCATGGCCCAGAATGGAGCCTTGAGAACGGTCCCCTAGAGCTGCGATTGCTTATCCCGGCGTTATATAGTGGGGCCCTTTTGGGGCTGCAACGGTGGCGAGCCGGTGGCCAGGCGGCAAATGTTGTGAACCGATTGATCGATGTACAGCAGCCACAAAATCGCCCCGGTCGCGGTCCCCGAGGGCTTCTCCCATCTCTCCGGCTGGCTCGACGGGGCCGAACAGGCCCGGCTGCTGGCCGAGATCTTGGGGGTGATTCGGCGCGCTCCCCTCTATCGTCCGGTCATGCCCCGCACCGGCCGGCCGTTCTCGGTCACCATGACCAACTGCGGCGCGCTCGGCTGGGTTTCGGACCGGGCCGGGGGCTACCGCTACCAGCCCACCCACCCCGCAACCGGGGAGGGTTGGCCCCCGATCCCTGCGCGCTTGCTGGCCCTGTGGGATCGGCTGGCGGGCGGCGCCTCCCGCCCCGAGGCCTGCCTCATTAACTGCTACCGTGCCGGCGCCAAGATGGGCGCGCACCGGGATTGGGACGAGGACAATAAGGCCGCACCCGTCATTTCCGTCTCGCTCGGCGATGCCGCCCAATTCCACATTGGTGGGCCGCAGCGCGGCGACCCCAAGCACCGGCTGCGCCTCAATTCGGGGGATGTGGTGGTGCTGGGCGGCCGGGCCCGGCTCGCCTACCATGGCATCGACCGGGTCTTTGCCGGCACCTCGCCGCTGCCCGAGCTTGAGGGCCGCCTCAATCTGACCTTGCGCCGCGTCCGCCCGGGCTAGGGAACGCGGGCGGCCACCAGCGGCGGTGCCGTTAGGAGGTGCTGTCGCCGTTGCGCGGGCCCGGAGCGTCGTCATTGGCGGCGGCAGGCACGTCGGGTGCCTTCGGCTCGGCCTTGGCCACCACCACCATGGCCGGGCGCAGCACCCGGTCCTCGATCGTGTAGCCGGCCTGAAACACCTGCACGATGGT
>DATFXD010000001.1:0-17328 GCA_035258605.1 Hyphomicrobiaceae bacterium | reverse complement strand
GGCGGGGCCGCCATTGCAAGCACATCTGTTGCCGCCGATCGGGCTGGCGGGTCGAGGCGTGGGGGTGCTGGGAGCCTAGCGGATAAGCGATGGCCGTGCGCGCGCCAGGAGACCCTCAGCGGCCGCTTGCCGGCCAGAAAGCCCTTGTCACCGGCGCCAGCTCCGGCATCGGGCGTGCGGTGGCCATCGCGCTGGGTCATGCCGGCGCCGACGTCCTCGTCAACTATGTCGCCTCGGCCGCCGCCGCCGAAGAAACCGTGCGCACCATTCAAGGCTGCGGTGTCGCGGCGGCGGCGCACAAGGCAGATGTCGCGGTCGCCGCCGAGATCGAGGACATGTTCGCGCGCATGCGGCGCGAGTTCGGCACCATCGACATTCTTATCGCCAATGCCGGCGTACAGCAGGATGCCGCCATTGCCGACATGACGCTCGAGCAGTGGCAGCGGGTACTGACGATCAATCTCACCGGTCAGTTCCTGTGCGCCCGCGAAGCCATCCGCGAATTCCGCCGGCGCGGTATCGTCAAGGAGATGTCCCGCGCCGCCGGCAAGATCATCTGTATGAGTTCCGTACACCAAGTGATCCCGTGGGCCGGGCACGTCAACTACGCCGCCGCCAAGGGCGGTGTGCACATGCTGATGCGCAGCCTGGCGCAGGAAGTGGCCCCCGAGCGCATTCGCGTCAATGCCATCGCCCCCGGTGCCATTCGGACCGCCATCAACCGGCCGGCCTGGGAGACGCCCCAGGCGCTAGCGCGCCTGTTGACCCTTGTTCCCTATGGCCGCATCGGCGAGCCGGAGGATATTGCCAATGCCGCCGTTTGGCTCGCCAGCGATGCGTCCGATTACGTGGTCGGCACCACCTTATTTGTCGACGGCGGCATGACGCTTTATCCGGACTTCGCCGGCAATGGCTGAGCCGCCGCCGGGGAGGGTTGCGCGCCGGAACGTTGCGCGGCTGGGTTTTCTGATTTGCAAAGGTTGTTGGCGGTATTGACAAGGGCAACGTGGGAGAAGGCTTGCGGAAAGTTGCCGAGCATACGCTTGGCAACGGGATCGTACTCCTCCGACAACAGTCCCACGTCGTTTGCGAGGCCAAGCAGGTGCTCGAACAATTCCTGCGCCTGGCGCCGGCGTCCGAGCAGCACCAAGTTGTCGGCAAACCAGAAGCTGCAGGCGAGAAACGCCCCCTCGCCGACGGGCAGCCCATCATCGGCGTGGCCGGTGTCGTAGCGGTGCACCAGCCCATCGATCACCAGGTGGCGTTCGATCATTGCCAGCGTCGATTGCACGCGACGATCATCGGGCGGTAGAAAGCCGACCAGCGGAATGAGCAGGGCACTGGCGTCGAGATTGGTTGAACCATAGCTTTGCACGAAGGCGCCGAGTTTGGCGTTGTAGCCGCAGTCGCAGACCTCGGCATGAATCGCATCGCGCAGTCGGCGCCAGTGCTCGATTGGCCCGGCGACGCCGAAACTCTCGCTGCTTTTGATGGCGCGGTCGAGCGCCACCCAGGCCATGACCTTGGAGTGCGTGAATTGCCGCGGCCCACCGCGCACTTCCCACAATCCCTGGTCGGGCTCGCGCCAGATTGTCTCCAGATGCTCGACCAGCTTCAATTGCAGGTTCCATTCGGCGCCCATCGGCGCCAGGCCGCGCTTACCGCTCTGAAACAGCGCATCCATGACCTCGCCAAAAATGTCGATTTGCAGCTGCTTGGCCGCTCCATTGCCGATGCGCACCGGCTTTGCGCCCTGATAACCGGCGAGGTCGGCGAGCTCCCACTCATCGAGACGCCGTTCGCCGGCGAGACCGTACATGATCTGTACCTGCGCCGGATTGCCGGCCACCGCACGCTGCAGCCAACCTCTCCACGCCTCGGCCTCCTCCTCAAAGCCGCAGTTCATCAAGGCAAACAAGGTGAAGGTCGCATCGCGCAGCCAACAGTAGCGGTAATCCCAGTTGCGGGTCCCGCCGAGCTTCTCCGGCAAGGAGGTGGTGGGTGCGGCGACGATGCCGCCGGTAGGGCGATAGGTGAGCCCCTTCAGCGTTATCAGCGAGCGCAGCACCTCGTCGGCATAATTGCCGGCCGGCTGATAGCCGCGGCTCCACTTGGCCCAGGCCTGCTCGGTCTCCTCGAGCGCGGCAACCGGCGACAGCGGCTCGGGCAGTGGCTGAAAGGAGGGCGCATAGCCGAGTACGAACGTGGTGCGGTCGCCGGCATTGACCGTGAATTGGGCGCGATGGCTAAAGCCGTCGGCCTGCATGTCCACGTCGGTCCGCAGCACGGCCATGTCGGGGCCGGCGATGGCCTTGATCGTGCCACGATCGAGCCTGGTAACCCAAGGCACCATCGTTCCATAATCGAAGCGCAGCACCAGGCGAGTGTGCATGGCCACCCGCCCATGCCGGCCGGCGATCATGCGAATGATGTGGCTACTGCCGCCGCGGGTTCGCAGCGGCATGAAGTCGATGACGGTGGCGGCACCGTCGGCGGTGACGATCTCGGTCTCGAGAATGAGGGTATCACCGCGGTATCGGCGCGAGACGCGCGCCTCCTCGTCCACGGCAGCGATGCGCCAATGGCCGTTGCCACCATCACCCAACAGCGCCGCGAACACGGCGGCCGAATCAAACCGCGGCCAGCACAACCAGTCGATCGAGCCGTCGCGGCCGACCAATGCGGCGGTCTCGCAATCTCCGATCAGCGCGTAGTCCTCGATGCGGTTGGCCATCGCCGATCGCTTTCCTGCCAGCTAGGATGGCAACGGGCCAGCATCCGTTGCGTTCCTCGCCACTCTCCGCCGCACGAGGCGCGGCACGCCTCATCGACACCCGCCCGCCGGACTTCGCCGCAGCCGTAGCCCATTGTCCGCACCGCACCATGGCGCCATCATTGCGGCTTGTCTCCTGCCATATTCTCCAGGGTTTAATGGCCATCGATCTCGATCACCGACGCCGATGTGCCACCACAGCCGATGAAGCAAGTACACCGCGACCCAAAAAAGAAGCTCGCGATCCGCCCGCAGTGCTGGCCGAAATCCCGCCGGTCGACGCCTGCGGTGTCTACCTGGTTGGCCAACGCGTCTTATGCTTGGCGGTGCTGGTCGCCGTTGCAGTGGTTCCCGACCAAATTGACGGCGCGCGGCCTGATCGAGGTGCCGCGCGCGCGCCCCGTGGCCCTGGTTTCCCCGTCGGGAATGGACGTGCGAAGAGCGTTCGGCCGATCACGATCGAGCTCTCAATTCGGCCCGCATTCGCCGCTGGCGACGTCAGGTGCTTGCAGCAGGAGGCTCCGCCCTCAGCGCGCAGGGCTCGGGTGGAGAGGACGTCACTTGATCCCGACTGACCGCCTCAACCTCGACAAGAACCCGGAAGTCCGCATCGATCACCCGTGTCGCCACCTGGGAGCTGGAGCTGGCACCGCGAGCTCGGCGCGCGCCGCTGCGGAGCCGTGCCCTAAGGCAAGCTGTGGCCTCGGCCCATCCCATCAGTTTTGGTTCAAACAATCGCGCCGGCGGCAGGACGGCCGGCGTCCTCAATCGTGCCTGGCCACGGCACCCGAACGGAAACGGCACCAAACAGATATATCCAGTCTGATACAAGATAACATTTATATGATCGGGGTTTGATTTGCCATAGTCTGGTCAAAATCGTTGCATGCTCAACCAAGTCGCGCCTCTCTTAATGTATTGCCCCATTTGCTGGGCCGCTTAACCATGCATTAACCCTGCGCCTGACGTTATTGCCGCTTGTTCATTTCGCCCTTTACAGAACTTAACTGGATGTTAACCTTAGTAATTCGCGTGGCGGGCGCCAGAGGAGAAATTGCAAGTGTGTGTTTCTGCGTCTGTTTCCGAGCTGCCGGGCCTCAGCCTGGTGGATCGGGTCATGAAGTTGCTCAACCGGGTCGACTACCGGAGGATCGAAACGCCTGAAGAACGGGACGCCGTATTCAGGCTGCGCTACCAAGCCTACATGCGCGAGGGTGCGATCGCACCCAATGCCAGCGAGAAGTTTTCCGACAGCCTCGACGACTCCGCCAACGTATGGATCTTCGGCGTCTACCTCGAAGGCAAATTGGCAAGCTCCATTCGGTTGCACATCGCCTCGCCGGCGTGCGGGGAGCTGCCGGCACTCAACGTTTTTTCCGACATTCTGGGGCCGCAAATCGCGGCTGGGCGCATCATAATCGATCCGACCCGGTTCGTGGCCGATCGCGAACTGTCGCGGCGCTATCCGGAACTGTGCTACGTCACCACCCGCCTGGCCTGGCTGGCCTCGGAATACTTCGCGGCCGATGTGCTGTTGGCAACGGTGCGCGGCGAGCACCAGGCCTTCTATCGGCGCACCTTCGGGCACCAGGCGATCTGCCCGCCGCGGCACTATCCCTCGCTGACCAAACCGATTTGCCTCATGGTCTTGGACTACGCCGCCGCGCGCCTCGCCGTGCCGCAGCGTTACCCCTTCTTCCACTCGACCCACTTCGAGCGGCGCATGCTGTTTGCCCGCGAAGATGTGCCGGCGCTCAGGACGGCGGCCTAGAGCGGCAAAGAGCGCGGCCGGCGAGGGCCCCGAGCAAGCCCCCCGAGCACGGCTCCTCAGCAAGGCCGGTGCGGGTGGGGCCAGACCACACGGCTGGGCGGAGGGTGGCGCTCGGCCATCTTTGATGCTGCACCCCTGTTGGCCGGCCGCTCGCGATCCATCGATCGGCGAGCGGCCCGCGGAGACCCTCCGACGACGACCTTTTCCGCCCGGGGTCGCCATCGCTTGAGCGACCGTCTGCTGCCGGGTCAACGCCCGCCACCCCTCAGTGCTCGGTGGTGGCCCCCGGCGGTTCCGGGCTGCCCAAGACCAGCCCCCTTGCCAGCGAGGGCCTGCCCCGCGGCCACCCCCGCTTGACCGGGCCCGCACGAGCCCGGATTGTGCCCGGCCCATGACCATGCCTGCCCAAACACTAGGCGCGCCGAGCGGCAGGGCCGAATCCGCTTACGCCTGGGTTCGCCTGCTGGCCTCTATGCTGTTGGGGACGCTCGGCGGCGTTGGCATGTGGTCGTTCGTGGTGGAGTTGCCGGTGGTTGCGGCCGATCTCGGCCTGGCTCGCGGCGAGGCCTCCCTGCCCTACACCACGGCCATGCTCGGCTTTGCCGCTGGCGCCGTGGTCATTGGACGTCTGGTCGATCGTTTCGGCATTATCGGCCCGCTCGTTGTCAGTACCCTCCTCCTCGCCGGCGCCTATATCGCCTCCGCCTGGGCCGCCAGTGTCTGGCAGCTGGCGCTCGCCCACGCCGTGATCGGCTTCGGCAGTTCGGGCACCTTCGCGCCGCTGATCGCCGACATCTCCCACTGGTTCACACGACGGCGCGGATTGGCGGTGTCCATCTGCGCTACCGGCAGCTATCTGGCAGGCACCGTTTGGCCCTCGGTCGTGACCCAGTTCATGACCGGCCAGGGCTGGCGGCAGACCCAAATCGTCATCGGCCTATTGTGCCTGATCAGTATGCTGCCGCTGATCACCCTGTTGAAGCCGCGCATCGCACTGCCAGAGCCGATGCCGGCAGCGGCCGGCGGCACGGGCGGGCGCGGTGCGCTCGGCCTATCGCCGAGTGCGCTGCAGGTTTTGCTGATGGTTGCGGGCCTGGCCTGCTGCGTCGCCATGTCGATGCCGCAGGTGCACCTCGTCGCCTACTGTGGCGACCTCGGCTATGGCGTCACGCGGGGCGCCGAGATGCTCACCATCATGCTGGGCTTCGGCGTAGCCAGCCGGATCGGCTCGGGTTTCATTGCCGACCGCATCGGCGGGCTCAGCACCATGCTGTTGGGCTCCGCCCTGCAGGCCTCGGCGCTGCTGCTCTACCTGTGGTTCGACGGCTTGACCTCGCTCTACGTGATCTCGGCCTTGTTTGGTCTGGTGCAGGGCGGCATCATTCCGATGTACGCCGTGCTGGTGCGCGATTTCTTTCCACCACACGAGGCTGGAACGCGCGTCGGCCTCGCGCTGATGGCAACCATTGTCGGCATGGCGTTCGGCGGCTGGCTGTCGGGGGCCATATTCGACCTGACCGGGTCTTACGCCAGGGCATTCAGCAACGGCATCGCCTGGAACCTGCTCAATCTATCGATTGTGGTCTTCCTGATGCTGCGGCAGGCAGGACGCAGGCAAATTGCGACCGCTTGAGCCATTTGGCCGCAGCCAAGCCCGGGCATCGCGGCGCGCGCCCCCCCGCGCGCTTCCCTCTTTGCATTGTGATGCGAGCCATCCGGCAAGCGACCGAGGGGCGCGGGCCACCTCTTCGACACCGTCCGCCCACCATGTCAGGTCGGGCACACCGCCGCCTTGACATGGGGCGGCAGTGGCCCGCTGCCGGCACGGACGCCATGGTGACCGGCCCGCACCGTGATCAGCGCCACGATGCCGGCCATCAGTACGGCGCTCACCAGCGCCCAGGCGCGGGCGCGACGCACGCTCGTTTGCGCCGCAGCGGCGATGCTGGCGCTGCGATGCGCCGGGGTTCCGCCGCGCGCCGAAATCCACAGATCGGCAAGCCACAGGACGACGGCAACGACGCCGCCACCATGGTAGCGCAGATGGAGGGTGTCGGCGCCGCCCTCGACGCGCTGGAATCGCGGCTCATCGGTCATGCGAGGTCACCCCTTGCTCAATGCCTCAGTGGGTCATCAGCGCAGAAAAAAGAGTGACCGCCCCCAACACAAATGGCTGTGCTGTGCAGCACAGGTTTGGCGGCACCACCAGCCTGCGCCGGGTTCAACCAAATGCCGCGAGCGCGATGCCGCTCAGCGCCGAGTGGTCGCAAACAGGGCCAAGATCACCAATCCGATCATGGTGAGCGCGGCCGCACCCACAAACGGCACACCGTAGCCACCACTCGTCTCGAACATCAGCCCAATGAGGGCCGGACAACCCGCCACCCCCAACGTGGTCACGAGCTGGCTGGTGGAATAGATGCGGCCATAGTCGCGCGTGCCGAACACCTCCGCCAGCAGCAGGGGATGCATCATCAGCGAGTTGCCGATGGTGAGGCCGAACACCACCACGCTCACCAGCATGAGCATCGGCTCGAAGGCGACCGCCAACGCGGCCAGGCCAATGGCTTGGGCGGCCATCAGCGCCAACGCGAACACCCGTACCGGCACTTTCAAGGTGATGATGCCCCCGAGCAGACGGCCGATGGTGCTGGCGGCGGCCATGATGGCGATCGCGAACGCCGCGGTCTCGATGCCGGCGCGGCCGCTGACCAGGCGATAGAGATGGGCAATGGCGCCCACTTGCGCGCCAAGCAGGCACAGGTAGGCGATCGAAACGGCATAGAAATACCGCGTGCGGATCGCCACCGCGAAGGCGGTCGAGGGCAACGCCGGGGCCTCCCCACCCGACGCCGGCACTGGCGCCCCATCGGGCGCCAGCCCCATGGCTTGCGGCCACGGCCGCAACAGCCAAAGGGTGACCGGCACGATGCCGAGGAACAGCGCCGCCCCCATATACGGCGCCGCGCCGGCCAAGCCGCGGCGTTCGATGGTGAAGGCGACGATCGGCACGATGACGATGCCGCCCAGCGACAGGCCGGTCGAGGCCAGCGAAAAAGCCAACGCGCGCCGGGCGCTGAACCAACGTGCCAGTACGGTGGTAACCGGCACCAGCCCGCTCGAGCCATGCGCCAAGCCAAACACCACGTGGAACAGGAAGAGCTGCCAGGTTTCCCACAGCAGGCCCACCGAACCCAGCGCCAAGGACCCGATGGCCGCACTGGTGGCAATGACGAGGCGCGCATCCAGGCGATCAACGAGCCGCCCCGACAGCAACCCGCCGAGAGCGCTGGCGACAAAGAACGCAGCCGTGGCGCTGGAGGCGAGCGCCACCGGAAAGCCACGCTCGGCCACGAAGGCGGCAAGCAGGATCGATAGGTTGTAGAAGGCAAGCCCCGAGGTGATGGTCGTAATGAGCGCGATCGCGGCCACCACATACCAACCGTAGAAGATCGGGGTCTTGGCCCTCGCCACCGCGACGGCCGCCGACCGGCGCTGGCGGGGATCGCTCGATGTTGGCAAATGTGCTCCCTCGGCAACCGGCAGGTCGCCGGCAAGCTGCCGCCAGGACATACAAAAAATCTGGGCTGCAACCTACGGCAAATACGGGGGAAAGCGGGCATCAGCCGGCCCGCGGAGCGTCGGGGCTCGCGTCCTGTGGCGTTGCCGGTCGCGCCCCTGCCCGCGCGGTTCGGCGATCGGCACGCTCTAACGCTGGCGTTGGCCGCCATCGTCCCTCACCGCCGCCCGGGAGGGCATCGGCAATGCTCCCGCCGCGCCCACTGACCTCGGGACGGGACAGCCGATCGCGGTCTGCTGGTTCCCCGCGCAGCTGATCCACGTCACAGCAGCGGCATGCGCTACCCCGATTGCCATCAGATCTTGCATCCTAGCCGTTGCAATGGCCACTAGGATCAACGTGGCGGCCGGCAGCACCCTAGCGCCCCGGCTCGACAACCAGGAGGGCAGCATGAGAAGCGGCGCGCGCCGACCGCGCATTTATTTTGCCGGTCCCGAAGTGTTCTTGCCGCAAGCGCACAGCATTGGCCTTGAGAAGTGTCGCTTGGCGGCAGCGGCCGGCTTCGAAGGCGTCTTTCCGCACGATGTTGAGCTCGGGCGCATCCCCCTCGCCAAACGCGAGCAGGCCCGCCGTATCTTTGCCGCCAACACCGACCTGGTGCGCTCCTGCGACGGCATGATTGCCAACCTGACGCCGTTTCGCGGCGTTTCCGCCGATGCCGGAACGGTCTTCGAGGTGGGCTTTATGTCCGCGCTCGGCCGCCCGGTGTCGGCCTATACCAATGCGGCCGAGGGCTACCACGCCCGCGCCATCGGCTATCGCGCGCAGCGGTCGCCGGCGTTGGATTGCGATCGACCGGAGTGCGCGGTCGAGGACCACGACCTCTCCGACAACCTGATGATCGAGATGGCCGTCGCCGCCTCCGGCGGCACCCTCGTGCGCCATCAGGCCACGGCCATCCCGGACATGACCGATCTTACCGCCTTCCGACAGTGCCTGGAGCAGATTGGCCGGGCGCTCAGGCGATGAGCCGGCCATCGAGTTGCGCCGGCGAAGCTCACGCGGAGCGTTGCCGGACCGCGGTTGGTGCCGGGGTTAGCGCAGCGCCCAGGTGACGTGGATCTTGACCTCGAGCCGCTGGCTGCCGGGTTCAATCGGCACATCGCTCGCCGCCAGCGCGGTCCGCGCCATCGGGCGCGGCGCCGCAGCCGGCCCCTCTTCCGAGATCGTCAGCACCTGGGCGATGTCGGCCCCGGCACTGGTGGCGTAAAGCTTCGCCCGCCGCTGCGCATTGGCCATCGCCGCCTTGCGCGCCTCATCCTTGAGCTCCTCCGCTTTCGAGACGTCGAAGGCGATGCCGCCGATCTGATTGCCGCCGAGGGTGACAACCTGGTCCAGCACCTCACCCAGGCGTTTGAGGTCGCGGGCGGTGATGCGGACCTGATTGACGACTTGGTAGGCGACGATCCGGGGCGCCTCGTCCTTGGTATTGTGGTAGCGCGGTTCGACGTTGACCGCGGTGGTGCGAATGTCCGTGGCGGCAATGCCCAGCGCCTTGAGGCCCTCGATCACCTTGGCCATGGTCGCACTGTTGCGCGCCAGCGCTTCGCGCGCCGTCTCGGCTTCCGAAACGACGCCGGTCGAGATCGTGGCAATGTCGGGCTCGGCGGCCACGCTGCCCGTTGCCGAAACGCTGACCGTTCGCTCCTGCGGCCTGTCACCCTCCGCCGCCCTCACCGCCGTGGCCCAAGGGTGCACCAGCAGCGCGCCTGCCACGAGCGCTATCGCCAAGTTGTATCTGAGCATGCAATCCTCGCATCGGCCTATCGTCGGCCGCAGGATACACTGGTTTTTGGCTGAACCATGCCTTGGCATTCCACGCGGCCGCCCGTGGATGCTATAGAGGCGCTCGCCCGCGCCCGTGGGCCCGTAGCTCAATGGTTAGAGCCGGCGGCTCATAACCGTCTGGTTGCAGGTTCGAGTCCTGCCGGGCCCACCAACCTTGCACCCAGGTCATTTGATTTCAACGGCTTGGCGCTCAAATTGTCCAACCGGGTCTCTAGGTTGGACAAAAATCTGTTCGTGATCCGCTCTGATCTGTTCACGATCCGCTCTCCACTAGCTTAGCCATCGCTTCGCGCGCCATGCGCTTTCTGTCGGCGGCCTTGGTGTAGCGCTGCACCTCCGACAACGACGCATGGCCGGTGATGGCGGCGATCTGGTTCGCGCTGCACCCGATCTCCGCAAGCCGACGCGCCGTCGCCCTGCGTCCGCCATGAGCCGAAATGTCGAAACACCCCGCTTGGTCGCACAGTTCGCGAAACCAGTTGCCGAAACCAGCCGCGGTGTATGGCTTGCCGTAATGCGTCACCAAAAAGGTCTTCAATCCGAGCGTGGATGTCGCATCGATGATCTCGCGCAGCTTCGGATGCACCGGGATCTCCAGATGTGCTTCCTCGCCGCCCTCCGTCTTGCCTTGCTCGATGATCAACCAACCATCATGAATGTGCTGTGGTCCGACCTTGACGACATCGCTTCGGCGCAAGCCGGTGTAGAGGATCAGGGCGAACGCCAGTCGCCCCTTCGTGCCGATTGGGTATCTCGCCTCGATGCGCTGGATGTGTTGCTCCGACCATCCCTTGTATCCGGTCGTTTTGACCTTCTGGCGCGTCACGCCGAGCGTCGGATCGTCGGGGATGCGTCCCTCCGCCATCGCCCACTTGAACAACGCCCGCAATGTGTTGAGAAAGTTCCGCTGCCCGAATGGCGTGGCTGCCTTTTCGTTGACAATGCGTTGCATATGCTCGCGCCTGAGCAACATCGTGCGGCGTCCGCCCGCGCCGATGCTGTAGAGCGGCAAGTGTCCATAGGCCGTGCGAAAGTTTTCCAGGATGTTCCGGCGCGTGCGCCGCGTCTCTGCCGCGCCCGCCTTGAAAGGCGAAGTCTTCGAATTGGGGTCGATATATTCGACAACCAGGGCATTGACGGTGCCTGCGATTGTGCGGCTCTTGCCGACATTGGTCGCCTGCGCCTTGGCCCCATCAAGCGCGGCGGCGTACTGGCGCATAAATGGTTCGGACCACGGGGTCCCATCCGTGAGATAGGTTGAGAAGCCGCGACGGCGGAAGCGAACGCGGCGTTTGCCGTGTCGGTCTGTTGTCCACGTGCAATGCTTAGGCAGGCCGCTCTTAGTCCGCAGCATCGTTGAACACCATGTCCCAAGGGTTGGTTGTCCTGTCGCCGATCTCGCCGTTATCAGCTGTTGGCCTGCCGAAGTGCACGATGCGGGCGCCATCCGCTTTCTCCTCGATGGCTCGCACAGCGAGCCCAATGCGCTGTGCCGCGCGCTGAGCCTGTGCCGTGAAGGTTTCGAGGCTAGATCGGCGTTTGCGTTTCGATGTCGGTGCCTCGACCTTGGCGGCACTGTTGTTGTCATTGCACGATGACGATGGTGTCGCGAGCAACCCTTGTTGCGACTGGGCGTGCGCCTGCCGCAAGGTGTACACTTGCCACAGTCGTTGCCACTCCGTGTATGTCTGCCAATATGATCGTCGCTGCCAGTCGTTCACGGGCAGTGCGGGTTCTGCTCTCATGACGTAGTGGGGCATTGTCACGACAAGCTCTCTCTTCGATCACTAGGACCGCCCGATGTTTTGCTAATCGGGTGGTTTTGTTCTCCCTACTCATCGGGCGCGGGTCTTCGCCGGTTTCCCCACTTGGGTCTGTCGCCTAGCACCTCGGACACGGCGTCATGCATAATGACGGTGTTGCCGGTGGCGTGGCCAATGACGAGACCACCGCGGCCAAAAGCGTTGAAGTGTCGTGGCTGTCGGTGGTGCAGCGGCCAACGACGTTGCCATCGGTGGCGTAGATTGTGCCCTCCATCGCCGGCATGGACAGCGCGATCAGCGCCAGCAGGGTGGTGAGCGCCTTGTAAGTCATGTCAAACCCTCCGATTTGCGCGTCGGCAGCGGCTTGTCGGCCGGGATAATGCCGGCATCCTGGAGGATGCCCCAGATCAATGCGCGCTGTCTGTCCTCAGACGACGGTCGGCCGCCCCGCCTGGCCTCGCAGGCCGCCGTGCGGCAGGTCAGTGAGCAATAGCGCCGGACCCTACCAATCGGGCCCACGCTAACGACCCTGCGGCAGTAAGCGCAGGCGACGGTGGCTGGTCGTTGGTAGCTCATACGCGTCCTTTCGGTTGCTATTTTGTTCCACGAAACTAATGGAAGATCATCAAGGGCGTCGACATACAGGTTGCGGTATGGACTGAGCCCCACCCACTAAATCTAGTGCTGACGCCACGATGGGCAGATGCGGCTACCCGGACCGGGCTCCCGGCTCCAGAGCCCCAGGGCGCTTAGGACTGCGGTCCGCAGCCCAGCCGCAGCCGCCGGCGACAAAACCTGGTGCGATCCGCCAAGCTCAGCCTGAGCTGCCGCGCAAGCTGCGCGCGTGCCATCGTTGTATCACCACATCCCCGACGCCACCGAGGGGCCTGATGATCAGCACCGGCATGACGGGGGTGCGACCAGCGCCGTTAGACGGCCGATGGCGGAGGCGGCGAGCCGCGCCGGTGACATCACTATCGCCGGACCGGACGCTACATGCTGGCGGCCTCGGCGCTGGGCGCCACGGCGGTGCTGGGCCCGACCAAGTTGCAGGCGGCGAACGGGCGGACAAGGGGTCGTCAGGAGGCTCAGCTCCGGGAAAACTCGATGACGAACTCCCTCGCGGTTCCTCGATGTGCTCACACGACTGCTTCGTGCGAGGCGCTCAAGCCGCCGATGCACCGGTGGTGGTGGCGGCGCGCTCGGTGCTGCCGACGACGGGCAGAGCCGCGCCTCACGAAGTGCTGGCCCCTAGGCTCTCGCGGCCGCACCGATGTGCCGCGAAGTGCCTGCCCAGTCCCGCTGGCCTGACTGGTCTCCGGTTTAATGGTCTCCGTCGTGGTGGTGGTGACCGGATGCTTGTGGACCGCGCCGACGCATTGACGGGCCGCACCGAGAACAGCCCGGAGGAGGCCGAGCCGGCGGCTCTCACCGATGTGATCGAGGCCTACGAACGCCAGAGGTGGCCCCCCGCGCACGTGCGCCGCCGCTGCGCCACATTCCTTGCGGCAAGGGCTAATGACAGCGCCGATGCGCGCTGGTGCTCAGACCCGACGAGCCGGTGCCGGCAAATCCGGCGCTTTAGACGATGCCGGCGCCCCCAACTCATCGCTCGCCCGCTGCATCACGATCCAGGCACCTTGCACTGCCAGGGTAGCCATGATGGACGCCACGATCAGGTCGGGCCATCCGGTGCCTGTACCGAACACACCCACGGCCGCGAGTAGCACTGCGAGATTGCTGAGCACGTCGTTGCGCGAGCAAATCCAGACGGATTGCATGTTGGCGTCACCCTCGCGGTAAGCATAAAGAAGTGCTGCGCAGGCGGCATTGGCGATGAGGGCGACTGCACCGATCACGCCCATCGTAATCGGTTCTGGCACTGTACCCATAAGCGCATGCCACACCACAGTGCCGATCACCCATAGGCCGAAAGCGCCCATCGTTAGACCCTTGGCGAAAGCTGCCATCGCCCGGTAGCGGAGCGCCATCCCGACGACGGCAAGGCCGATGATGTAATTGCCAGCATCACCAAGGAAGTCGAGGGCGTCGGCTTGCAGTGATGCCGATCCTGCCGCTACGCCAGCGCCGATCTCGACCAGGAACATCACGGCATTGATCGCCAGCACGATCCACAGCACCCGCTTGAAGGCAGGATTGCATCGTTGCGGGTCGTGATGATGGTGGCAACAGGAAGCTGACATAAGCGTTGTCCTCGCCATTCTTACCGGAAACATAGCATCGCTGACATCGTTGTCTCAAATCGATTGAGACTGACCATCACGCAGCCGGCGGTACTGAGCCGTCGCGCCAGTTGCAAACTAACAAGGCACTTCGCCATGATTTGATGGTGGCATGATGTGGGGAATGGGCTTCGGGCATCTGCTCGTAGGTCTCGTGCTGCTGTTGGCCATAGCAGCTCTGATTAAGTACTTGTTCTTCAGATAGCACGAGGTGAGCAGCTAGCGGAGCCCGGCGATTTCACGCTCCGGGATGGTGACATGCCGGTGAAGTTCCTTGGCGAGCCCTGGGCGCACATCGGGTGCCTGCAGGCGCTCAAGTACGCGGGCTAGCTCTTCGCGCTTTTTCGCCAAATGCGCGCTCGTGCTCGCTGATTGTCGGCCCGCTAGGTTGCTCAAAAAGACGATGCCGCTCGGCATTCTCGCGCTTCCAGTTCGGGCACTTGGTCTTGACCCAATGACGCCAGGGTCCACTGACGTAGCCGGAAGTCCGCCGCTTCGACACGATGCCCTCGAGACCCTGTTGGAGTTCTTGCGGCCCGGCGACACGTTGATTGTCACCCGCATCGACAGGCTGGCGCGAAGCCTGCGTGACCTCCAGAACATCGTACATGAACTGCGGGAGAAGGGCGTCCACCTGAAAGCCACGGAGCAACCCATCGACACCGGCAGTGCGGCAGGGAAGGCATTCTTGTCGATGCTGGGCGTTTTCGGCGAGTTCGAGAACAACCTGCGGCGGGAACGGCAGATGGAGGGCATTAACGCTGCCAAGGCTCGGGGCGTCTACAAGGGTCGCAAGCCCAGTATCAAAGCCGACGAGGTCCGGCGTTTGCACAAGGTGGGTCTCGGCGCCACGGCTATTGCGAAGAAGCTCGGGGTAGGCCGTGCAAGTGTGTACCGGGTCCTGACACGATAACGTGCAATGTGGCCATTCCCTACAATGGCAGGGTAGTGGTCCGCTATCGAAGTGACCGACCACGCATTGAGCGTCCAGTGTGCAAAGGTGCCAGCTCAGTATCTTTCCGCTCTCACAAGCGGTGAAATCCCTGATTGGCAACCCGCACCGTCTCTCATTCTTCTGATCGCGTTCACACACGACTAGCTTTGCAGCTAGTTGTTCGCTTCGAGCGTACCGTGTGCTGATCTGACTTTGGACTGGGGCGACGGTTCTTCCTCTCCGATCTACTGTAAGCGAGATCACAACGAGGACGATCATTTGCTGGATCATCCGGCGCCGGCGTTGCGAACGAGGAGCGACAGGAATGCGACTGACAACGATGCACAAAACGCAACTGGCCCTGATCGGGGTCTGCGGTGCCACCAGCTTAGGGCTCGGCGCTCTCGGCGCCCAGGCCGCACCGGCGGCCCTTGGCATGATGCGAACTATGGCGGCGGTCGGCGCGCAATCAAAGCCACAGGACGTTGCCTACCGGCGTTGCTGGTGGCAAGGCGGCAGTCGCCATTGCCGCTCGTATGGCGGGCCCCGTCGCGGTTACGGCTACTATCCCTACCCCAGCGGCGGCTACTACTACGGCCCCACCCTTCCGGAGGCCTATGCCGTCGGTTCGAGCCACTGGTGGCGGGAAATGGACCGCGAGGATCGCGGCGGTCGCGGTAGTCCGCGCTGAGGCCTGCTCGTTTCAGGATACTTTAAAGGGATGTGACAGGAGTTGCGCTGGCGCAGTCAATCGCGATGGTTGGGGTGGTCGTTTTCGTCATCCCACCCGTGGGCGTTCCTAAGCATCCGCTGCCCGACAGTGAGCCCGCCGCCGGCGGCCTCGATGCGGTCTAGGACCGCCTGAAGCTCATCAGGCATGTGAACGGCGAACATCTCACGCACCTCGTGGCGTTCCTCGTTCCGGTGCTCGAACCGCACCGCCCGGCCAGCATGGTCGGGCCGCAACTCCCGGTGCCGCTGGAGGGCAAACTCGCGCGTCTCGCCTTGGAACACCACGACGGTGATGGCGCGGCTGTCCGTATCGATGGCAGCCGCCAGCGCGTCGAGCTTGGGCGTCAAGGCGTGAGACTTGGGTTGCGGTCACCATCAGCTCCGCTCCCCAAAGTCGAGCATGATGACGCGCGGCCGCCGATCAACTGGTTTGCCGGCACCGTCGAGCACGCTCCCGTCGGGTTGTATCCAGACCAATTCCACCTCGTAGTGGATGCTCGCGCTTGGGTTCATCTTATCGGCCAGCGCGGCAATGCGACCCTCTAGCCGCGTGATCTGTGCGAGCGTGACCATTTCAGCGGCTCCCGTTCCCAACTCACCCGCAAGGCAGCATCGACACCAGCCCGGTATCAATTCGGCAATCGAGCTTGTGGGTCTGTGCCGTCGTGACCACCGGTGATCAGTCCTCGGCTGTCTGCAGTCGCCTGCAATTGGTTCAGCTTGGCCTCGATGCGCTCAAGGTGTCGGGCTTCAACCATCCCCCTCATCTGCCCTAGGCACCAAACCAGCGAGCGCCCAGTCTCATGGTCGAGCCGTCCGGCCTTCATCTTGCGGTAGATGCGCGATGCCTCTGTCAGCAGCCCTGACAGAGTGCCAAGCGGGTCACGCCGCCGCTTGATGCTGCGGGGGGTGGCGATTGTGATTTCCGCTTCGTTATTCCAAAATGTACTGGGCCCGTTTCGGCAACCGGAACACCCGGCAAAATACGCAGACGCCCTGCGAAAGGCGGGCCTACCTGAATGACGGGCGCCTGCAACGCGCCTGCGCGCTGCACCATGTTTGCGTCGCAGTGATCGGGCGTTGCCAGGGTCTGGAGTGGGTCAGGGGCAGTCCCGCGTCGCCGGCTTCAACGCGCGGAATTTGTGTCCGCAGACCACTCAATTGCTGCCATGGTTTCGGGGCGAGAGTTCACGGTAAGGCTGCGCAACGGCTAGCACATCGATTGTGCACCAGGACCAATAGGTCTGGCCTCGCGCGCCGCCTTGTACCTTGCCTCAAGGATCGCGTGCGAAGACCCACAGCGGCAAATGATTGCAGGGCCCACGTGCCCAGCGTTGTATTCACTGAGCATCGAATTCAGTGCAGCGAAAGGATCCTCAGCCGATTGGGTGACTTCTTCCAGATTGAGCGGAGGGAGGGACATTGCAATGCTTGGCCTCTATGGGGCCGAAGACCAGGAAATTAGCTCAGACAATGCGGACAGGCCTGCGAGCGTGGGAGAGCTAGTCCGAGCGCCTTGGCCCCACGCCATCAGCCCAATGTCGACGGGAGCTGTCTTGAATTCCTGCAGCGATGCCTGTATCTCAGCCAAGCGGCGTGACGCTCAGTTGAGATATGCCGCTATCTGCGCTGCAGCGGGCTTCTTTGCCCACCGCATTCCATCAACCATAAGCCACGGAGGGGAACCATGTCGGGAACGAGCGTTTTCACCGCCCGCCTCGGCAAGCGCCTCGCGGGCTTCCAC